>NZ_CP166871.1:914302-1219069 GCF_041379045.1 Thalassotalea ponticola
CTGATGCGTTTTGGCTTTTTCTTTGCGCGAAGGGTCTGATTCGAGATATACCGGTTCGTCTAAGATTTCTTTGGCAAAACGAATAATACCTGCACCCGCTAATGTTGCCGAAAACAGCAGCGACTGTTTACGCCATCTCGCTTCGCCTGCGATGCGGTGAATATTTTCACTAAAGCCCATGTCGAGCATGCGATCGGCTTCATCGAGGACTAAAATCTCAACTTCACGCGCATCAAATTGCTCATTTTCAATGTACTCGAGTAAACGCCCTGGCGTCGCAATTAAGATATCGGTCGTTTTGGTTAAAATTTCTTTGTGCGAGCCGTAATTAACACCGCCGGTAATCAAGCCTATTTTTATGTCGGTTAATTGCGTTAACAGCTTGGCTTGTTCGAAAATTTGCGTTGCTAATTCACGCGTCGGAGCCAAAATTAGTACGCGAGGAAAGCCCGGCTTAGTGCGCGGGTAATCGAGTAAGTGCTGGGCACACGGCAAGATAAACGCCGCGGTTTTACCCGTGCCTGTTGGCGCCGAGGCGAGAACATCTTTACCTGCCATCGCTTCGGGTAAAACTAACTGTTGAATAGATGTAGGCTTTTTGAAGCCTGCTTTATCGCAGCCGCCAACTAACGCATCATCGAGATCAAATTGTGCAAACATAAAAGGGAAGACCTTAGACCACTATGGGTATTTGTTTTACAAGTATATCGTAATTTTTGTGATTGACCTTGTTGGGTAAATATCTCCAGTGGATATTGATATTTGCCCAACTCATATTAATTTTCGTCGAGAATTTGTTGTAGTTCGCCCAAGATTTGCTCACACCATTGACCTATGCGTTCGTCGGTGTGGTTGTATTGAGTTTCATCATCTAATGCGAGACCAACAAAGTACTCTGAGTCATCGGTTAACGCCTTTGAGTCGCTAAACTGATACCCTTGATTTGGCCAGTAGCCAATAATTTCAGCGCCACAGCTAATAACCACATCGTGTAACATGCCAAGCGCGTCTTGAAACCACTGGCCATAGCCTTCTTGATCGCCAAGACCAAATAGAGCCACCACTTTGCCGTTTAGATTTAACGCCGCAGCATCATCCCACTTTGATTCCCAATCTTCTTGTAATTCACCAAAATCCCACGTTGAAATACCAAAAATGAGTATGTCGTATTGTTCGCATTGGTTAAGGGGGATATCTTTAATGTTGTGTATATCGACCAGATCTGCCCCTAATGTGGCCTGAATTTTTTCAGCCGCCATTTCGGTGTAACAGGTTGTCGAGCCGTAAAACAAGCCAATTTTCATCGTTAACCAGTACCTTATTTAACAGAGGCGCGATTCTACCTTAAATTTAGCTAAGATCCTATGTTAGCAACAGATAATTACACTAATCGCCATTGCGTCCAAGTTGGCAACGCGATGGCGCGGTGAATGATCAATCTATGGCTATACTAAATAGATTGCTTCACTGGCAAAGCTATTGCCTGATAGGCTCGCGCACCGCTGCAACAGCATGGGCTGTAAATAAAGTCAAAGCGAGTGCCCATGCGGTGGTTGTTATTTTAGCCAAAGCCGCGCATAGATTGTTGGTTTTGCTTGCATTTAGATGTGAAGGCAAGTAGTTTTACGGGCACTTAAAAAAAATGCCGTTACATCGGTTGGCACAATTAGTCCTTCGCAAGAGGAACACATAGCCAAGCTGATGATAATGCAAGACCGATAAATTGATATAGGTGACGTGATAAACCGTTGGCTGAGCTAAACGTTGAATAACAACGTAGAATGCCTCAACAACGTCTTTTGTAGACGGGACTGTTGGTGGGATACGTATTGGTCATCTATCCGTGAGATTTTAGTTGTAAGGTTTTTCCAATGAAAAGTATTAAAAAAGTAGTGTTGTTTGTATCTGCCTTGATGTTGTCGTTGACAGCACATGCAGACAATGAACAAATCAGTAAACAATTCGATAAAGTCGGCCTAAGCGTAGAGTCGGTAACCCCGTCTAAAGTCGATGGCTTGTACGAAGTCTTCACACCGCAAGGCTTGTTTTATGCGTCAAAAGACGGCCAGTTTTTGATTCAGGGCAAGGTGTATCAGTTGCAAGAGCAGGGTATTGTGTCATTAACGGAAAACAGTTTGGCCGCTAAACGCATTGATGGGATGAAACAATTTAACGACTCGATGATTGTATTTCCTGCGGCGGATGAAAAGTACCAGGTGACCATCTTTACCGATCTTACTTGTGGCTACTGTCGTCGCTTACACAATCAAATGCAACAATACAACGAAGCAGGCATTACGGTTCGTTATTTGGCATTTCCTCGAGGTGGTTTAAATAGCCCGTCTTACAACGACATTCGCAGCGTCTGGTGCAGTGAAGACCAACAGTCGGCAATGACTCGCGCTAAGGGCGGTGCTCAAATCGCTCAAAAAGTGTGTGATCAACCCGTTGCTGAACAATACCAATTTGGTCGTAAAATCGGGGTGTCAGGGACACCTGCTATTATGTTGGAAAACGGTACTATGGTCCCCGGTTATAGGTCGCCTGAAGAGCTGAAAGCGCTACTGGATAAACAACGTAGCTAATTAACAGGAAGGGGCAATTAGCCCCTTCTTTTTGAGCTAAAATCAGGCTATTCTTGCCTGAGTTAATATTCCCCACATCGGTTATCTTGATTGGACATATATGGATAAAACAATTCGCCGCCGCGCGCCAAAAGAGAGCAGCTTTGGTGAGCATTTACACCCCATTTTGGCACAGGTTTATGCCAGTCGCGGCATCGTTAGTAGCGAACAACTCGAACATGAATTGCCTCGTATGTTGGCGCCAAGCTTGTTAAAGGGCATTGAGCAGGCTGCCTCATTGTTAATCGACGCGATTCGCGCCAATCAACGCATCGTCATTGTTGGCGACTTTGATGCCGATGGCGCAACCAGTACCGCATTAATGATGGACGGTTTGCGCTTACTTGGCTCGACTAACCACGATTTTATTGTACCGAACCGATTTGAATACGGTTATGGGCTTACGCCAGAGATCAGCGATCTTGCTGCTCAAGCTGGGGCTGAGGTCATCGTTACCGTTGACAATGGCATCAGTTGTCATCAGGGTGTTGACCGCGCCAAACAACACGGCTGTACGGTTATTGTCACAGATCACCACTTACCCAGTGATAAAGCGCCCAATGCTGACGCTATCGTAAACCCGAATCAACACGGTTGTGAATTTCCATCCAAAGCGCTTGCCGGCGTTGGCGTTGCGTTTTATTTGATGCTAATGGTGCGTCAATTGATGCGCAAAGAAAACTACTTTAGTGAGCATCAGCTAGCCGAACCCAACCTCGCGCAATTACTTGATTTGGTGGCGTTAGGTACGGTTGCTGATGTGGTCAGCCTTGATCACAATAACCGGATTTTGGTCGCGCAAGGGTTAAAGAGAATTCGCCATGGCGCGACTCGTCCTGGTATTCAGGCACTAATTGAAATCGCGGGCAAAAACCAACGCAAACTTTGCGCCAGTGACTTTGGATTTGGCCTAGGGCCAAGGCTTAATGCGGCGGGGCGACTTGACGATATGAGTCTTGGCATTCGCTGTTTACTCGCAACCGATATGTATCAAGCGCGAATGATTGCCGCTCAGTTAGACGACTTAAACCAAGAGCGTCGCCAAATAGAGCGCGGTATGCAAGTCGAAGCGGAGCAAATCTTACAACAATTAAACTTTACCAAGGACAGTTTACCCAGTGCGTTAGCACTGTATCAAGATGACTGGCACCAAGGGGTTATCGGCATTGTTGCTGGTCGAATAAAAGAAAAATATCACCGTCCAACCATTGTTTTTGCCCAAGGCGATGATGGGTTTATAAAAGGCTCTGCGCGTTCTATCGTCGGTTTGCATATTCGCGATTTATTGGAGCATATTGATAGCCAACACCCCAATTTGATTGTTAAATTTGGCGGGCATGCGATGGCGGCGGGATTAACCATTGGTGAGCAAGATTTTGAGCAATTTCAACAGTTGTTTAATCAGTATGCGTCAGCCCAGCTAACCGATGATCTGTTGCAAGGCGTGATTCTGTCTGACGGCGAGTTATCAACAGACTGTTTTAATTTAGCATTTGCTGAATTATTGAAAAATGCAGGTCCATGGGGGCAGAGTTTCCCTGAGCCGGTATTTGACAACACGTTTGCGGTTTTACAGCAACGCATTGTTGGCGATAAGCACCTTAAAATGGTGGTACAACAGGGTGACTTAGCTATTGATGCTATCGCCTTTAACGTCGACTTACAAAAATGGCCAAACCCCAACTGTCAGTGGGTGCACATGGCGTACAAACTCGATGTGAATGAATTTCGGCAAAAGCAGAGTCTACAGCTGTTGGTTGAACACATCGAAAGCGCCTAATCACAAGGCGCTTTTTTTTTTACTTTTTTGCCGAAAACGCGCTCGCTGTCTGTATTCTGCGGCTTAGATAAGATACAATGCGCGATTACTATTTATCATGCGACTTTTGTAACTTTTGATGTTTGAAATCAATCCTATACTTAACCAAATTAAGGATATTCGCGAGCGTACCTCTGTGCTTCGCTCATATTTGGATTATGAGCAAAAAGCAGAGCGCTTAACCGAAGTAAACCGCGAGCTAGAGCAGCCCGATGTTTGGAACGAACCCGACCGAGCTCAAGCGTTGGGTAAAGAGCGCAGTGCGTTGGAATTGGTGGTGAAAACCATTGATGATATGGATGCAGGGTGTGAAGACATTGAAGGGCTAGTGGAGTTAGCGGTTGAAGAAGACGATGAAGAAACGTTGACCGAAGCAACGGCTGAGCTTGAAGGATTAGAGCAACAATTGGCAAAACTCGAGTTTCGCCGGATGTTTTCAGGCGAACAAGATGAAAACGATTGTTATCTCGACATTCAAGCAGGCTCTGGTGGCACCGAAGCGCAGGACTGGGCAAATATGCTAATGCGCATGTATCTGCGTTGGGGAGAAGCTCACGGCTTTAAAGTGGAAGTGATGGAAGAAACCGACGGTGATGTCGCTGGCATTAAAGGCTGTACCATCCGCTTTAGCGGTGAATACGCCTACGGCTGGTTGCGCACGGAAACAGGCGTACACCGACTGGTACGCAAATCTCCATTTGACTCTAATGCGCGTCGTCATACCTCGTTTGCTTCTGCGTTTGTGTACCCAGAAATAGATGACAATATTGATATTGATATCAATCCAGCAGACTTGCGCATAGATACGTTTAGAGCCTCTGGCGCCGGTGGTCAGCACGTTAATAAAACCGACTCGGCCATTCGCATTACCCACGAACCAACCGGGGTTGTGGTGCAGTGCCAAAACGATCGCTCACAACACAAAAACAAAGCGCAAGCAATGAAAATGCTACAAGCTAAGCTTTATGAGTTAGAAATTCAAAAGCAAAACGAAGACAAGCAAGCGCTAGAAGAAGGTAAGTCGGATATTGGCTGGGGTAGTCAAATTCGCTCTTATGTGCTTGATGACAGTCGGATAAAAGATTTACGAACCGGCGTTGAGTCGCGCAATACCCAAGCGGTACTCGACGGTGGTTTGGATCCATTTATTGAAGCCAGTTTAAAATCTGGCCTGTAATTTACGAGAAATGACAATGACAGAACAAGTGAAAGACGAAAACAAATTGATCGCTGAACGTCGCAGTAAGTTAGAAAATATTCGCGCTAACTGTGCCGCTAACGGTCACCCAAATGACTTTGTTCGCGAGCACTACGCTGGCGATATTCAAGCTGCTCACGGTCACAAAGACAAAGAGCAACTTGAACAAGACAAGTTAGTGTTCAGTGTTGCAGGTCGCGTTATGGCTAAACGTGGCCCATTTTTAGTATTACAGGACATGTCGGGTCGCATTCAAGCCTACGCCGACAAACAGGTACAAAAAGATATTAAAGCGCGTTGGGGCGTTTTGGATATCGGCGATATCATTGGTGTGACGGGCGAGCTTAGCAAATCAGGTAAAGGTGATTTGTACGTTAATATGCAAGACTATCAGCTATTAACTAAGTCATTGCGTCCATTACCAGAAAAATACCACGGTTTGTCTGATCAAGAAATGAAGTACCGTCAGCGTTACGTCGACTTGATTATCAATCAAGAGACGCGTAACACGTTCGAAATTCGCTCAAAAATCGTCAACGGCATTCGCAAGTTTTTAACTGAGCGTAATTTTATGGAAGTTGAAACGCCGATGT
The DNA here is from genome assembly GCF_041379045.1 of Thalassotalea ponticola. Lineage (NCBI taxonomy): Bacteria > Pseudomonadati > Pseudomonadota > Gammaproteobacteria > Alteromonadales > Colwelliaceae > Thalassotalea > Thalassotalea ponticola. The sequence continues at coordinate 920,537 of NZ_CP166871.1, forward strand.
TGCAGACCATCCCTGGTGGTGCGACCGCGAAGCCGTTTGAAACATTCCACAATGCTCTTGATATTGAAATGTTCTTACGCATTGCACCAGAGCTATATCTCAAGCGTCTCGTGGTCGGTGGTTTTGAACGCGTTTTTGAAATTAACCGCAATTTCCGCAACGAAGGTCTTTCAACGCGTCACAACCCAGAATTTACGATGATAGAATTCTATCAGGCGTATGCGACATACCAAGACTTAATGAACTTGACCGAGGAAATGCTGCGCACACTTGCCGAAGACATCCTAGGCGATGCAGTGATTCGCAACACGGTTAAAAACGCTGACGGCGAGGTGGTTGAAGAAAAATTCTACGACTTTGGTAAGCCATTTGCGCGCTTGTCGATGATGGATGCGATTATAAAGTACGCGCCAGAACTAGATGAAGCGGTGATCCGCGATCCTGAAAACCGCTTTGATGAATTACGTGCGATTGCCAAGCAAGTAGGCGTTAAAGAGCCAGAAGGTGAAAACGTTTGGGGCCCAGGTAAGTACTTGTGTGAAATTTTTGAAGAAGTGGCAGAGCATCGCTTAGATCAGCCGACCTTCATTACAGAGTACCCATGGGAAGTATCGCCATTGGCGCGTCGCAACGACGACAACCCGTTTATTACTGACCGCTTTGAGTTTTTCGTTGGCGGACGCGAGCTTGCTAACGGCTTTAGTGAGCTAAATGATGCCGAAGACCAAGCCGCTCGCTTTAGAAAGCAGGTTGAAGAAAAAGATGCGGGTGATGATGAAGCGATGCACTTTGATGAAGATTACATTACCGCGTTAGAATACGGTTTGCCACCTACTGCGGGTGAAGGTATCGGTATTGACCGTTTGGTGATGCTGTTTACAGACTCGCCAACGATCAAAGATGTGATATTATTCCCGCACATGCGACCATTGTCGGAGTAATCTATAGCTCGCCGGTTGGGTAACAACTGGGCGGCGCTTACCCTAATCAAAGGATCTATCTTGTATAGGTCCTTTTTTTTGTGCTCAGTCTAGCTAAAAGGGGGAAGCTGCAAGCTGCAAGCTGTAAGAAGGAAGCTATAAGCTGTAAGGGAAAAAGCTGTAAGGGAAAAAGCTGTAAGAGGAAAAAGCTGTAAGGGAAAAAGCTGTGAGGGGGAAGCTAAGAGCAGAAAGCTGTCGCGGTGCCATCGCTCTGCTAGAGCATTGTCTGCTTTATTCGGTTATACTCTCAGCTCTAATTAAGCGATGAACAAGAATGTAATTTACTTATGACTAAACAGAGCGGCAATCGAACCTTGATGGGGTTTGATTTTGGCACGCGCCATATCGGTGTGGCGATAGGCCAAGAAATTACACAAAGTGCACGAGGTTTAAAAGCGATAAAAGCCCGCGATGGCATCCCAAACTGGGATGATATCGAAAAGCTGTTGAAAGAGTGGCAGCCTGATTTACTGGTGGTTGGGCTACCGTTAAACATGGATGGCTCGGAGCAACCTCTGACTGCCCGAGTGAAAAAGTTTGCCAATCGCTTGCACGGGCGCTTTGGCGTTATCGTTGAATTACAAGACGAACGGCTAACGACAGCCGATGCCAAAGAGCAGTTATTTAGTGACGGTGGGTTTCGCAACCTACAAAAAGACAACATAGATTGTATGTCAGCAGCACTTATTGTGGAGAGCTACATGGCGAGTAACATCGCCAATGGTTAGTGCGAACAGCTTGCGCCAAAACTCACGTTAATTGAGTAAATACCGCTGGCGCTTAATGTATTCCTTAATGCCTTGAGTGTAGCTTTGCGTTGGCTCGATCATGTCGTCGGCGTAGACAAGCGAGATATTACCCCATTGTAACTTGGCGTGATGAAGCGCCTTTTCTGCGTGGCTAAGCATGTCTTGCAGTTGATAGCCGCTAATTTGGTTGTCGCTAATCCCAGAGCTAATAGTGAGTTCTAGTTTAAATCCCGCCACTGCTGTGGTACTGCTATCTAATGCATCTTGGCGTAATTGTTCAGCCAGAACACTCACTTGCTCGGCATCGCTATTGACTAACAATGCCGCAAATTGGTCATTGCCCAACTCGCCGATTAGGGCGTTACCACCAAAGTGATGACGCATGCGCTTGACGGTAAAGCGCAATAGCCTATCGCTAATATCCATACCGTGCATATGGAAAATACGACGAAACATATCAATATTTACCACCACTAAGCTGACATTTTCTTGACCTTGCTTGGCGACCTGTAACTGTTGCTCGGCGCGTTCGATAAATGCGTCTCTCAACAGTGCACTGGTTACATTGGAATAGTTAGCGCGCCGCTTGCTCTGTCTTAAGCGAGCACGGGCAATGCGGTTAAGTCTTAGCAACCAGGCGATGTATTTGAACGAGGCAATTACGGCGATCACCATGATTGCGGTAAAGAGATAACCGCCCCAAACGTGTAAGCTTATATTATTGGCCAGTTGCCGTTCGCTTTCATTGCGTTGCAGGTAGCTGTCAACAGCAACCCACGACTTTTCAATAGAGTGGCTTATGGCTTGATACAAAAGCGCCTTTTCATTTTCTTTACTCAGTACCTGGCGTTTAAACATCAACAGTTGCTGTTGCCTTTCAAAGCGCTGTTTCGCGGTTAAGTTATCCGCTAATTGCACATCTACTTTTAAAGCGCGTAATAACAATGGATGGTTACCGTATTTCGAGCGGTAGTTAAGAACGGTATCAACAAATATTTGCGCCTCACGTCGATTGCCAAACTGGCTGTTTACTTCGGCCATAACCGTGGCATAACGCAATATATTTAAGTTAAAAGCTGCTTGCTGTACGTCTGGCCATGAGCTCGCCAATAGTTGATAGGCTTGATTCAGGTTGCCTTGATCAAGGTACATGTTAGCGTGCATCCATGTTAATTGGTGGCTTACTAGTGGCTCATTGGCTAACGAGCAAAGCTGCATTGCCTCGTCGAAAGTGGCTTCAATGTTGTTGATTTTTTTCAAGGCATAGGATGATTTAATGCGCTCTCGATTTAAAAAGCACATTTGTCTAACGGTCGGCAATTCCCCGTCGGTTGTAAATAACTGTTCATAGATATCAAGCGCTTGCTGATACTGATGCACATCGTTGTAAAACATCATGAACGTCGTTATTGCATTGACATAAATACCGTTGCGGTGCTTGATTGACGCCATTGACTGTTTTGCCGTCATATACATAGCCGTTGCCATACGGTAGTCTTCTTGTAGCAAGTGCAGTCGCAGCATTTTCGCGTTGGCGCGCAAGCGAAAGTAGGGGTCATTTGACGCGGTATTACGCGCGTGCATGGCGATGGCTTGATCGTATTGTGCGTTAATAGACAAGTGATACGCTTTGAGGAAGTAATACTGCTCTGTTTGTCGCTGCGTCATTCGATTTAGATTGTTTTCAATGCGCTGTAACAATGCCTCACTGCGACTTACATCGCTACTGCGCACGTCAAGCGCTTCGTGAATTAAATCATCGATTTGTTCTTGATAGATAAGATTCTTTATCGGGCTATTTGCTGACACATTAAAGGCTAGCACTATACTCAATAGTGCGAACAGGGCTAACTTAGCCAATGTGTTGTAGCCGCTAGCAGAGCAAAATATCACCGGCGAACGACAGAAAAAACGAATCATAGAGGTATATTGAAGCATCGTCATAGTCCCTTATTTCGCGTGAACGTATGACGCTCGGTCCAATCGGCGCTGAACAAGGCGATATTACTTTTTGCTTCGGGCCATTGTGCTCGGCTAACGGCCATATTCATGTCGGTGAAAAAGTACTTGGCACTTGAGTTACTTTGCACACTGTCACTGATGCCTATGTATAGTGTTACATCACTTTTGCTATAACCAAGTTTTTCAAGTAGCTGATAAAACTGTTGTTCAACAGCTCGCGCAATACCGTGCATCGATGCCGTTAAAATATCATAGCGCACCAAGATAAACTCATTACTTCCGGCACGGGCAATATGGTGTTTATTATCGGTATATTTAGCCAGTAACTTACCAACTTGGATAAGGAGTTCATCGCCTTTTTGATAACCGTGCGTTTCGTTCAGTCGACGCAAGCCCTGTAATCTCAATTGCATACCGGCGTAGTGTACACTTTGATTTGGGTCATTCACATCTATGTGAGCAACCTCTTGATACACGTAGTGTCTAGATAATAGCTTGGTAAGTGGATCTCGTGTCCAAGCATTTCGCTGTTGCAAGATTAATTGGCGGATATGCATTTGTCGACTAAACACCAGCAGCGAAAGGAGCGCGATCACCACAAAGGTTACTCCCCAATAGAGCATGGTCGAATTAAGGTGGTGTAACAGCGACGACTGGCGTTCAACCTCTTCACGGGTAGCCAGTAAGTCATTGGCCTTGCGTTGCTCAATAATCTTCAAGGCGTTGATATTAAGCATGACGTTGCTCAGTTGTCGTTGCCGTTGCAAATCAATATCTAACTCGTCTTGTTGCGTTGTAAGGTAAAGATTTTGAATGCTAAGTGCTTTGTCATATTGCTGGTGCTGATAAGCAAAATTAGCTAAGCGCTCAAGTGCGTACTCTCCGGTAAATGGCAGCAAAGGCATTGACTTAATTGTTTGCCACGCATTATCGGCGACGTCTTTTGCATCGTCAATCAGCTGGCGTTGCTGATATATTTCGGTCATTTGTAGGTAATAACTCAGATGCAGTGTTTTTAGAGGTTGGTTAAAGATGACCAATTTATAATGTTTGAGTAACGCCAAAGCTTGTTCGGTTAACCCGTGAGCGTTAAATATTCGCGCCGCATCGGTAACCAGCAATGTGGTAAAACTCAGTTCACCAAGAGCAACACAGTGTTCAGCAAGGTCGTGAATGCGTCGTTGGTTGTAGTCGTTAAAGGAAAAATGCATATCGATAAGGTCAATAAACACTTGCTTTTGACATTGCTCTTGTTGATTGAACAAGGCTCGATCGAGCAGACTTTGATATAATTTAGCGCCGTCAACGTTGCCGTTGCGCAACAAAAAAAAGCTGATCGCACTGTACATATCATTGCGCTGATGCGGTGTTAACTCACTTTCATTAAGCTCAATCAGTTTGGTTAATGCCGAATATCCAGCAAAAGAGTTACCACTTAGCAAACTAAGCTGTACGCGTTTAACTAAACTCGCCACTTGAATATCGTTAAAAGGCGACTTAGACAAGGCAGAGTAGATAGGTAATGAACGGGTTATGTTTTGCTGAGTTTGCCAAAGCCAATTGGCTTGATGAAGCCATTTTCGATGTTGAGAATACAGCTCAAGGCGCGACAAATTAGTATGTTCACTAGCGTTGTGAAATTTGTTTGTAGGCGCCAGAAGTAGTGGCGTAGATTGCTCGCTACTTGCCAACTCAATCGGGTGTGACCACTGTTTGATGTCAAGGGCACTGCTTGCGGAGCTGATTGAGCGAGCCAAGGGGGACACTGGAGCACTTAGTGCTGCATTTGCTACGAAGGCAGTTAATGCCAATAGGGTTAAGTTACACACCAATCGGGTTAATCGCCAACTGAAGCCAGTGTGTTTACGCGTACACTCACCAGTGGTTAATAAACCATTGGTTGCGTTAAATCGGCATTGCTCTGTGTACTTTACTAACATCTATTACATTCAGGTCTGTGGCTAGCCAACAATATCGGCAATCGCTTTACTCGGCGCTTTAATTGGCGTTAACGTGAAACGGGCACAAGTGTATCACGTCGTGCATTGTAACGGGTAACTATTACCGTATTTGCCTTGGTGCAATGACGCGCGCTTTAACTGTCCGCTTTATCGGTGCTGAGCTTGCGCCAATAAAATGGACAGTCAATGCCAACGTCTAGTGGATTAAACGAGCGCGAATGGTACCGTCAATCGCCCTTAATTGCTGCAGCGCAACTTCACTGTCTCTTGCTTCTACATCAATAACTACATAACCAATTTTTGCATCCGTTTGCAAGTATTGAGCGTTAATATTGATATCGCGTTCGGCAAAGGCGCGAGTGATCTGATTGAGCACGCCCGGCTGGTTTTTGTGAATGTGGAATAAACGCGAGCTACCAGTGTGTGCAGGTAACGATACTTCAGGAAAATTAACAGCGGACAAGGTCGAGCCGTTGTCTGAGTACTTAATGATTTTACTCGCTACTTCGCGACCGATGTTTTCCTGAGCTTCTTTGGTTGAGCCACCAATGTGTGGGGTTAGCAGCACATTGTCAAACCCTCTCAATGGCGAAATAAACTCTTCGTCATTGGTTTTCGGCTCAACCGGAAACACATCGATGGCAGCGCCGCCGACGATATTGTCAGTTAAGGCATTTGCCAAGGCGTCAATGTCAACAACGGTGCCTCGAGAGGCATTAATAAAAATGACTCCTTGTTTCATTTGTTCAAATTCTGCTTCGCCAATCATATTTTGTGTTTCGCGAGTTTCAGGGACGTGCAGTGATATAACATCGGCACAGTTTAACAGCTGTGTTAAACTGGCCACTTGCTCGGCATTGCCTAGAGGGAGTTTGGTTTCAATGTCGTAGAACTTTACCTTCATACCAATGTGCTCGGCCATGATGCCAAGCTGAGTGCCGATGTGACCATAGCCGATAATGCCCAAGGTTTTACCCCGCGCTTCAACTGAGCCCGCTGCTGACTTATGCCAGACACCGCGATGTGCTAAGGCACTTTTTTCAGGAATACCGCGAAACAGCAGCAACAGCTCTCCTAATACCAACTCAGCGACTGAACGAGTGTTTGAAAAGGGCGCATTAAATACCGGAATACCGCGAATTTGCGCTGCATCCAACTCCACTTGATTGGTGCCAATGCAAAAGCAGCCGATTGCCGCAAGTTTATCTGCATGCTCAAGAACTGACTCGGTAATTTGCGTACGTGAACGAATACCTAAAAAGTACACACCTTTGAGTTTGTGCTTTAGCTCCTCATCGGTGATAGAGCCTTTTAGATATTCAATATTTGAGTAACCATTTGCTTTAAATACTTCCAGAGCCGATTGGTGTACACCCTCTAGCAGTAATATTTTAATTTTATCTTTGTTCAGTGACGTTTTACTCATGGTTTCTCTCTATGCTGCAGTCTGTTCAATGCGTTTATTTTGCACCATTTACACATGGTTTGCGCGAGCGGAGTGTGTTCTGCTTTTGCGGTGAATTCCTTGTAATACAACGGTGTTATAAGTATTTTTTGTTATCGTAAACAGGAGGTGAATACTGATGCTTAAATTAGCATATAGAGTGAAAACTCGAAAGTGTTTTTTAGGCGATGTTAATCGCTTTTATATGATCCATCAGAGCGGATAAAAACAGCTAACAACAGAGGGCAGAGCGGCAACGTTGCGCTTGATATTGCACCGCTAAGCGATTGTTACCAATGCAATATCAAGCAAGGGGCCGTGTCACAGCAGCAACAAGTGCGTTGTGTTTTGATGGCTATGGGCGACGAAGTTGGCCAATGACTCGGGTTCCACTGTCGCTACCTAAGATAAGGACATCAGCACCGCGGTGGGCAAATAAGCCATTGGTCACCACCCCAACGATGGCGTTGATATTAGATTCCATTGCTTTGGGATCGAGAATGTCCATATTGTAAACGTCTAAAATGACATTGCCATTGTCGGTTACAACGCCTTGGCGATAAACGGGGTCACCACCGAGTTTGACCAATTCTCGAGCAACATAACTGCGCGCCATAGGAATCACTTCAACGGGCAGTGGAAACTTACCCAGCACGCCTACCTGTTTCGAGTCATCGCAAATACAGATAAAACTTTTCGCCACCGCTGCGACAATTTTTTCACGAGTTAACGCCGCGCCACCGCCTTTGATCATGTGCATGTGTTCGGTGATTTCGTCGGCGCCATCTACATAAACTTCAAGGTTGTCTACACTGTTGAGGTCAAATACTTCGATGCCGTGTTGTTGTAAGCGCTCAGTTGAGGCTTGTGAGCTTGAAACCGCGCCTTTTATCCGATGTTTTATTTCAGCTAGGGCGTCAATAAAGTAGTTCACCGTAGAGCCAGTCCCTACGCCAACAATAGAATCGTCTTCGATAAAGTCAATGGCTTTAATCGCCGCCGCTTTTTTCATTTCATCTTGCGTCATTTGCTTGTCCAAATGGCTTAATGTGGTGATTTAAATTATAACCATGCGCTAGCCAGTCGTCATCAAAAACCTTGTAATATTCAAGGTTTATACCGAAATTATCTCGGGTAATGGCACATCCCAATGCGCAATCGGTAATTGACTCAGTTGCTGACAGCGATGAGCTACGCCAATCGGGTACGGTTGACAGCGCTGTTTTGCTTGCTCGGTTGAGGCGTTCCGATACAGCGTGTGCCAAGACGACAGTGTTCGATCGTAAAATCCTCCCCCCATACCGAGGCGATTGTTACTTTGATCAAAGGCGACTAATGGTGTCACAATGACATCAAGCTGGTTTCTTGGTATGACATGCATTGCGTTTAACGCCGGCTCTAATATGCGATAATCGTTAACGACTAAAGGAGAATCCTGTCGATATTGCAAAAACAGTAGGTGGCCGGAACAAAACGGGTGAATAACCGGTAAATAAACCTGTTTGTTGTGTTGCCAACACCAGGCAATAAACGCACTGAGGTCGAGTTCGCCATCGTTGGCGAGGTACACCGCGATATGCTGAGCCGATTGGACACGTGGGTGTGCGGTTAAGCGATCGCATATTGCCAGTTTAGCGGCCTCTTGTTGTTCTGCTGACAGCGAGCGTCTTTGGTTGCGCACTTGTTGGCGTATGGTTTGTCGTTGCGTTTTTAATGCCTGTGATGCGCCGTCTGGTAAGTGATTGGTGTTCATTAGTTGGTTAACGCCATGACCTGTTCAACCAACTTACCGATAGAGCGGTTAGCTTGGGCAATATTTTCAGCGAGCATGTAGGCCGGTGTTGAAACCACCTGATAGCGCTCATCCACCACTACCTGATCGACGTTACAGTTGACGTGCTGGCCGCCCATCTCATTAATGGCCTTGGCGGTATCGGCATCGTTACCTATGGTTAGTTTTACGCCAGCAGGGTAAACGCGAGGAATAATCACCGGGGCAATACAGGCATAACCTACAGGCTTATTAGCATCGGCAAACGCTTTACAAATATGTAAAACCTGATCGAGTACATACGATTGAGCGCCTTGCTCGGCAAAGTTGGTTAAATTTTTTGCCGCGCCAAAACCGCCGGGTAAAATGAGCGCGTCAAACTGGTCAACATTCAGTTGCGCTAAATCTTGAATATCACCACGGGCAATACGCGCCGATTCCACCAACACATTGCGCGACTCATCGCTTGGTTGTTGTTTAAAGTGGTCGATAACATGATGCTGTTGGATATCGGGGGCAAAGCATTGATACTGTCCGCCGTTGAGTTCAACGTGCAACAGGGTTAACACCGATTCGTGAATTTCACTACCGTCAAAAACACCACAACCACTGAGTATAATGGCTATCTTTTTCATACTATCCTCGTTAACTGACTTGAGTTGCAATACGGTTGTTGGTGATGCCACCAACTGCGAGACAAACGTTGCACCTATTGGCTCAACCGAGCTCGCATCGACCATTGCTACCGGGTAAATAAAGCTTACTGAAAGCGGCTTGACCAAGCAAGCCAAAAGCGATACTAGGCGATGTACTCAAATTACCGATAAAGCATCAAATCAAGACAGTGATAGATGGTTTAGACACATTCAATAAATGAGTAAAACAGTTGGCTGGCGCGGCTTTTTGGGAGGTTGTTTGGGTCGATAACAACCCTTTGATTTAACAGGAGAAAGGTGTTCCCCAAGGTGCCGTCTTCAACGTCAGCCCTTGAACACCGTGTGTTCAAGGCGGAGACCGTGTACTCACCGTAGGCTTCCCAATGAGACTTGGGCATGCTCAATAGCAAATACGGGGCCCCCTAAAGGTAGAAGTATCGGCTCAGGGACATAGTTGAATAAACCAACACCCCAGGGAACATAACATCGGTTCAATTAGATACCGATATAACTAATTATACACAGATAGGTCAGATACCCAACCGCCTGTAGATAAAAAAGTGATATGCGCGAGCATTTCAAAAAATGCCTGAACACCAGGGAGGTTGTGTGGTGAATTCTCAGGCGGCGCGAACTTTACGGAAAATGTTAACGCATTTCAATAGCTTCTTGGTAAATATTGCAAATTATCTAGAACATCGGTGAAAACATCAGCAACACTGGTCGAAATGCGCTGCAAGTGTTAGTATTTGCCTACATTGCAATGTTTTATAACCCCTTAATGGGTACGGCTTAATGATATGAGTAACAACACCAACGTAACTTTCGCTAACGTGCAAGCCTCGTTAGGAGGAGAACACTTTTCGGCGCATGCATCGGAAATACACGGCCTGCTAACCGGTATTGTTGCCGCTGGTTTTAGTTTTGATGATCAGAGCTATTTAACCTTAGTCAGTGACTTTTTTAATAACGGCGAAGGTTTAGGTAAGAGCCTTAAAGATCTGTGCAAACAACTTTATGCCGATATTTGGCAATCGGTTCTAGATGATAACTTCACTTTTCAGTTGTTGCTTCCCGATGATGACGAAGCGTTATTTGAACGCAGTCAGGCATTGGGTTTGTGGGTGCAAGGCTTTAACTTGGGCTTTGGCTTACAGCAAAAAGACAACAAAGAGTATTCGGCTGAAATTAAAGAAATCATTAATGATTTTGCCAATATCGCCAACTTATCGACCGAAATCGATGATGATGAAGATACTGAAAACGCCTATTTTGAAATATTAGAATACGTGCGTATCTCAAGCTTATTGTGTTTTGCCGAACTCGGCGCAAAACCAGCGCAACGAAGCCCCGATAAGATATTGCACTAACTCCACGTATTTTTCACAGAGACTTTTTTGATGATGAAACACACTCGCATTGACGTGGCTGAATTTGTTGAACGCCGCCAACGTCTATTGGCGCAAATGCCTGATAATTCGGTTGCTTTAATTCCGGCTAATAAAGAAGTGACTCGCTCACGCGATACTGAATTTTTATTTTGCCAAGACAAAGACTTTTACTATTTAACAGGCTTTCACGAGCCGGATGCCCTGTTGGTGTTAGTGAAAGGCGAACAATCAGAATCGATTTTATTTTGTCGCGATAAAGATCCGGCACAAGAGGTGTGGCACGGTCGTCGCGTAGGTGCAGAAAAAGCGCAACAAGCGTTTAACTTTGATCTCACTTATACCTTAGATGAGCTTGAGCAAGTGTTGCCAATGTACATCAATCAACGCGATGTGCTGCTGTTTGCCCAAGGCGCGCAGAAGACTTTTGACGAGATGGTGTTTGCGATTCTCGATATTTTGCGAGCCGGCTTTAAACACGGCTTTAAAGCACCTCATACGCTAACCGATATTCGCGATTTGATTCACGAAATGCGCCTGTTTAAGTCGCCGGCAGAAATTGCCATTATGCGCGAAGCGAACGCGATCACTGGTAACGCCCATTGTCGAGCGATGAAGTTTTGCCAACACGGCGTGTTTGAGTATCAAGTTGAAGCGGAAATCTTACACGAGTTTGCCAAAAACGGTGCGCGTACCGCCGCTTATGGCTCAATTGTTGGAGGCGGTGAAAACGCAACCATTTTACACTACACCGACAACGATGAAGTATTGATTAATGACGAGTTACTGCTTATCGATGCTGGTGCAGAGCTCAGCGGTTATGCCGCTGATATCACCCGAACATTTCCGGTAAATGGCAAGTTTAGCGAACAACAAAAAGCCTTGTACAACGTGGTGCTCGATGCGCAAAATGCCACAATTGAGGCGATAAAGCCAGGTGTGTCGTTTGCCCAATTGAATACCATTGCCTGTGACGTGTTAACACGTGGCTTATACGATTTGGGGCTACTCACCGGCGACTTGGACCAGCTGATTGAAGAAAAAGCGTGTAAACAGTACTTTATTCACGGCTTGGGACACTGGTTGGGCTTAGATGTTCACGATGTTGGTGACTATCACGTCGACCAAGACAAAAACCAGCGCCGTCCATTTGAACCGGGTATGGTTTTGACCATTGAGCCTGGTTTGTACATCGATGCTGAAGCCGATGTTGACGAGCACTACCAGGGGCTGGGTATTCGCATTGAAGACAATATTTTAGTGACTGAAAACGGATTCGAAAACTTAACCGTTAACGTGCCCAAAACGGTCGATGAAATTGAAGCACTTATGGCGACCAGCAACCAGTAAATAGGGTGTGCTTTTTAAGCACACCTAGCCGACAGGAATCACGCGATGCAAACAGGCAAATATTTTGATGTCATCATCTCTGGCGGTGGTTTAGCTGGCGCGTCGATGGCTTTGGCCTTAGCTAAGCAAAGCCAACACAATAAACGCCCTTTGTCGATTGCCCTCATCGATGCCGCGCCAGTTGATAAGCAATTGCCGTCGAGCTTCGACGCTCGTGTTCTCGCCTTAGCTAATGGCAGTGCAGAGTATTTGCAGCAACTGGGGGTATGGCAACAGATCAAAGCCGATGCAACGGCGATCAAATCCATTCACGTTTCTGATCGTGGACATTACGGCAAAGCGCGTCTGTACCACCAAGACTACAACGTTGACGCTTTGGGTTATGTGGTGGAAATGCAGGTTATCGGACGGGCGTTATATCAGGCGTTAAAAAATTACCCTTCGGTTGCATTGTTTAATGCTCAACAGATCGGTGATGTTCATTGGCATCGCGATCGCGTAGAAGTCATACTCAACCCGTCGTCAATAGCGGACAACACCGATGACATTCCAGGCTCTCAGTCGCTGAGCGCGACGTTGCTTATTGGTTGCGACGGTGGTCAGTCGGTATGTCGTCGCCAAGCCAAGATTCAAACCACAGAATTCGATTATCAGCAAACCGCGATAATAGCCAATGTAGAGTGTGAGGCCCCCCATTTAGGTCGTGCTTTTGAACGCTTTACTGACAGTGGGCCTCTGGCCATGTTGCCTATGAGTAACACCGCCGTGACTATGTCATCTGGGCAAACGGATAGCGCGCTCTGTAGTTTGGTGTGGACGCTTAAACCTGAGCAGGTGGCGCCACTGATGTCGATGAGCGATGGTGATTTTGCCCATGCGCTAGCCGAGCAGTTTGGTCTGTGGTTGGGACGAGTAACTAAAATAGGTAAACGCGATCGCTTTGATTTGAAGTTAATTCAAGCCAATGACAGCATTGCTCATCGCATGGCATTAGTGGGTAATGCAGCGCATACGTTACACCCGATTGCTGGGCAAGGTTTTAACTTGGGAATTCGCGATGTAAAACAGCTAGCCCAGCAAATTATAAAGGCGAAACAAAGCGGTGCTGATATCGGTGATTTTAGCTTGTTACAAGAGTATGCGCAGCATCGCGCAAATGATCACCAGCAAGTCATTCACTTTACCGACTCTATGGTACACCTGTTTTCTAATGACTATCTGCCATTGGCACTCGGGCGCGGTATTGGCTTAAAATTGTTAAACTATATTGCTCCGCTCAAACAAGCACTTGCTCATAAAGCCATGGGGCATCACAACTGATGGTTATCAAAGCACATTAGCGACACAACGAGATAAGACGTAAATAGTATGCAACAGTATGATATTGCCATTGTGGGTGGCGGAATGGTTGGCTTAAGTGCCGCGTTGGCAATACGCGCGGTTGCTGACTTGCGCGTTGCGGTTATAGAACCAAAACCGATAACCGAGTTAAGCGCTGAGCCGTGTTTGCGAGTGAGTGCAATTAACGATGCCAGTGAAAATCTGTTGCGCCAACTCGGTGTTTGGTCACTGATCACTCAGCAGCGTCACCAAGCGTATCGACACATGCACGTGTGGGACAAAGACGGCATCGGCAAACTTGATTTTAGCGTGGCTGATGGTCCACATCTAAGCAAAGAAAAAAATGATATCGGTCACATTATCGAAAATGATGTGATTCGCAAGGCGTTGTGGCACAAGGTGGAGCAAGACAGTGGTATTGAGCTTATCAATGACACGATAACCAATATGGCCATGGGGGAGTCGGAAGTATTTATCAGTTTGGCTAAGCAAGGAGCCTTATTGAGTAAGTTGTTAGTCGCTGCCGATGGGGCAAATTCGTGGGTACGCCAGCAACTTGAGTTGCCACTCACCTTTAGAGATTACGACCACCACGCCATCGTTGCGACAGTTAACGTTGAACACGGTCATCAGGATACCGCGTGGCAAGTGTTTTTAGACACTGGACCACTAGCCTTGTTGCCACTGTTTGAGCGCAACAGCTGTTCGATTGTTTGGTCGCTACCGCCCGAGCAAGCCGCGCAAATGATGGCCTTAGACCCTGCTGAGTTTGACAAACGGATCAGTGCGGCAAGTGATGGCAAACTCGGTTTGGTTACACTTAGCAGTGAGCGCGTGTCGTTTCCTTTAACCATGCGTTTAAACCGCAGCTTTGTTAAACAGCGCGCTATTTTTATTGGCGACGCTGCACATACGATTCACCCTTTAGCTGGCCAAGGTGTTAATTTGGGCTTTGTTGACGTAGCGGCATTTGCCCAGACACTAGAGGCAATTTTGCAAGATAATGCCGAGCTCAATGACAACAAAGCTTGGCAAAAGTTTAGCCGTTGGCGAAAATCGGATGCGGTGGAGATGATGGCGGCAATGGAAGCGATAAAGCAAGGCTTTGCCATGCAAGCGAAGCTGCCAAAATTTATCCGCGGCATTGGTATGTCAATGTTAAATCAAATAAAACCACTCAAACAGCTGATGCTCAAACACGCCATGGGACAGCGCAGCGATTTACCTCCTCTTTGTCATTATAAACAAGACCTCTAATTAACCTTGTGAGCCACAATAGGCTAGGGCTGTTAAGGCTCGCCTATTGGCTGGTGATAGACAGACTTTCAACACCAAAATATCGAGACGAGCGAGTAATACTGTGGTGTTACCTCAAGCAATTTTTCTGTCTAAGTGTGGATTGGTTAGCATTCTGTTAACAAAAGCATTGGCGTTAGGTGAGATTTGTGAAATTAAATTTTGCATTTGGCTTTATATGCAAATTTAATTCGTCTTGGGTTTGTTTTGTTGTTTTTTGTTTTAAATGTGTGCATTTTAAAATTGATTGGCTGTTCGCTTTTCAGTATAATTTGGCGCAAATTTTTTAACGCTTTGGTTACGAATCGTTACTAATGCCGTTTGCCCGTTAACTTAGGCTGTTTATAGCGCCTAACGTTACAGCTAACCTATTGAAAAAGTGAACATTATGACAAATAAAACCGTTCTTCATGGCAAGCACTTAGAAGCTGGCGCTAAAATGGTCGATTTCCACGGTTGGGAAATGCCAATTAACTATGGCTCTCAAATTGAAGAGCATCACGTTGTGCGCAATGACGCAGGCATGTTTGATGTATCGCACATGACTATCGTTGATGTTAACGGTACGCAAGCAAAAGACTTCTTACGACGCTTAGTTATTAACGACGTGGCAAAATTAGATGTCGCAGGTAAAGCCCTTTACACTGGCATGTGTAACGAGCAAGGTGGTGTTATTGACGACTTGATCATTTATTACTTCACCGATACCGATTATCGCTTAGTCGTTAACTCGGCTACACGTGAAAAAGACTTAGTATGGATCAATGAGCAAGCGAAGAATTTTGACGTAACCATTACCGAGCGTCCTGAATTTGCGATGATCGCTGTGCAGGGCCCACAAGCGAAAGCAAAAGTAGCAACCATTTTAAACGGTGAACAAACGGCAGCGGTTGATGGTATGAAGCCATTTTTTGCGGTTCAAGCGGGCGACTTATTTATAGCCACGACTGGTTACACTGGCGAAGCAGGTTACGAAATTGCCGTAGCTCAAGAGCAAGCGGCAGACCTATGGCAAGCACTTGTCGATGCCGGTGTAAAACCTTGTGGTTTAGGTGCACGTGATACGTTGCGTTTAGAAGCGGGGATGAACCTTTACGGCCAAGACATGGATGAGAGCATCACCCCACTTGCAGCGAACATGGCATGGACCATTGCCTGGGATGATGCCGAGCGCAACTTTATTGGTAAAGACGCGTTAGCCACTTTGCGAGAAGCGGGTACCGAACCAAAACTAGTTGGTTTAGTGATGGAGCAAAAAGGCGTGTTGCGCGGTGGCTTAAAAGTGATCACCGAACACGGCGAAGGCGTTATCACTTCGGGTACGTTCTCACCAACACTAGGTCATTCAATTGCGATGGCGCGTGTACCAAGAGCTACGCAGCTAGGTGATACAGTTCAGGTAGAAATGCGTAAAAAGCTGGTAGATGTGCAAGTAATTAAGCCAAGCTTTGCTCGCAACGGTAAAAAAGCGTTTTAATTGACGTCGCTAAAACGTCGGTCATAAGAATATAGACAAGCCTTGTCGTTATATTTGATATAAGGCTTTTCATCTGTAATTTATTGGCTAAAATGAAGGCAATCTTGCGCTGTAACAGAGCAGTAATAAGGCCGAGATCCGATAGATTTCAGGGTAAAAAGTTAACCATTTACAAAACATTTTAGGAACAAGAAAATGAGCAACATTCCTTCAGAGTTAAAATATGCGTCTTCTCATGAGTGGGTTCGCGTTGAAGGCGACGGTACAGTAACTGTTGGTATCACTGAACACGCACAAGAACTACTTGGCGATATGGTTTTCGTTGAATTGCCAGAAGTTGGCGACGACGTTGATGCAGGTGATGACGTTGCGGTAGCTGAGTCAGTAAAAGCGGCTTCAGATATCTACGCCCCAGTTAGCGGTGAAATCATTGAAGTAAATGACGATCTTGAAGACTCTCCAGAGCTTGTTAACTCTGATGCCTTTGGCGACGGTTGGATGTTTAAAATTAAACTAAGCGACGAAGGTGAGCTTGACTCATTATTAGACGCTGAAGGCTACCAAAACGTTGTTGACGAAGAATAATTTCGTATAAACAAGTATGTATAAACCCTGAGTAAAAACTCGGGGTTTATTGTTTATTTACCAAGGGGATTATGGCTGATTATGGTTTTAGTGCCTAGCAATATCACAGATGTTGTGGGTAGCTAAAATTTTGCCTTTGCCCTTGGTATCCCTCTTTTCAAAGAAAGTGAAGTAAAAGTCTATGTCTACGCAAACTTTGAGTCAGTTAGAGCAAACTGAAGATTTTAGCCGTCGCCACATTGGTCCGGATGCAGAACAAACTGCCGCCATGTTAAAAGAAATTGGCGCTGACAGCGTTGATGCGCTAATTGATGAAATTGTTCCTGCCAACATTCGCCTTGATAACTTGCCAAACATTGGTGAGAGCAAAAGCGAAGTAAAAGCGTTAAGCGACTTAAAAGCAGTAGCGGGTAAAAACAAAGTATTCCAATCAAACATCGGTTTAGGTTACTACCCAACGTTAACACCAAACGTTATTTTGCGTAACGTATTGGAAAATCCAGGTTGGTATACAGCTTACACGCCATACCAGCCAGAGATTGCACAAGGTCGTCTAGAGTCACTCCTTAACTACCAACAAATGTGTATGGACCTAACCGGTCTAGACTTAGCAAGTGCGTCGTTACTTGACGAAGGTACAGCGGCTGCTGAAGCGATGGCATTAGCGAAGCGTGTTTCTAAAAACAAAAAATGTAATGCGTTTTTCATCGCTAATAACGTTTACCCACAAACTATCGACGTTGTTAAGCAACGCGCGGAAATGTTTGGTTTTGACATCATCGAAGGTGATGCAGCGGATGTTGTTAATCACGATGTGTTTGGTGCATTACTACAATACCCAGGCGCAGAAGGTGAGATTGTTGATATCGCACCATTAATAGCTGCGGTACAAGCCAACAAAGGTGTTGTAGCAGTAGCTGCTGACATCATGGCGTTAACGCTATTAAAAGCACCGGGTGAGCTAGGCGCAGACGTCGTAATTGGTTCAAGCCAACGCTTTGGTGTACCAATGGGCTACGGCGGACCACACGCGGCATTCTTTACTACCAAAGATAAGCACAAGCGTTCATTGCCAGGTCGTATCATCGGTGTATCAAAAGATACCCGCGGTAAAGACGCATTGCGCATGGCGATGCAAACGCGTGAACAGCACATTCGTCGTGAAAAAGCCAACTCAAACATTTGTACTGCTCAGGTATTACTAGCCAATATGGCGGCGTTCTACGCCATTTACCACGGTCCAAAAGGCTTAAAAACCATTGCTAACCGCATTAACCGTTTCGCTAACATTTTAGCGTTGGGTACGGCACAAAAAGGTTTGCCTGCATTACACGCTAACTTCTTTGATACGCTAACGTTTGCGGTAGAAAATAAAGACGCTATCGTTGCCCGTGCATTAGCGGTGAATGTTAACTTACGTACAGATGTTGACGGTAAAGTGTCTGTTTCTTTAGATGAAACAACAACACGTGAGCACGTAGCCAAACTATTTGATATCTTACTAGGTGAAGGCCACGGTTTAGACGTAGCAGAATTAGACGCAGCGGTTATTGCTTCTGGCGAGTCGTCAATTCCGGCTGAGTTAGTACGTGAATCTGCGATTTTAACGCACCCAGTATTTAACTCGTACCACTCTGAAACAGAGATGCTACGTTACATCAAAAAGCTTGAGAACAAAGACCTTGCATTGAACCACTCAATGATTTCACTTGGTTCTTGTACCATGAAGCTAAACGCAACAGCGCAAATGATCCCAGTATCATGGCCTGAATTTGCCAACATGCACCCGTTTGCACCACTAGATCAAGCGCAAGGTTACTCAGAAATGATTAACGAGCTTGGCGATTGGTTAGTAGAGCTTACTGGCTACGACAACATCTCAATGCAGCCTAATTCAGGTGCACAAGGTGAGTACGCCGGTCTTATCGCGATTCACAAGTATCACGAGAGCCGTGGTGAGAGTCATCGTAACATCTGTTTGATCCCATCATCAGCGCACGGTACTAACCCTGCTTCTGCGCAAATGGTTGGTATGAAAGTTGTTGTAACGGCATGTGACAAAGACGGTAACGTTGACTTAGCAGATCTTCGCGCGAAAGCCGAAGAGCACGCTGAAAACCTATCGTGTATCATGATCACCTACCCATCAACGCACGGTGTTTACGAAGAAACCATCACCGAAGTGTGTGAAATCATTCACGCTAACGGCGGTCAGGTTTACCTAGATGGCGCCAACATGAACGCTCAGGTTGGTATCACTAGCCCAGGTTTCATCGGTGCTGACGTATCTCACCTTAACTTACACAAAACCTTCGCTATCCCTCACGGTGGCGGTGGTCCAGGTATGGGCCCAATCGGTGTTAAATCTCACCTTGCGCCATTCTTACCAGGTCATGCGTTAGTTGAGTTTAACAGCGATCTTAACGGCAACGGTGCGGTATCAGCAGCGCCATTTGGCTCAGCGGGTATCTTATGTATTTCTTACATGTACATTGCTATGTTAGGTAAGAAAGGTGTGACTGATTCGACTAAGTACGCAATCACCAACGCTAACTACTTAGCGCACAAACTAAGCCAACACTACCCAATTTTATACACGGGTAACAATGGCCGCGTAGCGCACGAGTGTATCGTTGACCTTCGCCCACTGAAAGAAGCATCTGGCATTACTGAGATGGACGTTGCTAAGCGTTTAATGGACTACGGTTTCCACGCACCAACGATGTCATTCCCAGTAGCTGGCACACTAATGATTGAGCCAACAGAATCTGAAAGCAAAGTTGAGCTTGACCGTTTCGTTGAAGCGATGACGTCAATCCGCGCTGAAATTGCCAAAGTTGAATCAGGTGAGTGGACTGTTGAAGACAACCCTCTTCACAACGCGCCACACACATTAGCCGATATTACTGACGCTAACTGGAACCGAGCATACAGCACAAGCGAGGCCGTATTCCCAGTACCAGCTGCAGCAGCTAACAAGTTCTGGCCAACCGTTAACCGTATCGATGATGTATACGGTGACCGTAACCTAATTTGTTCATGCCCTGCAGTTGAGACGTACATCGACGCAGAGTAAGTGCTGTCACTTTCGAATAAAGTTTGAAAGTAAAACTTAGAAAAAACGAGCTCAATTGAGCTCGTTTTTTTATGCTTTAAACATTGTAATAAAACCAAATATCTCAGAAACTTAACCCTAACATTTCGGTTGAAATATGCAAAATGCGATAACAAGCCAAATCGCAATATATTGATTCATATTATAAAAACTCAATAACACCCTCTTATAATAAAATCAGGGTGCCTAAACCTAAAAACACAACAAAGCCGACGATATCGGTTACAGTCGTTAATATTACAGAACCAGATAATGCGGGATCGATTTTAAATTTATCTAGGGCGACAGGCACAACAACACCAACTAAGGCCGCTGCTAAGATGTTTAAACAAATCGCGACAGCAATAACAGCACCGATCAGGCTGTCATTAAACCAAAACATTGCCAGCAACCCAATAACCACGGCCCAGACCACCCCGTTTAATCCACCGACTTTAAGCTCTTTTTTTAATAATGCCCCAAGGTTCGCCTTTGTTATTTGATTTAATGCCAAGCCCCTAATTATTAGAGTTAATGATTGGCTGCCTGCAATTCCTCCCATACTCGCCACTATGGGCATTAACACTGCGAGTGCGACAACTTGCTGTATTGTAGCTTCAAATATGCTAATAAAAGCACTGGCTAATAAGGCCGTTATTAAGTTAATACCTAACCATAGCGCGCGGCTTTGAGCGCTTTTTTTCACAGGTGAGAATAGATCTTCATCTTCATTCATACCTGCGCTGGCCATTAACTGCCGTTCGTAGTACTCACTAATCAAGTCGGAGGCAGCCAAGGCATCTAGTCTTCCTATCAGCTTCATATTTTCATCTATAACAGGCAACGCACTATAGCCAGAATGGTGAACATTAGTTGCGGCTTCGTGAGTTAATGATGTTGCTTCTAAGACAGGAAATTCTTCAATAGTTAAGTCGGCTAATGGAATGTGCTCGGGTTGGCCGTATATATCTACGATTGAAATGGCATCAGAAAAATGACCAAATCGATTAACCAAAAATATCGTGTCGCAAAGCTTTGGCACATCTCTACGTAATAATCTATTTGCATCCCTTACACGAGCGTTAATAGGAAGAATTAAAAAATTATGATTAACCCAATGTCCAACTTGATCTTCGGGAAATTCATTGGCTTTTGTAAAGTAAGATTTTTGTACTTTATCCAGAGCATTATATGCTTGTTCCATCAACTCATGAGGAAAGGAGCTGGCTAATTCTAGTAAGTCTTCCGCATTGATCTCTTGAAAAATTTCTGCCCACTGTTCTTCATCAGTTGCATTAACTAACACCTCACGAGGGTCACCGCGCATATCTATCAGCACATTAAGCTTTTTGTTTACCGGGATTTTTTCCCAAAGAGATATGCGCTCTTCTATTGGTAACGATTCAAGTAAAAGAGAAAGTTCACTCGCATCCGTCTGAATAACAACATCACTTGCAATATCGGCGTTTGTGTCTTTGTCTAATATTTCTTTAATTAAATCGGGTAATGGCTCAGTCATTGAAGCTCTCATTTTTATGCTTGTATTTATCGGCGTAGCGTTAAGTCAACGTTTTAAGGTTTAACTTATAATTTGGTCATCTGGTTTTCTTGGTGGTATCGAGATAACTGGAAAACTATATATAAATCTACGCTTCAAGAACAATGGAAATGGGCAGTAAAAATAAAACAGCTATTATATTTCATTGCCTTACTACAGTTGAATGGTGAAGATTAACAGTTTATAACGTTAGCAAACCCCAAGCAATTAGATTGTATGAGGCTTATACAGAGGTAAGGCATTTCTTTAAAGAAAAAATTGTAGCCCTCCCTTAAAATCAGAATCGCTTTTATAGAGTTTTCCGTTTACTGTTAACCTAACGGAGACAACAATATGAAAAACAACGATTCACGGAAACACAAATCTTCGCCATTTTGCAAGAAGATGAAAGGGGCGGATTAACGGTACTCTATTTAAATCGTAAGCACGGAGCATCTATTACCAGAGGAAGTCCCAATACGGTGAAATGAAGCAGTTGATACTCCTCTTAAAGTCTTGCTCATTCTATAGAGCTTTTTTGAGGCCGACTTGAGAGATAGAGAACTAAAACACCCCATAAGGCAGATAAGATTGATCCTAAAATAATTGCCAATCGATCAATTCTAGCTTCACCTGCACCGCCATGAGCAAAAGCCAATGAAGCAATAAATAGACTCATTGTAAAACCAATACCACATAATACTGACGTTCCATAAAGCTGTCCCCAATTACTTCCTTGAGGCAACTGACAAAGCTTGAGTTTAATGGCGATAAAACTGAAGCTAAATACGCCCAATTGCTTACCGATAAAAAGCCCCAATACAATACCGGCAGGCACTGATGTAAATAGATTACTCAAATTCGTAGTATCGAGTTGAACCCCTGCATTAGCAAATGCGAATAGGGGTAACACACCTATTGCTACGTAAGGATGTAAGTTGTGAAGCAGCTGACTGAGCAGGCCATTTTTATGATCTGTTTTTCCTGCTTTGGAAAGCGTTAAAGGAATAAAAAAGGCGTTAACCACACCAGCAATGGTGGCATGAACACCTGACTTTAAAAAACAAATCCAGATAAAAATACCAACTAACAAATAAGGCGCTATTCGATTAACACCAGTTCGATTGAATGTGAATAGGATAAGATAACCAATACTTGCCAAAAGTAACGACAGCCAAGAAATAGAATCGGTATAGAAAAAAGCGATAATAATAATGCCAGCCAGATCATCTAGAATAGCTAACGTCATCAAAAATAATTTTAGGCTCGTTGGCACCCGATTTCCTAATATCGAAAGCACTGCTAGGGCAAACGCAATATCTGTTGCCGTAGGTATTGCCCAGCCATGAGCTGATAGTGTGTTGCCCCAGTTAAGGGATAAATATATTAATGCAGGAACCAGTACTCCACCTAAAGCTCCTACAACGGGTAACATCAGCGTGCGTCGATCTGAGAGCTTACCAACTAAAAGCTCTTTTTTTAACTCAAGCCCGACTACAAAAAAGAAAATCGCCATAATACCGTCATTTATCCACAGCAATAACGGTTTGTTGATACTAAAGGCTTCTGCTCTGATTTCTATCTCAGCAAAAAGCAGAGCATTATAGGCTTCTGCTCCTCCCGTATTTTTAATGAGCATGGCAAGCACAGCCATTATTAATAGCAATATGCCAGACAAGCTTTCAATCGTAAAAAACTTACGGGTTGAGTCCAGGGTTCTCATGATTACTCCACTAGTCAATGTGTCGAACTTGCTTTTGCCTGCATAGCTTTAATATCACATTATTTATCGTATTCGACAATACGATACAAACGTCTATCTATTCAAAATATTCTGCAGAGAATAATAAGTTCTTTATTTATGCGCCAAAAGTAAAAAACTTTATTAAGTTGACTCAATCTCAAGGTGACTATTTTTATCAGGAAGAATTGGCGGAGTACGTTAAGCCTTAACGACATACTCTGATAGCCACGTAGAGAAATAAGTTATCACGCCCTGCTCAGCTCTTACGAGTCGTTAAATGGTATTTATCAATTAACACATGTCGCTTACTTGGTAATATGTTTAACTGATCAAGGTTACCCTTGGTTACCTCAATTAGACGCTTATCCATTACTTTGAACCAAAACCACGGTATATAGGCGATCACAAACATGCCAAAATAGCCGTTGGGTAGTGAGGGCAGGTCTGCGAAGTGCCTTAACGATTGATAGCTTCGCGAGGCATTGGCGTGGTGATCAGAGTGGCGTTGCAGGTTAAACAGCGCCCAGTTTGAAAAGACATGATTACTGTTCCAGCTGTGCTGTGGTTGTGGTCGCTCGTATCTACCCGATGCGAGCTTTTTGCGTTTGAGACCATAGTGTTCAACGTAATTGGCCGAGGTAAGCTGCCACATTGACCAAAACGCAGCAATCAGTAAGTAAGGAACCACGGCTAATCCCAGCCATAAGCCCATAGCAAGGTACACACTAAGAGTCATCAGCACGGTTTGCAGAAATTCATTTTTTAGCGTCCAAGGCGACAGCCCTTTAGATATAAAACGCTGCTTTTCAACGTTATAGGCGCGAACAAAGCCGCCCGGTAATTCTCGAAGGGCAAACTGATAAATACTCTCGCCCATTTTGGCTGAAGCGGGATCTTCAGGGGTGGCAACATGGGCGTGATGGCCGCGATTGTGTTCAATAAAAAAATGGCCGTAAGCGGCAATAGCTAATACGGTTTTTGCCATCCACTTATCTAATTTATGTCGTTTATGACCTAGCTCGTGACCAATATTTAAACCATGACCGCCCACGTAGCCGGCAAGTAATGCCGTTGCTAAATAACCGAGTAGTGATAAATCAACATGCGCGACAAACCAGCCGAGAAAAATAAAGCTCGCGATGACAACGGGGACATGGATTAAAGCGATGATGCGATAGTAAGGATCGGCTTCTAATTGCGCAATGACCGATTCTGGTGGGTTACTGCTATCTTCGCCCAAGATCACATCGAGCAGTGGAAACAGGCCGTACCAAATAATTAAAAAAGCCCATAAAAACAACTCACGGTGAAATTGCATATGCAGAAGCGGCCCCGTTATCGCAATAACAGGAATGAGCAGTGAAACAAGCCACATGTAACGCTTGTTATCGATGTAGGTGTCACCATTATCCGCAACAAAGGTATTGCTAGTACTCATTGTTTGAGTCTCGACGTATTTTCGCTAAGTGACTACAAGTATAAGAAATGATTTACTTTTTTAAAGCGAAGAGGAAAATTGCTAAGGGCCTACAGCAAAGGTAAAGGTATTTACATTTAACTGTTTTTATCTTACTCTCAAGGGGCTTTCACTGTTGATGATACTATGACTAAATCAATAACTACTCACATACTGCTTATGGTTACGCTTATTGCCTTGATTGGGCAAGCGTTTGCGTTTGCGGGTATGTCGTGTGAGATGATGAGTCATGGAGCGCAGCAAGAACTACACAGCCTGAAACACGGCTCTGCAGGTCACAGTTCTATGTCACACGGTTCAATGTCACACGGTTCAATGTCGCACGGTTCAATGTCGCAAGGTGAAATTAAGCACAGCGGCATGGAACACAGCGCAATGCAACACACGGATATGGACCATAGTAAATCAGCAGCAAGTCATATAGCCTTCAATGGTGCAACAGACAGCGAAAATTGCTGTGGCGCCGAATGTACATGTCCTGACAATGCCTGTTCATCGACGAGTGCCGTTGCATCCCATGCGCATTCAACCGCGTATATGACTAATTTAGCTATTCGCATCGTTGCCTCGCAACAGCATGCATTGCACCTATCTACCTCTCTCTATCGACCACCCATATTTGCCTAATACGGGATTAGTACGCCTATTTTTTAGCAAAAATAGGGTGTTTGTACTTATACCGCGCGTTTTTACTATCTACTCGACCTGTTTTGGTAACGAGATAACCTGTTTACTTTAGGCAAAATGAAACATTTTTTATTAATTTGGTCAGCTTTGACGCTGTCACAAGACGATAACGCGAGTGCAGTTGACAGCGTTGTAAATCGCTATAAGGAGCTGCTGTAATGTCACTTTCTTCGAAGGCTAAATTCATCGCTTTATTCGGCTTGATGCAAGGCGCGATAATCAATGGTGCTGCCGCGAATAGCACGACTATTGTGCAACCGATAACGCTTGAGCAAGCGGTAGAACTAGCACAACAAAATGATCCTTGGTTACACAGTAATACATTGCAGCAGCAAGCACTTGAACAACAGAGCGTTGCGGCTGGGACATTACCCGATCCGACGGTATCGCTCAGTTTAATGAATATGCCAACCGATAGCTGGGACTTTGGTCAAGAAGGCATGACACAACTCAAAGTTGGTGTAACGCAAAAATTTGTGCGCGGCGATAGCCTGGCCATTAAACAACAGCAACTGGCGATTGAAAGTAGTAAATTTCCGTTGCTAAGAGAAAACCGACAAGCGATGGTTAAGCGCACTGTTGCTGAATTGTGGTTGGATGCGTATTTGGCACAACAAACCGTTGCTTTAATTGAGGCTGATCGCACGTTGTTTTTGCAGATGGCGGAGATCGCCACCGCCAACTATGCCAATGTGATTGGCAATACCAAGCAACAAGATGTGATTCGCGCCCAGTTAGAGTTGATTCAACTTGATGACCGGCTCACCGTTGAACAACAAAAATTAGAAACGGCGTTGGCGCGTTTACACGAGTGGCTGTACGTATACGATGTCAATACCGCATCGCCAACATTCGATTTTGATAAACAAGTCACGCTTTCGGCGGTCGATTCTACTTTGCCTGTTGTGGTTCTAAATAGACCATCGCTGTTAAATCAAAATAATTATTCGCGTAATGCGTTGGCGCAAGAGTTAGCAACTCACCCGGCGGTATTGGCTATTGATGTGCAGCAACAAGCGAAGCAACAAGCGGTATTGCTCGCCAAACAACAATACAAACCGCAATGGGCGGTGAATGCCAGTTATGGCTATCGCGATAATACGCCCGCTGGCGATGACCGAGCGGATTTGTTTTCACTAGGCGTGAGCTTCGATGTGCCGCTATTTACTGCTAATAAACAAGACAAAACCGTCGCTGCATCGGTAGCGGAAAGCGAAGCGGTAAAAACCGAAAAATTATTGCTGATAAAGCAAATGATCAGCGCCGTTGAAGCCGAAGTAAAACAACTACATCGCTTATCCGAGCGTCAAGCCCTTTATCAACAACAACTGTTAACACAAACACATGATCACGCAGAAGCAACGTTAACGGCTTATACCAATGATAATGGTAACTTTGTTGATGTAGTACGCGCTCGAATTAGCGAATTAAATGCGCGGATTTCGGCGTTGCAAATTGATGTGAACGCATTAAAAACCGTTGCCCGAATTAATTACTTTTTACCTCAACCTGGCAATACTGAGGCGAATGCCGATGAGCGCGTTTCAACCGTATCAGCTCAAAATCTTGGAGAACACTAATGTCAACGAACAAAAACACCTCAGCGATAAAACTGCTTGCTGCCGTTGCAATCGGAGCGGCCCTTGGCGCAGCTGGCTGGCACCTTTTGTTCGCTGACAATACAGCGACCGATAACTCTGCTGGTGAAGAAAAAGAGAAAAAACCTTTGTACTGGGTTGCGCCTATGGATTCAAACTATCGCCGTGACAAACCTGGTAAATCGCCAATGGGTATGGATCTTATCCCGGTTTATGAGGAAGATAATGCCGGCGATGATTTCGGCCCTGGCGCTGTGAAAATAGCGCCTCATGTGATTAATAACCTTGGTGTGCGCACAGCGCTTGTTGAGCAAAACCACATCGACATGGAAATCGCCACGGTTGGTTATGTAAAGTACGACCAAGACAAAATGGTTCATGTTCATCCGCGTGTTGACGGTTGGATAGAAAAGTTGTTTGTAAAAGCCGAAGGCGACCCGGTCAAAAAAGATCAAGCGTTGTACAGCTTGTATTCACCGCAATTGGTGAATGCGCAAGAAGAATTGCTTCTCGCCATAAAACGCAATAACCGCAACTTAATTGATGCGGCAAAAAGTCGTTTAGAGGCATTGCAATTATCGCCACAGTTTATCCAGCGTCTCGAGCGCTCGGGCAAGGCGCAGCAATATATTACCTTTTATGCGCCACAAGATGGCGTTGTCGATGGCTTAAACGTCCGCGAGGGTTTTTATGTTACCCCGACCAATACCTTGTTGAGTATTGCCCAGCTTGACCAAGTCTGGGTAGAGGCGGAAGTGTTCGAACGCGATGCGCAACTCATCGCCCCTGGTTTATCGGTGTCGATGACCTTAGATTATTTACCCGGCAAAACTTGGCAAGGCGTGGTGGATTACATTTATCCTACGTTAAATCGCGCTAACCGCACCCTGCGGTTGCGCTTAAAGTTTGATAACCCACAGCAGCTACTCAAGCCCAATATGTTTGCTCAAGTCACTATTGATGCCAAACAACACCGCGCTAGCTTGCTAGTCCCTAAGCAAGCGGTGATCCGCACCGGTAAGCAAGACCGCGTTGTGCTGGCGTTAGGCGATGGCCAGTTTAAGTCGGTTGCGGTAACTCTTGGTCGAGTGAGCTCTGAGCATATTGAAATTCTCGATGGTATAGAAGAAGGTGATGAAGTGGTGACTTCGGCGCAGTTTTTGATTGATTCCGAATCAAGTAAAAACTCTGACTTTGAGCGCATGAGTGTTAGTGAGCAACCTGCATCGGTTTGGATGGCGGGGGAAGTGAATAATGTTATGGCCGATCACAATATGGTCAATATCACTCATGAAGCTGTAGCCGAATGGGAGTGGCCTGAAATGACCATGGACTTTATGGTCGGTGACAGCGTCGATATAGACAGTTTAAAGGCAGGGCAAACGCTGCACTTTGAAGTAACCAAAAGCGATGACGGTCAGTACCAAGTCACGGGCATTCACATTATGTCAGAGCCTTCGGACGCAGAAGAAACAGTCTCAACGGCGACCGTAAAAGGGATGATCAATGCTATTGATAACCAATCTCGGATAGTCAATATCAGCCGTGAGGCGATCGAAAAATGGGGACGACCAGCGGCAACCATGGAGTTTATCGTCGATGATAACATCGATTTAACGGCGTTTGCTGAAGGCGATGAAATCACCTTTACCTTTGAAGTAAGAGACGATTTTGTCATTGTCGACATGAGCAGTGCAACTGAGCAAGATGAACATATGAACCATACGGAACATATGGATCACAGCCAGCACCATTAAACACGAGTAATAGGCGATATATAAATGATAGAACGTATTATTCACTGGTCGGTATTTAACCGTTTTTTCG
Source organism: Thalassotalea ponticola (assembly GCF_041379045.1). Lineage (NCBI taxonomy): Bacteria > Pseudomonadati > Pseudomonadota > Gammaproteobacteria > Alteromonadales > Colwelliaceae > Thalassotalea > Thalassotalea ponticola. Next base: position 949,461 of record NZ_CP166871.1, read on the forward strand.
TGTTGTTGGCTACAGCCATATTGGTTGGTTCGGGTATTTTTGCTCTTAAAAACACCCCGGTTGATGCCATTCCCGATTTATCCGATGTGCAGGTGATCATTAAAACCTCATACCCGGGGCAGGCGCCACAGGTTGTCGAAGATCAAGTCACTTATCCATTGACGAGTGCCATGCTGTCGGTACCTGGCGCGCAAACCGTGCGCGGTTACTCGTTTTTTGGCGATTCGTATGTGTACATCATTTTTGATGACGACACCGATTTGTACTGGGCTCGCTCGCGCGTATTGGAGTACCTATCGCAAGTAGCACCGCGCTTACCCGAAACGGCTAAACCGGAACTTGGCCCCGATGCCACCGGGGTTGGTTGGGTATATCTGTATGCCTTGGTTGATAAAACCGGTCAACACGACATCAGCCAACTACGCAGTATTCAAGACTGGTTTTTAAAGTATGAGTTGCAAACGGTAGACGGCGTTTCTGAGGTGGCGGCGATCGGCGGTATGGTTAAGCAATACCAAGTAATGGTTAACCCAGAAAAACTGCGCGCCTACGATATACCGCTTAGCCTTATTCAAACCGCCATCAAACAAGGTAACCAAGAAGTGGGCGCCTCGGTGGTGGAAATGGCTGAAGCCGAGTATATGGTCACCGCGTCGGGTTATATTCAATCAATCGCTGATTTAGAGGCTATTCCGCTAGGGCTTAATGTCAATGGCACACCTTTGCTGCTGGGCGATGTGGCCGACATTAACTTAGGTCCACAAATGCGTCGGGGTGTTGCTGAGCTCAACGGCGAAGGTGAAACGGTTGGTGGTGTGGTGGTGATGCGCTTTGGTGAAAATGCGCAGCAAACCATCGCGGGCGTTAAACAAAAGCTGGAACAGCTCAAGCGCGGCTTACCTGACGGTGTTGAAATCGTCACCGTTTATGACCGCTCGGGTTTGATTGAACGGGCGGTAGATAATCTTTGGTCAAAGCTGCTCGAAGAGTTGGCGGTAGTCGCCCTAGTTTGTGTGGTGTTCTTGTTCCATATCCGCTCATCGGTGGTGGCGATTATCAGCTTACCGCTAGGTATTCTCGTGGCGTTTGTCATCATGTATTTTCAGGGGGTTAACGCCAACATCATGTCGTTAGGCGGGATTGCCATTGCTATTGGAGCTATGACTGATGGCGCGATTGTGATGATTGAAAATATGCACAAGCATATGGAAAAAACGCCACTAACCGAGCAAAACCGCTGGGAAATTGTCGCTAAGTCGGCATCGGAAGTCGGCCCTGCGCTGTTTTTTAGTTTGTTAATCATTACCGTCAGCTTTTTACCGGTGTTTATTTTAGAAGCGCAAGAAGGGCGTATGTTTGCCCCATTGGCTTACACCAAAACTTACGCGATGGCGGCTTCTGCGGGTTTAGCGATAACGCTAATTCCGGTGCTGATGGGCTATTTTGTTCGTGGCAAAATTATTTCAGAACATAAAAACCCAGTAAACCGTTTACTGATTGCCGGCTATAAACCGCTGTTAAAGCAAGTGCTAACCTACCCGAAAGCGACGATTATCGCCGCGGTGATTATCACTTGGTTTGGTTTTACACCGCTTGATGATATTGGTAGTGAGTTTATTCCTGAGCTCGATGAAGGCGATTTGATGTATATGCCAACCACTTATCCTGGTATATCGATTGGTAAAGCGCGTGAGTTATTGCAACAAACCGACAAGCTTATTCGCACCGTACCTGAAGTGGAAAACGTGTTTGGTAAAGTCGGCCGCGCCGAAACGGCAACCGATCCAGCACCGCTAACCATGATTGAAACCTTTATTCAGTTAAAGCCTCGCGACCAGTGGCGCGAAGGGGTTACCACTGACAGCCTCAAACAAGAGTTTGATAAGTTGGTTAAGTTTCCTGGCTTAACCAATGCTTGGGTGATGCCGATTAAAACCCGTATCGATATGTTAGCGACTGGCATCAAAACGCCGGTCGGTGTCAAGGTGGCCGGTGCGGATTTGGCTGTTATTCAACAGATCGGTCAGCAAATTGAACAGGTGCTGAAAGACTATCCCGGCACCGCTTCCGTTTATTCTGAGCGAGTGGCTGGTGGTCGTTACATTAAGGTGGATATCGACAGGGTTAAAGCCGCTCGCTATGGTTTGAACATCAGCGATGTGCAACAAGTCGTCGCAACCGCCATCGGTGGCATGAACGTTGCGCAAACCGTTGAAGGCCTCGAGCGTTATCCGGTGAACTTGCGTTATCCACAGGATTACCGTGACTCGCCAGAGCAGTTAAAAAGACTACCTATTGTCAGTGCTAACGGCCAGCGCATTGCCTTGGCCGATGTCGCAAATGTGTATGTTGAAGACGGTCCGCCAGGTATTAAAAGTGAAAATGCGCGAATCAACGGTTGGACCTTTATCGATATTGACGGTGTCGACATCGGCCGTTACGTCGAAGGTGCCAAAGCGAAAGTCGCCAGTGACATCGATTTGCCTGCGGGTTATTCCATTAGCTGGGCAGGGCAATATGAATACATGCAACGCGCGCAAGAAAAGCTAACTTATGTGGTGCCGTTAACCTTGGCTATTATTGTTGTCTTGTTGTATCTCAACTTTCGCAGCTTTGCTGAAGTTATCATCATTATGGCGACGTTACCCTTGGCGATGATCGGCGGTATCTGGCTGATCTATCTAGAAGGCTTTAATTTCTCGGTTGCTGTGGGGGTTGGCTTTATTGCCCTTGCCGGGGTGGCAGTAGAAATAGGCGTGATTATGTTGGTTTACCTAAACCAAGCGTATCAACACGCTATTGAGCAAGCGAAAGCTGAACAACGCTCATTTACCCATAAGGATCTTATCAACGCCATTACACAAGGCGCAGGTCTTCGCGTACGTCCGGTGATGATGACAGTCGCAACCATCATCATTGGTTTATTGCCGATTTTATACGGTACAGGTACCGGCTCTGAGGTAATGAGTCGTATTGCTGCCCCTATGGTCGGCGGTATGGCGAGTGCGGTGATCCTAACCTTATTAGTATTGCCCGCGGTGTACCTGTTGTGGAAGAGCCGAACGATAGAGGACGATAACAAGCCGCCATTTAATGCGTTGAAATCCAGTCGCAAGTATCACAAATGGTTGATGGCATTCATCGGCGTGCAGTTCCTGTTCTGGTCAGTTAGTGGCGTGTATATGGTGAGCATGGATATTCACCATATACACGGCGAAACATTAGTCAAAAACGATAACCCACCACTTGAATTAAGCCAGGTTCATTATACGACTGACGCATTACTCGATGCGTTTCCTGCTGCTTCCAATATTTCGCTTGATAAGCTGTTAGATAAACACGTGTATCGTTTTACCAATGGCGAACACGGTAAACTAGCCATCGATGCAAGTACGGGGGAGGTTGTACCTCGTATTGATCAAACCACAGCCAGCAAAATCGCACAGTATCACTATTCTGGCTCGGGTCAGATAGATACGATCACGCTGATGACGTCAGCATCCGAGATGCCTGCAGAGCTCTCGCCACGGCATTTGCCATTTTGGCAGATAAAGTTTGAGGGCCTTTCAACGCCGACCTTATACATAAGTGAGCACACGGGTGAGTTGGTGGCTAAACGGCACAATTTTTGGCGATTGTTTGATTGGATGTGGCGTTTCCACATAATGGACTACGACGATGGTGAGAATGTATCAAACTGGTTTTTATTTGTAATTGCAACACTAGGACTATTAGCAGCCTTCTCTGGAGCCGTGTTGACCTATTACCGCGTCGCTTTCCCAAATAGAAGTGAGGCGCTTTGATGTCGTTAATTAAATCAACCAAAACTGTTCATAAATGGCTTTCATTAGTCGTTGGTGTGCAACTGATCATTTGGTTGGCAACCGGTGTTTATTTTAATTTGAGCGATCACCATAAAGCCGGTGGGCACGAATACCGCGCTCATTCACACAGTGAACAACGCTTATCAGCGTTTGAATTAACGCCGATAACCGCAATAGCAAGCAAACAACCTATCAGCGTAAAACTGATATGGGTACTGGAACGTCCATACTATTACTTTGTTTACCAAATGGGAGAGCACAACTATCAGAAAAAACACGCTGAATTATTCGATGCCGTGACAGGAGAGCCATTTAGTTTATCTGCCTCTCAGGCGCTAATGATTGCTCAGCAGTCGTATTCTGGTCCAGGTCAGCTGAACCAAGCTGAATTGGTCCAGCCTCCATTTGACGATTATGTGGCGCAGCAAAATCCGCTGTGGAAAGTTGACGTAGCAGATGACAACAACACAACCATCTATTTAGATGCGGTTACAGGGCAAGTGCTTCGTCATGCCAATGACGACTTTCGGCTTAACGATTTAATGTTGAAACTGCACTTCATGGATTATGGCAATTCTGGCGGTTTTAATCATTGGCTGATAATCTGTTTTGCCATTTTTACCTTATTGTTATCGATTACCGGGGGAATTTGGTTAATTCAACAATACCAAAATGGGTTACTAAAACTGAGTTGGAGTCGAAACTTTCAAACCGTTTCGGTGACGTTTGCTGGTACTGGAACACGCTGCGATATTTCAGCCAATGAAAGTGATTCTATCTTAGAAGGGTTAGCCAGTTCTCGCGTTCATTTGCCGTCGAGCTGCGGCGGTGGAGGAACGTGTGGAAAATGTTTGTTTAAGAGTGTCAAACCATTACCGATAACCTCAGCAGAAACAGAACAATTATCAGAGCAGCAACTCGCTCAGGGGTATCGACTCGGCTGTCAGCATAAAATTGCCGAAATCGACGAAGTAGAAGCTATCTCTAGCAGTGACGTAGGTGCGCACGAATTAATGGTTGTGTCGTCAACATTTATCACCCCGTTTATCAAAGAATTGAAATGTAAAGTTAAGTCGGGTAAGCCACTAACGTTTAAGGCTGGTGCCTATATGGAGTTTGATATACCAGCGGGTACGAATCAGTTACGCCCTACCGACATGCCCAAAGCGTTTGAAAAGTACTGGCGCCAATACGCACCGACAACCTTCAGCCACGACGGCGGAAGTCGTCATTATTCGCTAGTAAACTTTGATCAAGAAACGGATCAGTTAACTTTTAATATACGCTGGCAAATTAGCGAAGATGGGCACAGAGCTGGAGTTGGTTCTTCTTATTTGGCGGCACTTGAAGTGGGAGATACGGTCATAGCAAAAGGGCCTTACTCTGACTTTTTTGCCACGTCAAATCAAGCATCTGATCAGCAGCGACGCATATTTATCGGTGCTGGATCTGGGCTAGCGCCACTGAGAGCAATTATTTTTGAGCAACTGAAAAAATACCACTGTCAACAACCGATGATGCTGATCTATGGTGCTAGAACGGAAGATGATTTGCTCTACCACACAGAGCTAGAAGAACTCGATGAGCACTACGACAATTTTACTTATATTCCCACCTTATCGTTAGCGTCATCGCAGTGGCAAGGCCATCGGGGGTACGTACAAAAAGTCTTGGCAGCGCAACTCAATGAAGCGATGGACCTGGATACCAGCGAATTTTATCTGTGTGGTCCAATCGCCATGATGAAAGAGGTTGAAACGATGCTCCTCGATATTGGTGTGCCTGAGCGGCTGATATTCAAAGATAGATTTAGTCGTTAATCGACAACCTTGTTCAGACGATTAGCAATCAGAGCTTCAAATTGAAAAACGAACTCTAAAACAGACCTGATGCGCTGTGTTTAGTGCGTTTGAAATGGCAGGTTTACTCATCTTGTTAATTTAGTAAGGTGTTGATATATAGAACGTATTAGCCTTGTGGTGATAAACGTGGTAGAAAAACAGTACGGCTTATTGAACGACGCTGTCAGCTAAGAGACAGCGGTAGGTGTACTGTTATGAAAGTTCGGCACGTTATTTTTTTCACCCTGATCATCGCCAATGTGGTGGTGTTACTCACTCATTGGTATGGTTGGTTGCTGTTGACGATACCGTTGTTGGTGTTAGCAGCTTATGACGTATGGCAAAAACGGCATACCATATTACAGATTTATCCGGTGATTGGTCATTTGCGTTATCTGTTTGAGAGCATTCGCCCTGAAATTCAGCAGTACTTTGTTGAATCGAATATTAATGGTCGCCCGTTTAACCGCGAATATCGCGCGCTTGTGTATCAGCGAGCCAAAGGAGAAACCGACAAACGCCCGTTTGGTACTCAATTTGACGTATATCGAAGTGGTTATGAATGGATAGAGCACTCATTATCGCCTAAAGCGATCATTACTGATAACTTAACTGTGCGCTTTGGCGGTGATGATTGCCAGCAACCCTACACCGCATCGCCGTTTAATATTTCAGCGATGAGCTATGGGGCGCTCAGTAAAAATGCCATTATGGCGCTGAATAAAGGAGCTAAATTGGGCGGCTTTGCTCATAACACTGGCGAAGGCGGCTTGAGTCCTCATCATTTAAAATACGGTGGTGATTTGATATGGCAGATTGGTACGGGCTATTTCGGTTGTCGCGATGAAGCGGGACAATTCGATGCTCAGCTGTTTGCGCAAAAAGCGAGTTTAGAGTCCGTTAAAATGATAGAGCTAAAATTATCACAAGGTGCCAAGCCGGGCCACGGTGGTATTTTACCAGCGCAAAAGTTAACTGAAGAAATAGCAGCTATTCGCCATGTGCCAATGGGTCAAGACGTGTTATCACCAATGGCACATTCCGCCTTTTCCTCGCCGACAGGATTGTTAAAGTTTATTCGCGAGTTACGTCACTTGTCCGCGGGTAAACCGGTTGGCTTTAAGTTTTGCTTGGGTAATAAGTGCGAATTTTTTGCCATCGCTAAAGCCATGTTAGCGACTAACATAACCCCTGACTTTATTACCGTAGATGGTTCAGAGGGGGGCACGGGGGCCGCGCCGATAGAGTTTACTAATTCGGTTGGCACGCCGTTACTCGATGCGATTATTTTTGTCGATGATGTGTTGGTCAGTCTCGGTCTTCGCGAGCATATTAAGATCATCGCTTCGGGAAAAATAATTTCCGCATTTCACATTGCGAAAATTATTGCGGTTGGCGCTGATGCGGTGAACTCGGCGAGAGGGATGATGTTCGCGCTAGGCTGTATTCAATCAAGGTCTTGTAACACCGATAAATGCCCAACCGGCATTGCGACACAAGACCCAAGTCGCTATCGGTTCTTAGACATTGACGAAAAAAGTCAACGAGTGTGCAATTATCACAACGCGACGATGCGCCATTTGACTGAGTTATTACAAGCTTGTGCAATTACTGATCTCCAGCAACTGACTCGCCAACATATAAAGCGACGTATAAACGCCACCAGCAGTACGGATTACGAGGCGTTGCACCCAAGTCAACGTGAAGGCTGTTTGCTCAAACCAGACACCGTTCCCGTGCAGTGGGCTACCGATTGGCATCGCGCCAGCGCCGAACACTGGTAATCCATGAACCGAGTAATTAATCTCAATAATCAGCATAACATATTGTAAATTAATGCTTTTAGCGATAAGTTAAACGATATCTTGGCGTAGGCGTTTGTTTGCTGGTTATCAACCAAATGCCGTATTTATTTGAACCAATTATTGAGGCCTAATATGATCACACTAGCTAGAAGCTGTGCCGTTACCTTGTGTTTAGTACCCAGTGTACTGTTTGCCGCGGATTATAAAATTCTGCACATTGGCAAGTTGCTAGCGGTACCCGGTGAACAGGTACAAACTCAGCAGTCGCTTGTCATAAAAGACAACAAAATAGAGCGCCGTGTTAGCGGTTATATCGACGCTGTTGAGGTTGATAAAAACGCAAAGGTAATAGATTTAAAAGACAAATTTGTATTACCGGGTTTGATGGATATGCACGTCCATTTGCAATATGAATTTAGCCCGAAAAGCAAATTAGAAGCGGTTACTCTGTCAGCCGAAGACGTGGCGATGCGCAGCGTTCACTTTGCTGAAAAAACACTGCAAGCGGGGTTTACCTTAGTGCGCGACCTCGGCGGCGATCCACAGCCTATGTATGCGTTGCGCGACGGCATAAATAAGCAGTGGATTGCAGGCCCGCGCATTGTCGCATCGGGTCGAGTACCGGTAACTGGCGGTCATGCTGACGTAGATGGCATGCGCCACGATTTGCTGGAAAAATACACCTCAGATACGGTGTGTAATGGTCCTTACCAATGTCGTGCAGCCACCCGTAAAGCAATTAAATATGGTGCCGATGTTATTAAGATCACCTCAACCGGAGGGGTATTATCAGATACCGATACGGGGACGGGAGTACAAATGGCCGACGACGAACTTGAAGAAATTGTCACAACGGCTCACGCCCTAGGGCGCAAAGTTGCCAGTCATGCCCATGCGGCTGATGGCATCAATGCCGCCTTGCGAGCAGGAGTCGACTCAATTGAACACGGCAGTTATGCCGACCGAGAATCGATAGAGTTGTTCAAAGCTGGTGGTGCTTACCTTGTACCAACCTTGCTTGCCGGTGATACTGTCGTGCAAATGGCCAAAAATAGTGACTTTATGTCACCGGCTATCAAAGCAAAGGCGTTGCGCGTGGGCAGTGATATGATGGCGAATTTTAGTAACGCCTACAAAAGCGGAGTAAAAATTGCCTTTGGCACCGATTCAGGTGTGTCAAAACACGGTCGAAATGCCGATGAAGCGCTGTTGATGCATCAAGCGGGGATGCAGCCGATGGATATCATTGTATCTGCCACAGTAAATGCGGCTGATTTGGTTGATATGAGTGACCAACTCGGCAGCTTAGAAGTGGGCAAGTTGGCCGACATCATTGCCGTTGACGACGACCCTTTACAAGATATCAGTGCCTTACAGCGGGTTAGCTTTGTGATGAAAGACGGTCAAGTGTATAAACACGTCGACTAGGTGAACATTTGCCTAGTCGCACACCTGGAATGTTCGCTCCAATCACCGCAACGCAGATAGGTTTTTGCATTATTTATCTGCGTTAGCCTGTTGTTTTAATTCACTATAAATAGCTATTGCTAGGTTGAAATACAGATTTTTGCCTATAGTTAATAATGTAAGCGCGGTCAACGTTTTGAGATCTGTTGTTGCAGGTTCGACTTAACGCAGGATGATTGTTATCAATGTATCTATGTTTGCGTAACTGCATATGTCTTCTCATTGAGTCATTGTTAATTGGGGCAGGTTCTGATGATGGCAACCGACATACGTTCTGCAATTATCGCCGAAGGCGGTGGTCAAAAAGGCATCTTTACCGCGGGGGTACTCGATGCTTTTTTAGAACAAAAATTTTACCCGTTCGATCTTAAAGTCGGCGTTTCTGCTGGAGCGCAAAATATCGCTGCCTACTGTGCTCGCGCACACCAGTACGGCCAGCAAGCCATTGAAGTATTAACCACCGAACAACAGTTTTTTCGTCCGGCGCGCTTTTTTACCGGTGGTAATGTCATTGACTTAGATTGGTATTTTCACCAGGTTGAACACCACCAAAAGTTGCGGTTTCCAACACAACCACGCAATTTGACGCCAAACAGTAATTTTTACGCGGTTGCCAGCCACTATCAGTCATTTGAACCACATTATCTGCACACGTGGCATGACAATATGGTGGCTCATCTAAAAGCTTCAAGCGCGATCCCATTTTTATATCGCCCCATGGTCAATGTAGACGCAAATATCATGGTCGATGGTGGTGTTGCCGATCCTATCCCTGTGCGTTGGGCCCACCAACAAGGAGCGACACACATTTGGGTTATTCGCACCGTTGAGGCACACATTGACGGAAAAATGCAGGTTATGGAGCGATTGAAACCGATTATGCGCCGCATCAAGCAATCACCCCGAGTGTTTGATATGTATCACCATCATCAGAACCGCTACGCAGAAGCAGTCGACTTTCTCAATGCGCCTCCGGTTGGCGTTAATATCGTACAAATTGCTCCAACTAGGCCGCTCAAATCTATGGTACTTGGCTCTAGTCTTGAGGCGTTAAAAGACGATTATCAACACGGTGTTGAGCAAGGCTTACAAGCGGTTCACCAGTATCGTGCAGTGATAGAACAAGCAATGCTAAACAAGGTCGTTGCTGAGCCGTAATTAGCCCGCGTATTTACCCTCTTTATTCGCCTCTTTATTTGTACTAATGTCAACTTGGTTTTGTATCGGTGAAATGTTGTTTACATCGAATTAACAAGGTCGTGGGGTCTTGGTTAAACGGTAATTTAACTTAAGTGTCTGTTTTTATTGCTTTTGATTTATTGGTTTTTCGGCTGATTATACAGAGTGGATTAACAAGTCATAATCCCTTTGTTAACACCGGTGCTACAAAATGCTACACAAATGAACTTACGTCTGACCGCCAAATGCGTTTATATCTTATGCAGCCAAATTTACTTGGCGATAATAATTATAACGACATTTTGGAGTTGAAAGTGAGAATAAACACCATCACAAGTGCGTTAGCGGTTGCTTTGTATAGCGCCGGTTCAATGTACGCTGCTGCGGGTATAGCACCAGAAAATGACGTTCACACGTTAAACAAGCTAAACCTGACTCAGGAGCAAATTAATCAATACCAACTGAGCGCTAACGGGCAAACCGCTACCGGTTCAATGTTGGAAAATGATGGATTAAACGTTCAAGTTAATTCGCAACGCGCTAAGTTCCAGCACGAAGCCGATATCACGGGCGAGCATGTCTACGTCGTCCGCTTAAAAGACAAGCCAACCGCATTGTACAAAGGCGGTATTCTCGGTCTACAGGGAACACATGTACAAACCTTAAACCGCGACTTAGGTATCAGCAGCCTTTACGAAGCGGGTAAGCCTACTAGCGATCGCGTTGTTGCTTACACTAACTATCTTGAAAACAAGCAGTTAGCAACAATAGCAGAAATGAATCGCGTTGTTGGTACGAAACAAATTCGCAACCAATACACAACAGCGGTAAACGCCTACACGGTTGAATTGACCCAAGAAGAGGCGATGCGAGTTTCTCAATTGCCGCAAGTCGAATTTGTACATCGCGCTAAAACCTATGAGCTGCACACTGATGCAGGTCCACAAAAAATAAGTGCCGATCAGGTTTGGACAGGTTCAACAGAGCAGGGCGTACCGTACAAGGGTGAAGGCATCATCATGGGTATCATTGATACCGGTATTAACTCTGATCATCCTTCTTTTGCTGATGTTGGCGACGACGGTTACGATCACACTAACCCTTGGGGTAGTGGTGTATACGTAGGCGCTTGTGCTGAAGCCGGTAATGAAAACCTGTGTAACGATAAATTAATCGGTATTCGCACCTATGATGTTATCACCGATGCGTTTGACGCTATGATCCCTGGTTTCCCAGCCATTGGTGAAGATTATCAGGGCCACGGCTCACACGTAGCAGGTACGGCGGCGGGCAACGTGTTAAACAATGTTGATTACGTACTGCCAGAATACACGGGACAGCCAGCTGACGGTACCGTTATTAAAGAAGACATGTTCAACCTGTCTGGTGTCGCGCCACACGCGAATATTATTTCGTATCAGGTATGTCACGCATCCAATGACTCGGGTTACCGAGGCTGTCCATGGGAGTCGATGATTGGCGGTATTGAAGACTCAATCAAAGACGGCGTTGATGTCATCAACTTCTCTATCGGTGGTCAAGACGATACATCACCTTGGGATGACGGCATAGAACTAGGTTTCTTAGCAGCACGCGAAGCGGGCATCAATGTTGCTGTGGCAGCGGGTAATGGTGGCCAAGCCGGTGGTGCAAAAGAGTTCTTTGGTTCAATTGACCATGCCTCACCTTGGTTGGCCTCTGTTGCGGCAACCACACACGACCGGGTGATTAAGGTTGACACGCCAGTTACTTTTGAAGGTTTTGCAACCGATGCCGACGGAGCGCCTCTAGGTTCTGAAGTACCTTGGTGGAGCGACACAGGACGCGTGGGTGGCGCTATTAACGAAAGCGAAATTACCGGTGTTGTTGTTTGGGCCAAAGACTACGTCGATGTTAATGGTAACAAAGACTGGCGTGGATATTGTGGTACAGAGTATCCAGCGGGAACGTTCGATTTTTACAAAGACGGTACACCTATTGTCGGTGCGGCTGAAGGTGATACTAACGTAATCGTCGTTTGTGCGCGTAACGATTTACGCGATCCAAATGGTATCGCTCGTACTGCGAAAGTCGCTAATGTAAAAGCGGGTGGTGCTGATGGCTTCATCATGTACAACTATGCCAAAGGCGATGGGGTTCCCAGTGTGTCTTACGAATTGCCAGCTGTTCACCTTACTTATGAACAGTGGGAAGGTGAAGTTACCACTTGGGGCGAGCCAGGATATAACTACGGTTTTAAAGACTGGATTGATTCATACTCTGAAAAGGGTCATATGATCACCATTGGCGCAACGGCAATATTTAACGATCACAATCCTGAACACGGTGACTGGTTAGCTCCGTTCTCGTCTCGTGGTCCAAGTAATTCAACACCAGAAATGCTTATTCCGCAAATTGCTGCACCGGGTGTAAACATCTATGCTGCATACGCCGATGAACATCCATTTGTTGGTAATATGGGTAATACCGATTATGTCGCTATTAGTGGTACCTCAATGGCATCGCCACATGTTGCTGGTGCGATGGCGCTAATTCGTCAAGCTCACCCTGATTGGACACCGACTGAAGTGCAATCAGCACTGATGCTAACTGCCGATAACGTTGTTCGGTATCGCCGTTTGAACCAAGCGAATGGCGATGTTGGCGAAGCGTTTATTTATCGCGCTGGCGCGGGTCGTATTAATGTGGCCGAAGCTATCGATACCGGCCTAGTTATGGATGAAACCATTGAAAACTTCAAACTGGCTAATCCAAATAACGGTGGTCAAGTACACCGCTTGAACATTCCTCAGTTAGTCAACATGGAATGTAAGCCAGTGTGTCAGTGGACTCGTACATTTAGAGCGACCAAAGACGGCTCTTGGACTGTCGATCACAGCGATGTTGTTAACTGGAACTTCGACCTTCGCAGCCAATCAGCGCAAAACGGCGTGAATATTTCTGCAACGCCAAGTGAATTCACGCTAAATGCTGGTGAAACACAAACAGTTGTATTTGAAGCGTCAATAATGGATACCCAAGACTGGTTCTCTAATGCTGAAGTCGAATTACACTCAGATGTTATTTTGACCGAAGTAAGCGGTGCTAGCTCAGAGGTTCACCTGCCAGTGGCCTTTAAGTTCTCGAAAAACGGTATGCCTGCTCGCCTTCGCGCTGTCGCTCACCGCAACGAGGGTAGCTTCCAGTTTAACGGTTTAGAATTACCTGCATTAGACACACCTTACACGCGTGTGTATCAACCGGTTAAAGCCGACGTCAAAACCGTTGCCTTGCCAAAAGATGATGATGGTTACTTCCCGTGGTCGTCAAATTCAGATGATGTTCCAGCATCATTCCGTATGGATGAAGCGACACACGTTGAAATGATCGAAGTACCAGCTGGTGCGAAACGCCTTATCGCAGAAGTGCAAGGCACCGTTCAGTCAGATCTTCACGGTCATATCGACGAGGGTAATGCGCTGATATACGTTGGTAAGGATTATAACCAAAACGGTGAAGCAGATGTGTCTGAGGAAATTCTTTGTGTATCAAATCACATTGAATTTAACAACTTCTGTAACATCAATAATCCTGAAGAAGGTACCTACTGGGCGGTAATATACAACCCAGGTAAATTGACTGGGCAAGCGCCTAATTGGACTGAACGATACCCAGATATTGCTGATGAGGAATTTGCTTATACAGTTGCTGTGGTAACCGATAGCGTTGCCTCTGATATGTCACTACACGTTGAGCCAACGGATGGTAAAAATACCGTCAGTGCGACATTAAGCTACAACATGCCAGAGATGGCGGAAGGCGATATTTACTACTCAGTACTTGATTTCGGTACCTCTGAAATCAACGCAGGTAACGTCGGTAAAGTTGCGTTCAAGCTTGAACGTGGTGTTGATGACATCAATCTAGATGTTACTCAAACCAAAGCGCGTGCGGGCGATGTGATTCCATACACATTCGAAGTACAACCGAATGATACCGGTGCTGATCGCGCGTTTACCATCACCGCTAACATGCCTCAAGGTTTGCGTTTTTCTGCGGAGGATATTTTTACCTCTAACGACGAAATCGTTACCGATATCAGTGTTGATGGTAATGTTGTAACCATTTCAGGTGTGCAACCAAACACCGCAGGTATTAAACCGCGATACATTCAAACAACCAACGTTGAAGATGCAATGTGTCGTATGCCTAACTTTGGCAACTCAAACCCAGGTGGTTATGTCGACCTTGAAGAGTTTGGTTTTGCGCCAATATTCGGAGGTTTCAATAAAGGCGTTGACGAAAATGGCAACCCAACCGGTGATAACAACATTTTAATGCGCGAAGGTATTCAGCTACCTATCTCGGCATTATTTAATGGACGTTATGACGCTTGGCACTTGTACAACAACTCGGATCGTTTGAATATTAACCCTCAAAACTCGATTCAGTTACGCGGTACTGGTGTGTTCGATTTATGGCAACAACCATTCTTCTTCCCATACCACTTGGGCTTCCCGTATAACTCATTCCCGTATGAGTCGGTAGGACCACTATGGCGTGGCATGGGCATTGGTGAAATGGGTACAGGCCCTGAATTTATGTCGGTTCCATTAATCAACAATTGGACTGAAAAAGCGGGTATTTCTTTAGCGAGTACGCAAACAGGTTGGGGCATCATCGAAGTCGATAATGCGCGCAGCTACCGTTCGCTAGGTAGAGATTACACTCAGCCTAACCGTCCGTTCAAATGGGAAGAAAAAGACGACCGCTTTGATTACCAGCTAGTGTTTAACGTCAACACTCGTCACGGTAAAAATGAGCATGAAATCTATTACGCGTACGACAACATTGATTTTGGTTCACAAAACGGCCGCGGTGCTATTGGTTTACAAGGCTTTACCGGACCAGTTTACTCGCGAGGCCCGATTTCAGGTGGGTTCCTTGGCGAAGAGTATGCGTATGATGATCTCGACAGCAAATTGCACGACGGCTTAGTCATTTGTTACGACTACTATGGTCCTGAGTCTTCACAATTTGAAGTTACGGTATGGACACAAGTTGAGCGAGATGCGACTGGCGTCGACCAGGTCATGACAGCCACCAGTGTTGTTGACGGCATGGCAAACGTTGAAATGAGTCATACTTTAGCGGTACCAACCAATATTCAGCTATCAGCTATTGCAGACATGGACGTTGCCGAGAATGACTCTGTGCAATTCAATGTCTACTACGCAGATAACTCTGAATTGGCAAGCGTAAATGAGATTATGGTCTCTGGTGAGAATATCTCAGCAACGGTTGAAGGTCATGAGCCAGGTTCTGCGATTACGATTACACCGAAGAAAAACTTCCACGGTGAGACACAAGTAACGGTAACCGTTGCGGATATTGAGAATCCAGCAGATAAAGCAAGTACGACGTTTGTGCTTAATGTTATCTCGGATGGCAAGCAAAAAGGTTGTACCGATAGCTCGGCAAACAACTACGATGCTAACGCTAACGAAGATGACGGTAGCTGTGAATATCCTGAACTTGCTGAGAAAGATTCAGATAGCTCAGGTGGTTCTTTAGGTTACTTTGCAGTGATGCTATTAACCATGCTTGGATTGCGTCGTCGCATGCGCTAAGCACCTCGAAATAAAGATAAACTGAGTTTTATCCTATCAAGTAAAGCCGAGACACGAGTCTCGGCTTTTTTTATGCTCACTCATGACATAGCTATGTCATGCTCTATCGATGAAAAGCCCTAGCGAGGGTGCTTTTTGTTAAAATTTTGGTAAGGATCAAAGGTCTTTTCAGCTGTGCTCTGGGCATCTGTGTGTGATCGTTGATCTGTGCTTTTGGCGGTGTTTTTACGAGTTTGTTGTCTCACCATTTGGTTACCAGACCACGGTGAGTTGCGGTTGTCACGCTGTCTAGAGGCGCTGGCTTTTTTTAATCGCAATCGCTCAGCATCTTCTAAGCTCAGCTCTTGTGGCGCTCTTGGCTTTTGCTCTAACGGGACAATTCGCTCTCGCGGCGGCAACTCAAACATCTCATCAGTGGCGCGAGGTAGGTTTTTGAACTGGTAAAGATAGAAACTTTCAACTTTGTGTTGCGCCCATTCGGTTTTCTTTACAAACTTTATACTGGCTTTGATGCTTGGGTTTTTCTTGAAGCAATTGAGGTTGAGGTATGCTGCCAGAATTTCCCAACCGTAATGGTCAACGAGCTCGGTTAGCACCTGTTCAAGGCTTGTACCGTGTAAAGGGTTATTTTCATATTCTTGCTGAGTATACATGGGTCCGTACTCTGTTACTGAATCGATACGCTATCTGAATCTGCGCTATGTGGGTTGCGCTATAGCAGTTGCGCTATGGTAGTTGATAGTATAAATCTTTTTTTGATAGTCAGCTTGAGCAATGTGCTTTTGAGATCTGTGACAGGTCAGTCTTTACTCAGTTTCGGCGCCACTGTGGTCGCTTTTGGCAAATGAACTACGACAGCGCGTCTGCTGTTGGACACAAACGGGGAATGCTAACGCTGACCCTTGCCCCACCGAGCGAGGCGGCGCTTTTAGTCAATTTACCATGGTGGCGGTTTACAATAGATTCAACAATGTACAGTCCTAAGCCAAACCCGGTTGTGGTGCCTTGGTTATTTACTCGCGGCTTGTTAGCGTCAAAACCTGGCCCGTCATCGTCAATGTGGAAGGTGACATTTTCTGGTTCAACATCCACACTGACCGACACTTTTTGCCGCGCATAGCGCAGGGCGTTATTCAGTAAGTTAGACAGGGCTAATTCTAGTTGTGCTTTATTAGCGTTTATTTGCGTGTCTTGCTGATGGTAAACAATATCAACACCAGTGTGCAGGTGTTGGTATTTGTCTGCTAAATTGGTGAGTAACGACTTGACGCTAATACTTTGCAGATACTGGGGATCAACCTGTTGAGAGCTGCTAAATACCATGTAGTCAGTGGCTAGGGTTTCTAACTCTGCAACGTCCATTAACATGCGGCTTAAGTGCTTATCCTCGATGTTACCTTCTATTCGCTTTAATACGAACTTCATTCGAGCCAGTGGGGTACGCACTTCATGGGCAATAATTTTAGCAACATCTTTTTGTAAGCTAACAAACTCAACTAAGCGATTACTCATGGTATACAAGGCGTGGGCTAGGGGGTATACGGTTGATTTCTTACTGATCGTAAGAGGTTGGGTTTGCTGATTTTCACCAAATTGCAACGCGCATCTTTGTAAAAAGGCCAAATCGCGAAACATCGGCCACATCAATACTAAAAAGATAATCGCCAGCGCACTGTAAAAAAATAAAATTAGATAATTGTCGTTTACAGGTTCTAATTTGGTCGGTATTGGTCCCCATTGTACATAGGTTTTTGTGTCGTGCTCGCGCAAGTAGTAGGTGTGTTCACCAACGCTATAGGCGATTAACTCGTTATTGTTCAATCGCCTCATTAGCTGAGCAGAAAGCTGAATATTGGCTTTATCGAGGTAGCTAAAGCTTGCCCCTGTGGCGCTGTGTTGGGCGGTAAATACGGCGTCAACAGGGATGTTATACTGCACAGGTGGCGCATAAAACTGGGTATATAGTTTGCTGAAGCTAAAGACGAGAGCAAATACCGCAAGTAATATAAATGAATAAAAACGAATAAAATGACTATGCATTATTGAGATAGGCCCAGTATTTAAAGACGTAGCCTTTACTGCGAATTGAAACAATGGTTAATTCATCAAAGCCGGCCGCAAGAAGTTTCTTGCGCAAACGGCTGATGCGTAGATCGGCGGCTCGATCTTTGCCGTCATAGCTGCGGCCAATGAGGTCAGTAAATAGACTATCGCGATCGACCACATCGTCTCCGCGTTGAGCAAAGTACCAAATAACTTCAAATTCTTGTGCAGTTAAATCGAGCGTTTCACCACAGTATTTGGCTTGCGAGGTGGTTTTATCAAGACTGAGGTTACCCAAGGTTAGTGATGAGGCAAGTGCTCTTCTTTCGACCATGCGAATATTCGCCCTCACTCGAGCTAACAGTACTTCGGGATCCACGGGCTTTAAAATATAGTCGCAAGCGCCGGCGTTCAAGCCCTTAACTTGAGATGACGAGTCGGTCATTGCGGTGAGAAATAGTACTGGTACGTGCGGGTTACTCAAGAAACTGGGGAGCAGATTAAAACCGTCGGTATCCGGCAACATGATATCGCAGAGAATGATATCGAATCGATTTTGCTGAATTTGGCGCAGCGCGTTTTCACCGTCATTGACACAAACGACATTAAATTCAAAATCACTCAGGTAATCACTTACTAACTCGGCAAGTGGTAAATCATCTTCAATTAACAGAAGGTCGTAGTTTTTAACCGCCATTATAATATCCACCCTAGATTTCGTCTCGGACGCTGGTTAGCTGGTTTAAACTCAGCAATAGCGAGCGTTTTTGAATAAACAAGGTCATTGTTATCGGAATTTACGATGGTAATCGTGGTATTTTCGTCGATAGACAACAGCTGTTGAAACTTCACCTGTTTAACGTGAACAAAGCACTGTTTGATGTTTAACGCTTCAATGAGTAAACATATATTCATTGGCGTAGTGAATTTTAGCTCGGCATCAAGTTCTACTTGGCACGATTCACTGAGCTGATCGCGAATACAAACTTGCGGTGTGATATGGACTTCAGCTAGGTTTGATGAAGTCGACAATGCCTGTTGCGCCATCGCCATAAAGGTTGGCGCACAGTACGTGATAATCGTCAGCAGGTGTTTCGAAAGTGGCGTGAATCTCATGTTAAAGCCTGTACGAAACGCCGATAAAACCAGCAGAGTAGTGTGTTTTATCAACTAAAAGACTGGCTTTCATTTTACTGTCAAACCAATGATGTCGATATGAAAAGCCTAGCGACCAAGTTGGATTAAAGTGATAGCGCAAGCTCAAGCCTGCCCATGAAGATATGGTGTCACCAACCGCGTTTTGCCGTATGTAAATGGTGTTTTCTTGCGTTGTTAACGAGTAATAGTAATCGCTGATATCTGATGATTTATAGGTTGCCCCGATCTGAGCGTTGACACTTAAACTCTGCCAACGCATCGGCTTAGATAAAGTTAATGACAGCTCCTCACCATGATGGACAGAGGTTACATCTTTGGCGATGGAGAAATTGAGCCGATATAACGAACTAACTCGGCTCAGATTAAAGCCCGCCATATAACTGAGATCTCGCTCGACGTCCTTTAGATTTAGTGGCTCTTTATTCACTTGCCAAGGTGTTTGGCCAAGACCGGCTATTGAGGCAATTTTTTCGCCACTCGATTGAGCAAAAAAATAACCATCGCTATTGACATAGCCATATGCATCGAACATCCAGCTAGGTGACTCGAACAAGCTGTAGCCGACAACCAGATTTTCAATATACACCTTGTCACCGTAATAACTGAATTCTGGTAATAGCGGCGAGCGAATGTGCTGTCGTTGTTTTAAGGGATTTTCAATACCACCAAAACCGGCGGTCAAGCGCAGGTCAAATACGCCGGGCTGCACCGTTGTTGTTTGCTCATAGGGCTGAGCCAACGATACCGGGCTACTTATTAGCGAAGCGATAACAGTGAAAAGAAAAACAGCGTACTTCATTGGTAATACATATCGCTTATTGGCAAAAAAGGTTAATTCGTAATCAACGGTTTTTTAATATAAATGGCATCGTATTGCAATCAACTAACGGCTTTTTTATGTACAGATTTGTAGATTTAACCTTGTATTAACAATTTGTTAATGTATCAGTGATGTTTGGGCGTTTCGTTGATGTTGCTATTTAGCGCATTTGGCAGTTGAATGAGGAGAGTTAAAACAGATGTTGCCAACCGAGTTTTGCTAAGCCAAAAGTCGACACAATAGCTAAACAGGCAACAGAGGATGGGGCCTCTGACCATCAAACGTACCTCGTTTAGACCGCTAAGATTGGTTTGTTGTGTTGCAGGATAAAACCGAGGGTACCCAACATTGCTGTGGCTCGGGTATATGTTTACAGCTGATCTTCAACGGGTAGTAACGAAATAAACCATACTTTGAAACGTTCCCAAGCGGAGGTTTTTGGCTCATTGTCAAACCGTTCACCACTGAGTTTATCCGACCAAATTAATGCGTCTGTATTAGGTTGCTCCAATTCCACTTGCCATGCGTATTCTGCCAGTTTTTCGTCAATCCATTGAGCCAGTAATGAGCTTAGCTTTTCACTTGCTATCAGTACCCCCATTTCGGTGTTTAAGTGAAACGAACGAGGATCTAAATTCATCGTTCCAATGAAGATCTTTTTATCGTCAAAGGCCATAGTTTTTGCGTGCAGGCTTGCTTGTGATGAGCCGGAGATTTTTTTACCCTTTTTACGTTTTTTCGCCACTAAATCACTTGGCTTTAGCTCCCACAATTGGACCCCAGCGCGCAATAAGTCGGTGCGATATTTGGCATAACCAGAGTGCACTGCCGCGACATCAGTTGCCGATAACGAATTGGTTAAAACGATCACTTCAACCCCGTTTTGAGTCCATTTACTGAGCAACTCAACCCCTTGCTCGGTAGGAATGAAATAGGGCGAAACAATAATCGCTTGGTTGCTGGGATCACCCATTTCTTCAAATAGCGCAGCCGACATATTTGCTGACTTATCATCTACGTTATTTATCAGTTTGTCTGGGTGATCGTAAAATAATAACGCTGGTTGCCAGTCCAGGTTGAGCTCTTGCCCGAGTAGGCGATCAACAAAGGTGCTTTGTTTTAACAGGTTAACGTAATTACTGTTCTCATTAGCGATTAAATAGTCGGTGAGCTCATTGCCTACGCTTGCTAAGGCTTGTTGAGTGCTGGTACCCCTCAGAAGCTCAATGGGATACGACAATGAGTGGTTCCAATAAAGATCAAACGCCGTAGATGCTTCTGGGACTATTTTGCCAACCGCCATGACATCGAGATCGATAAATTCCGAGGTATCTGTTGCCGAAAAATAAGCGTTGCCCATATTGCGACCACCGGTGATAAACACACGGTTATCGACGATAAAACTCTTGTTGTGCATGCGCCGTGAAAGCTGGCCGTAGTCAGTGATAAATCCCATGGCACGCACCGCCCTGTTTGGAAACGGGTTAAACAAACGAATTTCAAAGTTAGGGTGTACAGCAAGGGCTGCCAAGTCGATTTCATTTTCAGCTTGCCCTAAGTCATCGAGAAGTAATCGCACTCTGACTCCGCGATTGGCGGCATCCAATAAAAATTTGGTGAATATAAGCGTCGTTTGCTGGCGATGATATAAGTAATACTGAACATCGATAGTGTGTTCTGCGGCTTGAATAAGCGCCAAGCGGGCGACAAACGCATCGACGCCATCAGCTAACGGATGAAAGCCACTGAGTTCAGGATCGTGATCCTTGATGGCGCTGGCGATAAGGCTTGGGGTATTGGCCGCAATGGCATAACTCGGTTCTATGTTGTCGCGTTCGGGGAGTTGCGCACAAGCTGAAATTAGTAAAAGAAAAACGGCAACAAGAAGCGATTTGGCCTGGTTTCGTTGCAACATATGGTTTCCTGCCTAAGAGATGGACCTCAACTGAGTTTTTACATTCATACTTACCGCGATTTACAATCGCAACCGGGCCATTTAGCCTGTGATGAAATTGTTATAACTATAGCTTATATAAAAGAAAAAGCGTTGAAGTCTAACCGAGTAATGACAGCGCTGATATTGGCTAGGGCGGCAAAAATAACATTTGAATTAACCCTAACGTTTCTTTAGTGCTATCTTTAATGGGACAGTCAGAACCATAGGGGATACAAATGAAATACTTAATTGTCGTATTGACGTTTTTAATGTTGTTAACAGCCTGTGAGGACAGTAAAAAAGTCGCTGACCAAATGACGGATGCAGCCAAAGATGCAGCGCAAAGTGTGACCGATTATGTCGACTCAATTGATTTTAGTCAGTTTGGAGAGGCAGCCGATCAAGCCAAGGACCTTGCGACCTCCATTCAAGAGGCAGTCAGTGTGGATATGAATGACTCGGATGCGGTTGAGTCAGTCAAAAACAGTATCGCTAATGCGTATAATTGCTTTGCTGGTTCTACTTCTGACGAGGAAGCAACCGATTTTGTCACTATGTTGATCGACAAAATTAAAAATGAAGATATTGTCAGTTTGATCAACCAAGCAATAGAAAACGCGGCAACCATTGGTGAGTGCATGACTCAGTAACCGTAAGACGCTGTCAGCAAGTATGCATTGGCATCACTCTCAGCGTTTGTGGTAGCTTGTACTACCGCAAGCGTTGTGCTGACAGCATTACACACCTAGCAACCGTCCCCCCATCCACGCACGCACCCGCCCATCCACGCATCATTGACGATACCCGCCTAACACGGTGAGGCCATAACTTGGTTCAAACAGCCAGCTCAAATGAGTACATCAATCTAGAAAAAGCTGCGAAAAGGCAATCGATTAGCACCTCATTAAATGTGCAAAATGCTTTTGTAGGTGGCAATGTTGACGTCAAAGTTAAAGTGCTGATTTAAATGATCGCGAAATGCCTCACTTGCATCCGGTTCGCCGTGAACCAAATAGATAGAGGTGCCTTGCTTTAACTTTGAATCTTTTAACCACTGGCTCAGGCCGAGATAGTCAGCGTGACCCGATAAACTGTGCAGAACCTCAACTCGCGCTTTTACCGGTAGCCACTCTCCGTGAATCTTGACCGAATCATTACCTTGGATCATTTTTGCTCCACGAGTCCCCCCTGATTGGAAGCCGGTAAACAGCACCGTGGTTCTATAATCACTTACCAAGCGCTTTAAATGATGTAGGATGCGGCCGCCTGTGGCCATGCCGCTACCGGCGATAATAATATGTGGCATGGTGACCTCACTGATGGCTTTTGACTCATCGACAGAGCGAGTTTGTTCGGCGATTTTGCACATCTGATTGCATTGCTCAGCTGACAGTTTGATCAACTCACTATATTGCAGATAAAAGTCCAACACGTTAATCGCCATTGGGCTGTCTAAAAAAATCGGTAGCTTAGGTATGCGCTGTTGTTCAATCAAGCTGGCGAGAATATGCTGTACTGCCTCGGTGCGACCAACAGCAAAACTGGGAATCAACACAACCCCACCTTTTTGCGCGGTTTCATTGACTAACTTGGCAACGACTTCAAACGGATCTTCTGGTTTGTGCAGTCGATTGCCATAGGTTGATTCAAGTAATAAATAGTCTAACTCTGGCAGCGTTTTTGGGGGGGACATAATGACATCGTCGCTCTTGCCCACATCGCCAGAAAAGCCAATGGTTTTGCCTTCTGCCCGCACAATTGCCGTCGCAGCACCGAGAATATGGCCAGCACTTTGTAGATAAATATCGAAGTCACCAACGCTAAATTGTTGCTCAAATTTAACCGTTTTAAATAAGCTCAAACTCGCTTGGGCTGTCGCCTCGTCGTAAAGCGGACGCGGTTCGTCGTGTTTGCTGAGTTTGTGCTTTTTATAAAACTTGCTATCGTCTTCTTGGATACGACCACTGTCGGGTAATAAAATTGAGCAAAGCGCCGCACTTGCGTGATGGGTATATATAGGCCCTTTAAATCCTTGCTGATAAATAGCAGGAATAAAACCAGAGTGATCTAAGTGAGCGTGGGTTAACACGATTGCGTCGAGATCATTAATGTTCAATGGCAAGGGTTCTCGATTGCGACGTCGCAACCATTTGTAGCCTTGGTATAAACCGCAGTCGATTAGTATTTTGCTGTTGTCAGTTTCAACTAAATATTTTGAGCCGGTTACGGTTTCGGTACCACCTAAAAATGTAATTCGCATGACAAAACCCTCTATCTCGTTGGTGAATATTGCAATCTAGATTGCGGCGAATCAGGTACGGCCTTTAATCGCGCATCACATGGCTATGCTAACTCTTGGCTACCACCACCGGCGTTGTTAATGAGTGTGGTCAGTGACCCGAATGCGGCAACGGTATCGCTGACAACCGCCTCTAACTCGTTTTGTTTGGTGATATCACATTGTAGGGCTATGGCATGTCCACCGTTGGCATTAATCCCATCTGCGACCTGTTTGGCATCGTCCAAGTTGCGATCGGATACTGCGACTTTGGCGCCTGCACTGGCAAAGGTTTCGGCAATGGCTTGACCAATACCGGCTCCTGCTCCTGTGATAAGTGCCACTTGATCACTCATGGTAAAATCATTTGGATTAAACATATCGGCAACTCGTATATAGCACACTAAAAAGGGGTACGTTAACCATAGTTGTTGGCCGGTTAACTGACAAGTCTCGTCGCCATTTGGGCACCTTAGAAAATGATTAATTTACTTAACTTTATGGCTGATTTTTATATCGTGAGCTAGGCTAAATCACAAAGCGCTCAATGGTGGGCGCTTTGTGATGGAGATGAACATGACTACGAAATTAATTAAGGTTTGGCTGTTTTCATTGCTAACTTTTGTTGCCGTACAAAATGCCTATGCTGATAATCACGAACCACCGTTTATTGGCGGCCATTATTGGGAAGTTACTGGCATTAAATTAGCCGATGGCGCGGGCTTGAAATACGCAAAATGGCTAGCGACAGAGTGGCGAAAAAACCTTGAGTTTGCCAAAAAACAAGGTTGGATAGAAAGCTATCATATCTTGAGTAATACTCATCCTCGCTCAGACGAGCCCGATTTGTATCTAGTGCGCATCTTTAGCCAACAAGCATCGGTTGAAGAGGGCGAAAATCGCCGTAAAACCTATATGGCGTGGGCGAAAAAAAGCATGGAACAAATGCAATCAGAAAGTGGTAATAGAGCGGAATACCGAACCGTTATGAGCACGGTGCAGTTACAGGAAATGCTGTTTAGAAAGTAACAATATAAACGATATCAAGGTACCAAGAGCTAGCCTTACTGTGGACATCGATTTTGGGGCGAGAGCTTTTTTTTATGCTGCGTACGGTTGTGTTCGTCACGCGGTTAAACGACATCACTTATCGCCTTCAAGGCACTTATTGTGCAGATAAAAAAAAGCGAACCTTAAGGTTCGCTTTTTATCGTTAAATAATAGTTAAACACAGTGTGTTTTTATTATTTTTTACCTAGGGCACGACGGCCAACTAGAGGCAACAACAATAGTAAGTAGAACAAGCTACCACCTGAAGACTTGTCGTCTTTTTCAGCAAGATCTTTGTCTTTGATCTTCTTAACAACACTTACGGTAACAGAGGCTGATGCTTCGTACATACCGTCAGATACGGTTACAGTGTACTCGTATTCACCTACCGCTAAGTCGCTGATAGTTGGTGTTGCAGTATTTGCATCGGTAATCGTACCTTGACCTTCCCACTCAAACGTTAGCGCATCGCCATCAGCGTCTGCAGCCATTGCGTTAAGAGTAACAGAATCACCTTCTTCAACTTCAACAACAGCAGCGTCGAATGCCACGGTTGGCATATCGGCTTCTGGCATTACTGTTAACATGAAGCTTGTGGTGTAGCTATCTGATGGGTATAGGTTATCGGTAACGGTAACAAATACTTCGGTTTCGCCACTAAAGTCAGCAGCTGGGATGATATCAATCATTGAACCAGGCTCATGACCGTGAACCGTTGCACTGATGTTGTCACCAGTAACGGTAATGGTATTCGCACCTTGGTCTGAATCAGAGTATGCAACCATGATACCTTCTAGCACAGAGTCTTCAGCAACCATTTGATCGTTGATAGCACCGACTTTGATGTTACTAGGAACTTCAACAATGTGCTCAACAACCATTGCGTCTAGACCTTCAACGTTATTGTCTACATTGAATACTAGTGTATTACCCGTAGCGTTTTCGTTGATGCGTGCTTGGAAAGTCATCTCAAATTGAGACGCTTCTGGGCCCACTAAGTCGTAACAAATGATCAAGTCATCTTCAAGTTTGTCTTGCAAACCATTGTAGCTAAATGACGTACCTTTGTAGCCATACAGTGGCGCGAAACTGCTGCGCGCACCGTGGAAACCTTGTACACCGATTGAGCCGTCGCCCGATGATGAACCAAAGTCAAGGTTGTCATACGCTTTGATGATTTCAAAGTCGCCTTTGTTGTAGCTAGTGTTCATGTTTAGGATTACTTGGAAGTCATAGCTGTCACCGTGCATCGGTTCGAAAATAGGCTCCCATGTATCCCAATTTGTGCCAACGTAGGTTTCGCTTTGTGCGTTGTCCCACTCAATAATAAGTTGCTTATCTTGAGTCATCGCAACAGAGACACCGGCATTTAGCTCTGGGTCGTTGTGTGGCATGAACGG
Source organism: Thalassotalea ponticola (assembly GCF_041379045.1). Taxonomy (NCBI): domain Bacteria; kingdom Pseudomonadati; phylum Pseudomonadota; class Gammaproteobacteria; order Alteromonadales; family Colwelliaceae; genus Thalassotalea; species Thalassotalea ponticola. The sequence goes on from NZ_CP166871.1 coordinate 975,871, forward strand.
AACGCTCATCGACGCACCATCACTTGACAAGAAGCCACCTTTCCACATAACACCAATCATTTGGTCAGGGAAGCTCCAGTAAGGGAATGGCAAGTGAGCATCAAAGAACATTGGCATACCATTTAATTCAACGTAACCGCGAGGGCTCACGTGAATACTGCGCGTACCGGCGTACTCGTGGTTGTCGTATAACGCATACTCAACATCGTCGTACCAGAACAGGTTAAATGGCAATTCAACGTTTTGCGTGTTACCACCAAAGCTTGGGTAAATACCAAACTGTTGAAGGTCAACGTAACCACCGTCAGATGGGCCACCAAAATTAGGTGTCATACACATCGCATCGTTGAGACTCGTGGTCATTACATATTCGTATTCCATGTCTCGTGAGTCGAATTGTGTTGCTTCAACGGTAAAGCCGTTATTCATTTCTTCGATTTGTGCATCGAATTGGCTTTTCACGCTAACTGAACCAGGGATCAAGGTTGCACCTTCAGGCATAGCGGCCGCTAAGCTGATGTTGCGATCTTGACCGGTTTTGTTAGCAACAACCTTTAAGGTAACATCAACGATGTCTCCACCTTTTGCTTGGTCTTGGCTTGCGTCAACGCTAACTTCGTTAACACCACGCTCCAAGCGAACAGGCACAAGACCTACGTTGCCAGGGTTACCAGCGTCAGTACCGATATCAAATGCAGAGTAAACGATCTCACCTTTTTCAAGGCCGTCGAAGTTCCAGTGCATTTCAACTGCGTACGGAGCGATACCATCTGTGGTTGTAGGACCTGTTACGGTGATCTCGTTGGTTACTTGGTCGCTGACAACAGCCGTCGCCATGCGGTAAGTATCTTCAGGACGGTCGCCGTCCCAGTACATTTTGTGGTTGTGAACAACAACCCAGTACTTACCAGCGTCAGGATTGTTGATGTTACACCAGTTGGTTTCCCAAGCGGCATTTGACCAACAAATCGCTTCTTCTTGCAATTGTACTTCGCCATCGCCGTTAGCATCGATACCCATAAGCAGTGATGAAACGCCTTTGTCCCACTCGTTAGCCGCTGTTGACGACACGTGACCAAGCATTTCAGCGATAACGCGCTTGCTACCAGCAGGTACGTCAATCCACACAACCTTGTCACTGTCTTCAATTAAACCGTCATTAAACGGGCTGTAGCTATCGTCATCTTGAGGTAAGGTGAACTCGATTACATTAGCTTTTTCAGGTTGGAATGCACGCGAAGTAAAGTCTTGGATGGCTTCCGTTTGTAGGCCACCAATAACCTCTTTGCCACTGTCGCGGTGGATAACACTTTCAACTTTAGTTGGTAATGCACCGTGATCAAATCGCAATGCTGCAGGCCATAACACTGAAGGTATTTCAGGGTTGTCTGCGGTTAAGCGGATTTTACCGTGTACTTCTAACTCAGAACCGTGCAGACGGTTTTGGCTGTCAAGTACTTCACCTTCGATAAGGATGGTTTGGATGTCACCAGCTTTAAGCTCAAAGGTTTCAGGGTAAGCGCGAAGCTTAACACTGTACTCACTTGTTTCTGTTGAAACAGTCCATGTACCGTCGCGTGTTGCCTTAACGGTTCTTACCCACACACATTTTTGCTTACAGTTCATGTCAAGCACTTGTGGTAAGTTCAAGTTGCGAGGGTCGCCACCGTTTTGAGGGTTAGCGTCCATAAAGTTTTCAATACTTTCGTCCATGATTAGACCAGCATTGATCGCATTAGCAACGTTGATAACACCGGTACCAGCATCGTAGAAGCTTGCTTCTTTAGGACCTTGCCAATCTACAACTTTCGCTGGAGTCGCAGTCATTTGCAACGCAGATTGAACTTCAGTTGGCGTCCACTCTGGGTGAGCTTGTTGTACAAGAGTTAAAGCACCTGCAACGTGCGGGCTTGCCATTGATGTACCACTTAAACTAGCCCAATCAGCTGATGATGGGTACATAGTGAATGGATGCTCATCGGCATACGGCGCGTAAATACCAACACCTGGCGCAGCAATTGTAGGTACAAACAAGTGTTTGTGAGTAACAGATGGACCACGCGATGAGAAATCGGCAATGACATCAACGCGTTCTTCGTTGATACGTGTTGAAATCTCACTAGCGGTAATTGTTGCCATATGGCCTTCGCCTGTTGACAACCACTCCACTAATTGTGAACCACCTCGTGCATCAATATGCGCACCAGGAAGTGAGTACACATCATTGACAATATTGCCTTCTGGGCCGTAGTACTGTTCATTGTATAAAACAAAACCACCAGCGCCACCGGCTAATACGTTATCGGCCTTAGCTACACGTGCCAGTTCACCGCGCTTACAGACAACGATTTCACCGTTGAACGTACCTTCCGGGAACGGCTCAGCACATAATTCATCACCGTAGCTAGCCGCTAAAACGATGTTCGAGCTGTAAGCGTCTGAGATACCGCCACCAGTAATATCCATTGGAGGCGTGGTATCACCGCCGCTCATTTCAGCAATTGATTTACCTTCAACGGCTATCTCACGACCGTGTTCACTTGCGGCAACAATGGTTTGCCAAGGAGCCGTGTGAGAGATGTTGTAGTGACCAGCGTTACCAGCTGCTACTGCTACGTTGATACCGGCTTCGCGAGCCGCTAGGAAACCAAGCTCCATCGCGTCTTCCCAAGGGAAAGGCTCACCACCACCGATAGAGAAGTTAATGGCATCAACACCGTCTTTAATCGCATCTTCAATCGATGCAAGAATCGACTCGTCAGGACAACCCACATAAGGATCGTTGCCACCACCAGGGTAACATACTTGGTACGAGATAATGTTGGCATGAGGAGCAACACCAGATACTCGAGGGAAAGTAAAGCCTGTTTCAATACCGTCGCCGTCACCTGGCTCGGCTTGCATTAATGGTGCGTCGAAAATAACGTTACCAGCAGCAGTACCAGCTACGTGAGAACCGTGACCATTGTAATCTTCACCGTTTTTCGGGCGAATTAGCTCATTTGGAGCCCAAGGATTAGGGTTGTCTTGGAACTCATCAGCGTCGTATACGTCGGTAATGACACTGTAACTGCGAACACCAATAAGTTTATCGTTACACATGTGCTCTTGGCCGGCTACAGTACAGTCACCGACGTAAACACCTTCACCCCATGGGTTAGTGTGATCGTAGCCGTCACCGCCGATGTCGGCGAATGCCACGTGGTCGGTATTGACACCAGTATCGATGATACCGACGATCATGCCTTCACCTTTAAGCTCGGTTTGCACCACGGTGTCACCTGTCCATGCTTTATCGGCTTCGATGTGCTCTGGACCCACGTCGGTTAGTAGCTCTTTCATACGAGAGCGTTGAATGCTCGCAACTTCCGGTAATTTCGCTAAACGCACCGCTTGTTCTTGGGTCATGCGAACCGACATACCGTTAAATGCAGTGGTGTATTGGAAGCGTGGCTGCAACTGAATACCTACGGCATTGCTTGCTTTTTGTAAAAAGCTACCTTGCTTGCTTAGTAGGTAATTCTCATATTTGGCAATTGCTTGTTTATTATCACGTGTCGCTGAGAACAATTTATGCTCGCCAGTTGCTTGAGTGGCGTTTAAGGCAGTTGCCTCGTAGCCTGAGATGTGACCATTGTAAGTCGCAACTGGGTTGTCATTAAGGCGAATGATATAGGTTTGTTCACCGGTTACGTCTGCTTCAGGAACAAATTTACGCTTGCTTCCTAGCGGTTGTAAATGGCGGTTAACACTACCACGAGGGTTTTTCATTGAACGTTCGTTGTGTTTTACAACGCCGTCTCTTTTTAATTTGCTTAATGCTGCTTGAGGAATATCAAGTCCCTTCAACGTTGAACCATTCATTGGTGCAACATCGTTGGCAGCTGCTATGGCACTGTAGCTGTAAAGTACGGTACCGATAGCTAAAGCTACGGATTTCATTTTCAAGGTTTTATCTCCTGTTATTATTATCGGGTTACATGTTTTGGTGAGCGTGTTGCGAAGCTTTTAAGGTTAAACGTCGTAACAAATATTCAACAAAAACGTAACGCCCTATTATCAGTACCATAGATGGATGAGTGATATTGTTCGAAATTGTTTGAGTTGTTACAGAGCGTTGTTCACCGGCCAATTTGATCGCGGGCAAAGCTTGTTTTAGGGTTAACGAATAATGCTTATTTTGGTGATAGACAGTGGTTAAATTGCTTGCTAGTATGCACAAACAGTTCACAATCATTACAAGTTGTTAACCACTTTTCATGTTGTATCGTTCACTAGCAATGCTGTTATTTTGCTGTATTAGTGCAATTGGCAATGTAATCGCAAACGAAGATGATCAGGTGGCCATCAAACAATGGCACTTTTCTTTATCTGCAGGCTATGGTGTTATTGAAACACCGATAGCGCGTAACGATGACTTAGAATTTTATCTTTACCCCCGCGTAAGCTATTACAGCGACCGATTTTTCATTGAAAATACTACCTTAGGCTACGCTGTGTATGAGCAGGGGCCGGTGATTATTGATGTGGTCGGTAGACTCAACGAGGATGGTTTGTATTTTAAACTGGACGACGTTGGCGTACTCAGTGCGGTGGGGTTTGATGCTGGGCGAGGTGAGCAGTTTTACGGTGTTGATGACGTTGAGCGCGATTTGTCGTATCTCGCAGGGGTCGCGGTGAACTATGATCTTGACTTTGTTTACGCCACGGCGGGTTATTATCACGATATCAGTGCTGTACATCACGGTGATGAAATCGATTTAAGCCTGTCTAAAGTACTCACGATTGATCAGCTTTCTGTGCGCTTAGAACTACAAGCCAATCGAAAAAGTCGTGATTTAATTGATTATTATTATCAAATTTTGCCTGAAGAATCGGTGATTTTTGTTGGCACTTACCAACCCGGTAAGGCCAGCATTAACTACCAAACAAGTGTTAGCTTTGATTATCAGCTATCGCGTCGTTGGTCACTTACTGCTTTTTATCGCAAAACGTGGTTAGGCGATGGCATTAGCGACAGTCTCATTATCGACACCGACTCGGTTGACTTATTTTTTACCGGGGTAACATATAGGTTTAACCGATAATGAATAAGCCGTTGTATTTCTCTGTTATCCTTGTGTTCGTGTACTTTGCCAGTGCATCCAATGCACACGCTGATGATTCGTCAATAAAAGACTCTCGCGGTATTTTATGGGGAGAACACAAGGCACAAAAACGCAACCAATTGCTTACCTTGCAACCGGCGATTTGTGTTGTTGAACAGCGCGGCGACCTGTGTGAGCAGACAGTGACCGTGCGTTTGGCCTTGCCCAAGCGCACCGCTATTTGTATTTATCAAGACGGTATTAAGACACCGCTTTGGTGTCATGACAAGGCGCAGTATCAACTGTTTTCGATAACCGTTAAATCAGACAAAAATATTAATCTTTATATAGAAGAGCAAGCCCATAAAACGGTGATTGGCTCATCGCAAATTTCGGTAAATGTATTTCAACCGGCGCCCACACGGAAAAAGCGCCGTTATGGTTTAGGGTTTTTGTAATGCAAACACACGATAGTTCTATTTTATTGATTGAAGATGATATTCCGCTAGCCAATTTAATTAAAACGTATCTCGAGTCAAACCGTTGCAGTGTCACCCATATAGCCAGAGGCCTTGATGTCAAAAAACTCGCTAATGATCGTCAGTTTGATTTGGTCGTATGCGATGTCATGCTACCCGACATAGATGGTTTTCGATTGCAGCCCATTTTGCAAAAGAAATTGTCCTGTGAAGTTATATTCTTAACCGCTATTAACGAAGACAACTCGCATATAAAAGGGCTAGAGCTCGGTGCTATCGATTATATTGTAAAGCCCGTCGAGCCTAAGGTTTTACTGGCACGGATCCGCGCTAATCTAAGAAAAAGCTTACCGCACGTGTCGTTGGACATGTTAAAACTGGGTGACTTGGTGCTCGATAGAAAGCGCAAAGTGATTGAATATCAGGGCAAGCCATTAGAACTCACAGACAACGATTTCGACTTGATGTGGATCTTTTCGCAACATCAAGGGGAACCTCTGTCTCGAGAGTTTTTATTTCAAGCCGTTGTCGGGCGCGAATACAATGGGTTAGACCGTATTATTGACGCACGAACCATGCGTTTGCGCAAAAAAATCAGTGACTTCAATATTCCAGGCCTGTCTATATCCACTCTTTGGGGCAAGGGCTATTTATTTACCTACACTCAACACTAACGGCGTTGAGTAAGTCAGCTAACACGAGCACGTATGCGCTACCAATTTTACCGTTTTTATTTATTGCTGATCTTATTGGCAAGCATCATCATTTTGTCGTTTAACCAAATCGTCAAGACCTTGGATGACTCAAGTGAACACTACTCAATTAACATCGATTATTTGTTTTCTGCCTTTGAGCATCAAACCAACAAGCTTGGAGAATCGAAGCTTGGTCTACCACAATTTGAGTATTTGAATGCTGGTGATTTGGCGCTCCCTGAGTCGTTGCAAAGCAGTCTTAGCCAAGGTCAGGCCATCGCGTTACTCAATGACGACAAGCAAACCTATTACTACCGTAGGGCAATACATAGCGATCAAGTGATTCGACTTGGTCCCGTTGCCGTAGAAAGAGAAAAAAATAGTTACTTTATTTACTTGGTGATGGTGTTTTACGCCTGTTTAGCCATGTTGTTATTGGCGATGATGCGTCCGCTATTTAGAGACTTACAACGGTTGCAGAACGACGCCGATAATTTTGGTCGACAACCGGTCACAATGCAAAGCCAGATCAAACCGTCATCGAGTATATACCCACTTGCCAAAGCCTTTAACCGAATGTCCAGTAAGATCGTTGGTTTAATTGATATGAACAAGGACTTATCGCGGGCGATATCACATGAGATACGAACGCCCTTAGCGCGGATGAAATTTATGTTGGCGATTATTTCAGACAAACTCGATGGCCAACAACAGCAACAAATATCGAGTGACATCCATGAAATTGAGTTTTTGGTTAATGACTATTTGTCATTTGCAAAGGTCGAAGGGCACACGGAAAAAGACAACTTTAAACTCTATTCTCCGCGTTCATTTTTAAAACTTATTCAGCAAAAATTTGCCATTTATGCCGACGACATTGATTTTCAAATGAACGCAGGTGTCGAAAAAGCGCGTTTTGACAAGGACAGTTTAGCGCTAGCAACACAAAACTTACTCACCAATGCCCTGCGTTATGCCGATAGCCAAATAAGGGTAAGTTTCTACGTTAAAGATCGGCGCTGTTATTTACAGGTTGAAGACGATGGACCTGGTATTGCAGAGCAAAGTGACAGCTTACAACAAGCATTTAAACGAGACAGCAGTGATGACGATGCGCACCAAGGTTTTGGTTTGGGCTTGTATATCGTGAAAAACATCAGTTTGTTGTACGAAGGGGAGTTTACCATCGCTCGGTCATCCGAACTTGGTGGCGCAAGCATGTTGTTGAGTTGGCCAAACGAACGCTAGAGTAGAGCATGTGTCGAGTAAGCAACAAGGATTATGGCTTACTCGAATCAGCATTTGCTCCTTGTCGCGTTACCACAAAAGGTGTGATCGTGATGCCTAGTACCCGCGCCAAAGCGATAGTTGGGCTTGATAAAGAGGACTGTCTTTATTGCTCTGACGGTGATTTTATTGGTGTGATAAAGCCGGCAAACTGCGCATTCGTTCAATAGCCTAACGAAGCGAAGCACAACCGCTGCTAGCTTTGATCTAGTTTGCACTGGCGATTGCGTTAGCGACTGTGGCATTATGTGCTAATACGTTTTTACTCACCACAATACACGGCGCCTTACCTATGCTTACAACCTTTATTGCTGACCAATTATTTGATGGTCATCAGTTTTACCAACAGCGACCGATAACAATTGAAAATGGCAAGGTCGTGTCGTTTGATAGGGTGCAAGGGGCGAAACAACAACGCTTATCAGGATTACTGGTACCTGGGTTTATTGACGTGCAAGTTAACGGCGGTGGCGGGATACTGTTTAACGATTTCCCCAATGTTGAAACCTTAGCCACTATGGTTAAAGCGCATGCGCGATTTGGCACCACAGCGATGCTACCGACGGTTATCACCAGTGACTTTAGCACCCAATTACAAGCCGCCGATGCGGTGAGCAATGCGATACAACAAGGCATTGCCGGGGTGATCGGTATCCACTTTGAAGGGCCACATATTTCAATTCCCAAACGGGGCATTCACAGCCAACAGCACATTCGAGAGTTAACGAAGCAAGAGCTTGAGCTTTACTGTAGAGATGATCTTGGTATTAAAATGGTCACTTTGGCTCCAGAGCAAGTCGATGAGCAGTTAATAAAATTGCTAACCGCTAACCACGTGATCGTCTGTCTTGGTCACTCCAATGCCACGTATCAACAAACCCAACACGCGTTGCAAGCTGGGGCGCGCGGTTTTACTCATTTGTACAACGCCATGTCAGCGTTTACCTCACGCGAACCGAATATGGTTGGCGCAGCGCTAGAAGATGAAAACAGTTGGTGCGGATTAATTTTAGATGGTCATCACGTTCATCCGGCGAGTGCAAAGTTGGCGTTAAAAGCCAAGCCTCAAGGCAAACTCATGCTGGTTACTGATGCGATGTCGACTGTTGGCAGTGAGCAGCGCTCGTTTCAGTTTGAACAGCACCAGATTGAGCAACACGGCAACAAACTCGTCAGCCAAACGGGGCAATTGGCGGGATCGGCTTTAACTATGATTGACGCGGTAAACAATGCGCGCCATATGTTAGCATTAAACGCCGAGGAATCTTTGCGCATGGCGAGCTTGTATCCCGCTCAGTTTACGCGGTGTCACTCACGTGGGCAGTTGGTTGTCGGCGGGGCGGCAGACTTTGCGTTGCTGCAATTAATTGACGACAGTTATCGCGTCACGAGCACGTGGATTGGTGGCCAGAAAGTGGCGGTAAACTAAGCGAAGGTTCACCGTTCAAAAGGCACCCGCAGAGGCGTCCTTTATGCCACTTTTAATCAGCAAACGGATAACACCATAAATGGCGGTGGTTAAAACACATTCGCACCTAGCTTTTCGGCGATATAATCAATGGCTTTTTGCGCTCTGACACTATTGCCAGCGCTGTCTAGGCGTGGCGAAAATACGGCGATAGAAAACTGTCCAGGGGCAACGGCGATAATACCGCCACCAACACCACTTTTGGCTGGAAGTCCAACTTTATACGCCCAGTCACCGCTGGTTTCATACAAACCGGCAGTCGACATTACCGCGAGCAAATGTTCGACATTGTCTTCGCTCATCAGTTGTTTGTTGGTAATTGGGTGTTTGCCATTATTGGCCAACGGCGCTGTCATTATCGCAAGGTCTTTGGCGGTAACGCCGATTGAGCATTGGCGAGTGTACAAATCTAAGTTCATTGCCACATCACCGTAAAAGCGTTGATGGGCTTTGAGTAATTGTGCGATGGCTAAATTGCGATCGTTGGTTTCGGTTTCTGACTGGTAAACCGCGTCTAGAACCGGCAACTTCGCGTTGGCAAATTCGTTGTACCAAGATGCAACTCGTTGCCACTTCGTGGTCTCGTTGCCGTCTAACAAGCTCATCGTTGCCATGGCACCGGCATTAACCAGCGGATTAATGCTGCGCGCTTGGTTAAGCTCAATGGCTATAATTGAGTTAAAGGGCATGCCCGAGGCGTTAACCCCCACTTTTTCGGCTACTGTATCAGCGCCTTGTTGTTCAAGTGCCAACGCCAAGGTAAAAACCTTTGAAATCGATTGAATAGAAAAGCGCTGTTCAACATCGCCATAGCTATACACTTTGCCATCAGTAGTGACCAAGGCGATACCAAATAATTCGGAATCGACTTCGGCTAAAGCGGGAATGTAATCGGCGTTGGCCCCTGTTTTATCCATTTTATACAAGCTGTGGGCACTGGCCAATATGGCATTTATATCAACGTCTTTGCTGGTTTGAGCACAAGCCGACACGGGCACCAAAAGGGTAATAATCAATAACCATCTACTGAACATGTTTGATCCTTAGTATTTAAATGCGAACGATGTTTGAATACGGGTGTTGTCAGCACTCTGACCCACTTTGTTTTCAACCTCGCCATACTGCAATTCGATACCTATTTTACTCATCGCAATTGGCGACCAGATGACGTTGAGAGTAGTGTACAAACTCTTTGCAAAGGCATTGTCAAATTGGCTGGCCAAATTGTCGAGTTCAATGTAGCTTAGCCCAACCGAACTGCTGATGCTTTGCTGCCACTGGTGATCTAAGTAGACAAAGCCGCCGATCGCTTTTATCGCGCGAAGATCGCCTTGCTGATTTACTCCCGCGTCAGCACCACCGGTTTGGTCTGCGTAGTAATTACAACACGGATCATTGAGGTATCGGCTGATCCCTTTACCGTAAACGAGTTGGTATTTGACCGTGTCTGCACTAGAAACCGCGTATGCGCCAGAAAGATTAACCCCCCAGGCATAAGTGCTATCACGAGCACTACCACCGTCGATAAATTGTGCTTCATAGCCGAGCTTTCTGATAATAAAAGAGCTCTTGAAGTGACCAAAGGCGCCACTTTGATAATAATAGGCGGTAATATCGGGTAGCTCGTTTACTTCGTCGTATTGGTAGCTCGACGGGGCAAGTAAATTTGGCAGCGCAAAATCAGAATCTGAACGTTCGATGGAGAATGCTAACCTTTCGTTTTCACTGAGCAAATAGGTATATCGCAGCAAAGGTTGACGGGCAAAAACCATCGAGTTTGGTCCCCAGTATTCCAGTGTGTTGGGGAAGGCATCAATATCCATGAACCCGGTAAAGGTTTGTCCGGCACCAAAATTACCCAGCTCTCCCCATAAGTGCAACAAGTTAAAGCTGGCATTGCCATCTTGTTGAAACATATCAAATTCAAATCGCGTTTTCATATCGCCATATGCGGTGGGGGTGATGCTCTTAACATACAGCTTTGATTGGCCGGCAGTTAGCAAGGTATTATCATCGACAGTATCGTTTTCAAAGGCAATTGACGAGGGCTGAAAGCCGGCGCGATTGGTCATTTCACCACTGTTGTAGATAGCATCAAGCCATATTTGACCGCCAATTTGTAAGCGTGTATTAGTGCCGCTTAAGCGAATCGAACGGTCAGGGGTTTGATATTTGTGACTGGAGCGTTGTTTGAATGCGCGTACAGCGCGAAAAGTTTTATCATCGTCGATTGCTTGTTGCTGGTTAATTTGCTCTGCTTGAATCTGATCTTTCAAGCTTTCAATTTGTTCATCCTTGTCGGTCAGCACTTGCTCCAAAACCTGCAAGCGTTGCTCTAACTCGGTCATTCTGGTATTGATATCGTTATCTTCCGCTCGGGTTAGATTAGATGCTAGAGATAAGCTAACAGCTGAGATTGTGAGTATCGACTTAACGTGTGTTGGCCGTAGCGTTCGGTCAGTAGTGGTAGCCATGAAATTTCCCAGTATCGGTGTTATTGTTTTACAACCTGTGTTGTGTAACCGGTGATTGTTCAAGTCTAGGTCAGCAGCTTAAAACTCGCCAGACAAAGCCTTGTCGATAAGATAATAAGTAATTGTTTTTAAAAATCTTGCTTGTTATTAGTAAGCTAATTGAAGTCAGTCCGATATCGTTGATAAAAGTGTGTTTGTTAACAGAGGCTACAAACACTTGGTATTGGCCGATTGAAGTGGTATAGCTAATATAACAATATCAGCGCAGTTGATGCGCGCTGCTAAGATAAAGCCTAATAACAACTATGACAGATCACCAGAGTCGAAGCGTAGCAGGTACCAAGAGAGTCACACTATAAATGATTAAATTAAATAAAATCAGATCGTTATTGGCAGTGTTTAGTCTGCTGCTCATTACGTGGTCAAGTTTAGCGAAACAAGCGCCAGTTGTGGTGTTTGTTCACGGCTCGTGGGGCGGTGGTTGGGACTATAAAACGATGCAATCTCTGTTACAGCAGCGCGGTTTTGTTGTGTACCGGCCAACCTTAACCGGACTGGGAGAGCGGGTGCATTTAAACACACCCGACGTAAATCTAGATACTCATATTCTCGATATTGTTAATCTGATTGTGTTTGAAGAGTTAGACGATGTCATTCTCGTTGGCCATAGCTACGGCGGCATGGTGATCAGTGGTGTCGCTGATAAAATTCCTGAAAAGATCAAACACCTTGTGTACATGGATGCGTTATTACCAGAGCACGGCGAATCGGTATTTAGCTTAAGTGAGCCAGAATATGTCGCTCATCTGAAGCAACTTGCCGACAACAACAAAGGTCAAGAGTGGGCCATTCCACCGTATTGGCCGGATTGGGGCAAAGATGTTCCTCACCCTATGGCGACCTATCAACAGCCAATTTCCCTAACTAACCCCAAAGCCAAAAATATTGCGGCTACCTATGTTTTAGCGGTTGAGCCCAGCAGCGACAACGACAGTTTTAAGATGTTTGCCGAGCGAGCGAAACAACGCAATTATCGCTATCTAGAGTTACCCACATCGCACAATATGCAACGCACTATGCCTGAACGATATGCCGACATTATTAACGACCTGCGTTAATGCGTCGGTATCGATAAATTAACCCCACTCGCCGATGTTAATTGCAAAGCTGGTGCTTTGCTGGTGTTGGCAAATATCTCACCTTTTCGACCTTTAAACTATATTGTTTATACGGTACTAATTGACCAAGGTAGCTTAGCGAAACGCATTCAGCTCGTTACCTTGGCACCGAAACACTAATCCATATGAGGTACTGTTCTATCTTATATTAGACAAATCTAAAATAAGATAGTATATTAGCTTTATCTTATATAAGTTGATGTGTGCAAGCGCTGGCTTTTAACTCAGCTTGATATCACATCAACCAGGTTAGTCGCGGTATTTTATGAGCTATTCACATTTACTTAATTGGGCATTAAATAAGCCAAAGCAGGTATACGCCATCATCTTAACCATGGTACTTGTCGCGTGTGCCATGTTGCCGTTTTTACAAATAGATACTGATCCTGAAAATATGCTTGATCAGCATGCTCCGGCTCGAGTATTTCACAATCAAATAAAACAACAGTTCGTGATGCACGATATGGTCGTGGTGGGCTTGGTGAGCGATAGCTCAATTTACAGCGTCGAAAACCTGACAGCGTTGCACACCTTATCTACCTATATTCAAAGCTTAGACAATGTCATTTTACAAGACTTCCTCGCCTTGGATGTGGTTGACAATATATCTCAGCTTTATGACAGTGACGGCAATAACCAAGGGATCAAATTTTCTTATTTGATGAAACAAGCGCCTGAATCGGGCGTTGAGGCCAGTGCTATACAAACGGCGGTCAAGCGATTGCCTTTGCTGGAAAACACCTTAGTTTCACAAGACAACAAGGCAGCAGCTATCTATATTCCCCTAACATCGAAAGACGTTAGCTATCAAGTCGCTGAGCAAATACGCCAATATGCCGATAATATGAAGACTGATCTTGCGGTTCATATTACCGGCTTGCCCATTGCTGAAGATCAATTTGGTTACGAGATGTTTGTGCAAATGGGCGTGGCTGCGCCACTGGCTGGTTTGGCCATTTTTATCTTGCTTTGGTACTTTTTTAGAAACCTGCAGTTGGTTATTGCGCCAATGGTTGTCGCCATGGCGACGGTGCTCATTATTATGGGGGCGCTGATTGGCATGGGCTATACCGTGCATATTATGTCGTCGATGATCGCCATCTTTTTGATGCCTATTGCAGTGGTTGACTCGGTTCACATCTTATCGGAATTTGCTGATCGCTACCGTGCAGGCGATAAGGTGAGCGACGTACTCGGAAAGGTGATGAAACACCTGTACAAACCCATGTTGTTCACCTCGCTGACATCATCGGTAGGCTTTTTCTCGTTACTACTGACACCGATCCCGCCGGTTAAAGTGTTTGGTGCATTCATTGGTGCGGGTATTTTACTGGCTTTTGCCTTTACCGTATTGTTTATTCCTGCTTATATTTCACGCATGTCACCACAGGCTATTGAACACTTACATGACTCTGTTGCCCGACTAGAGCAAAAAGGCCTGTTGTCAAATGTATTAGTAGCACTTGGCCGTTTCGCCCGAACCAAAGGCAAGCTCATTATCGCCGTGGCTGTGGCGCTATTGGTCTTCAGTGTTGTCGGTATTAGTCGCATCCAAATTAACGATAATCCGGTTAACTGGTTCAAACAAGATCACCAAATACGCGTTGCCGACAAAGTGTTAAATGAGCATTTTGCAGGTACTTACGACGCCTGGTTGGTGTCATCGAGCAATGCTGATAACAGTCAAGACAATAGCGCAATTGAGCAGCAACTAAGCCAGCTAAGCGAGCAAGGACTTGACGTTTCTCTGTTGTTATCACATCTAGAGCAACGCGGTATTGATCAGGACTTGCTGTTTATGATTGATGACTTGTCGTTCACGGCTGATAGCAAATTCGCTAACAACATAACATCAATCGCTGAGTTGGCTGAACGCAGTTTAAATAAACAAAAGGTGTTTACTCAGCCCGAAATGCTTGAATGGCAAAGTCAGTTACAAGCAAAACTGATTGAGTCGGGATTAGTGGGCAAAGTCAATTCGATCACCGAAATTGTTAAAACGGTAAATCGAGAGCTTCAATCGGGCGACGACAAGGACTACGCAATTCCATCCTCAAGTGATGCGGTGGCACAAACCTTATTGCAGTATCAATCGTCGCACAGGCCACAAGACTTATGGCACTTTGTTAATACCGACTACACGCAAAGCCTAATGTGGTTGCAAATGGTCAGTGGCGACAATCAACACATGAGCGCAGTCGTGGAGTGGGTTGAAACCTATATTGCGGCTAACCCTGCGCCGATTGACCTCGAGGTAAACTGGGCGGGTAAGTCGTATCTCAATGTGATTTGGCAAGACCTTATGGTCAGTGGCATGTTAAGCAGTTTGCTGTCGAGTTTTGTCATTGTGTTTTTAATGATGGTGTTACTGTTCCGCTCGCTTAAATACGGCTTGTTGGCTATGTTGCCACTAACGTTTACCATCACCGCTATATACGGTCTCATTGGCTGGGGCGGTAAGGCCTATGACATGCCTATTGCGGTACTTTCGGCGTTAACCTTGGGGTTATCAATTGATTTTGCCATCCACTTCTTACAACGTCTAAGAGAGCTACGCCAAGAGTTAGGCTCAATGCAGTTGGCGTTGGAACAAATGTGTTTTGAACCGAGCAAAGCGATTTCACGCAATGCGATTGTCATAGCCATTGGTTTCACACCATTGTTATTGTCACCGCTGGTACCGTATATAACGGTTGGCTTTTTCTTAGCGAGCATTATGGCTGTTTCGGCAATGGTCACCTTAGTGTTACTGCCAAGCATTTTATCAATGCTTGATCGAAGTTAGTGACACCTTTGTTTAACAAGGTTCAGAAATAGGAGTACTTTATGAAAGACATTTTAAAAAACACAGTATTACTTAGTGCGTTTGTGTATTTTAGCGCGACTGCCCAAACCATGCCTGTTGAGCAGATCATTGATAAAGCCAA
Organism: Thalassotalea ponticola; assembly: GCF_041379045.1. Taxonomy (NCBI): domain Bacteria; kingdom Pseudomonadati; phylum Pseudomonadota; class Gammaproteobacteria; order Alteromonadales; family Colwelliaceae; genus Thalassotalea; species Thalassotalea ponticola. The sequence continues at coordinate 991,466 of NZ_CP166871.1, forward strand.
TCTAGTGTCATATTACGCGGCAGATGATGGTACAACAGAAGCCAGAATGATGATTGTTGATCAAAACGGCAATAAGCAGATGCGCCAATTTCGTATATATCGCAAAGACATCAGTGATCGCGGCGCGCAAAAGATGCTGGTTGTTTTTTCGCGTCCAACCGATGTAAAAGGTACGGTATTTCGCGTTGAAAAACACGTTGAAAGCGACGATAACCGCTGGCTTTATTTACCTGCATTAGATTTAGTAAAACGCATATCGGCAGGTGATAAACGCACATCGTTTGTCGGCTCTCATTTTTATTACGAAGACGTATCGGGGAGAAATCCAAACGATGACACCTATGAGTTAATCGCCACTGATGAATCGTATTATCAAATCAAAGGTACCCCTAAAGACGCTGGCTCGGTAGAGTTTGCTTACTATCAAGTAAAAATCGACAACAGCACGTTTTTGCCGATGGAAATGATCTACTTTGATCAACAAGGTAAGGCAATGCGCAAAATGACGGTGAAAAAAGTGGCCGTGATCGATGGCCACCCAACGGTGATGCATTCACGTATAGAGCAGCTTGCCGACGGCTCGTATACCGAAATGCAGTTTCGCAATGTGCGTTATGATCAGGGCTTAGACGACAGCTTGTTCAGCGACCGCAGTTATCGCAATCCACCAAGCCAATAGTCGTTCAGCAAAAGTGGTAAATCGTTATGCAAAACGCTATGCGAAGCAATAGACAACATACTCAGCCAAATACTGGGCAACACACTAAGCACAACAGCTTGTTGACGACTTTGGTGGCCTTGTCGATATCAATGAGTCACACCAGTGCCTTGGCAAGCCAAGCATTGGCTGCAGAGCTCGGAGAAATGGGTTCGTATACCGCAACCCCTAGTGCTTTTTACGAGGCTCAAGAGTCGCCAGTTAAGCAATCGCAACACGCTCAAAACCCCGCACAGAGCAATACAGAAAGCGATAAAGACAGCAATACAAAAAGCGATGACTGGAGTGATCAAGAGTGGGGTGATGACAACCAAGATCAGTCACCTTGGCGTATCTCGGGTTTTACCGAGCTAGCTTACGGTGCGTTTATTGATGATCACGTGACCGATAACGCGCAGTCAATATCGGAATTGCGGGTGCGACTTGACGCCGCTTATAGCACTGATGCGTTAACGGTGAATGCAAAAATTGATGCATTGGCGGATATGCTGCTCAATGACAATGATTACGATGTTCGGGAGCTTAATATAGGCTTTAGTCCCACAGCGCAAACGGATGTTATCGCTGGTCGTCAAGTCATTACCTGGGGTACCGGTGATTACTTATTTTTGAATGATTTATTTGCCAAAGACTGGCAAAGCTTTTTTGCGGGCCGTGATGACGCTTATTTAAAAGCGCCCAATGACGCCTTGCGAGTGTTGCATTATGCAAAAAGCTTTACCCTAGATGTTGTCTATGCGCCAGAGTTTCACGCGGATAATTATATTCGAGGCGAGCGATTTTCATTTTACTCGCCAGTAGAGCAAGCCGTTGTAGCACCGAGCGAGTTTAACGTGCTAGACAGTGACAGCGAGCAATATGCCATGCGTTTGGCCGCCACACAAAATGGTATTGAATACGCCTTATATGGCTACAAGGGCGTGTGGACAACTCCGATGGGGAGCTCGGTTGAACCTCCCTTTGCCGGTTACAGTTATTTTCCTAGCCTTAACAGCTATGGTGCCAGCATGCGTCGGCCAGCTTTTGGTGGATTATTTAATACCGAAGTTGCGGTATACAACAGCCTTGATGACAGCCAAGGTGATAACCCGTTTGTGGCCAATGATCAAATTCGCTTTTTACTAGGCTATGAGCGAGAAGTGATCGCTAACACAACGGCATCGGTGCAATTTTATTTAGAGCACACGCAGGACTACCAAGCACTAAAGCAAGCGCATAACCAAACACCGATGCTTGCCTCGACACCATTGATTGATCAAAACAGACAAGTGCTTACCTTGCGCTTGACCTCGCGAGCAATGCAACAAGCACTGACTACAACGTTATTCGTGTTTTACTCACCGACTGATCAAGACGCTTACATTAAGCCGTCGATAAGTTATCGCGTTAATGATAACTGGCAGCTGGCAACAGGCGCTAATGTGTTTGTCGGAGAGCAGCAAGTGACATTTTTTGGACAGCACAAAGCCAATTCAAATATTTGGTTACGTGCCCGTTATAATTTTTAGGAGCGCATTATGACCGTAGAAAAAGCAGTCTTTCGTTTTGCCGGATTTATGATTTTGTTATCACTGGCGTTAACCCATTTTGTACACCCAGCATTTTTCTGGTTTACCGCCTTTATTGGCGCAAACATGTTTCAATACTCATTTTCTGGATTTTGCCCTGCCGCAAGCGTATTTAAAAAGCTCGGTTTAAAAACCGAAGCACAAGTTGCAACGAGCAAATAGCCATGTGAACCAAACGCTTGGCTAACCAATTTAGCTAGGCGTTTGCTACTATAACTAAACGAGTCGATATCGCATCTGGGAGTATTGCTCGATAAAACAAAGCACAAATGCGTCAGGGGGATGGGTGAAAATAACCGTTTTAGTAGGGCCACCTTGCAGTGGTAAGTCAAGCTTCCTTAAGCGGCTTGACTATGACTTTGCGATTTCATCTGACGCAATTGTTGAGCAATTATGTCGGCATAACGAGATAGCGTATCACCAGTTTTTTCAGCTACCTGCAAATCATATTATTCGGCAACAACACAAACATTTGTTTGAAGCAGCCATCGAACAAAGTAAACAGTATCAGCACGTGATTTGGGATTTAACCAACTTAACGCGAAAATCGCGAGCACGAATTTTCAGTTACTACCCCAGTGCCGAGTTTAACGCTGTGGTGTTTGATTTCGTAGGTTATGAACACCTACTATTAGCGCGTAACGAGCAACGCTCAAAGCTAACCGGTAAATACATCGACCCAGAGGTGTTACGAGCCATGTGCCAAAGCTATCAAACAGTTGATTTAAACGAGGGATTTCGCCACATAGAGCACGTTAGCATTGTTAATGATTAACGCTACATATAGCAATCGGTAGCGATTACTAACTATCATCAACAAGCACAAAGGCAAGTGAGTTATTCGAATATTACCTTCCTAGCTTAGCTTTAACTGCAAATCGCGCTGATATTCACTTGCGCGTTAATGCGCAAGTGAACGGCTACTTTCCTGCTTGCTGTCGGTTTGTTCACGTGACGAGTTTATCAACCAACTCGCCCACAAAGCAGCTAGAACCGAAGAAACCAGCACCCCTAGCTTAACTTGTTCAAAATAATTATTGGTATCGCCTTCAAAGGCCAGCGAGCCAATGAATAAGCTCATGGTAAAACCGATACCACAAAGCACACAAACACTGTACAGTTGCAACCAACTGGCGCCTTTGGGTAATTTGGCTAAACCAAGTTGTATTGCCAGCCAGCATGCACCAAAAATACCCACTTGCTTACCAATAAATAAACCACAAATCACCCCGAGCGTTACAGGGTGCAGTAAATCATCAATACTCAGACCGGTGAGTACAATACCGGCATTGGCAAACGCAAATATCGGTAAAATAGCAAACGCCACCCAAGGCTGCACGCTGTGTTCTAGGTCGAGCAAAATTGAATTTCCGTCTTCATTTTTAACATCAAATGGAATAAACATCGCAAGCGCAAAACCAGCCAACGTGGCGTGAACGCCCGATTTAAGTACCGCGGCCCACATAATAATACCCACCAATATGTATGCAGAGTGGTAGCGCACGCGATTGCGATTGAGCAGGTAAAGTACGATTAAACAGCTTACCGCCACAAGTAGCGACAACGGCGATAAGTCTTGTGAGTAGAACAAGGCAATAATAATAATGGCGCCGATGTCATCGAAAATAGCGACAGAGAGTAAAAACAGTTTAAGCGATAAGGGCACATAGCGAGAAAACAAACTAAACACCCCTAAGGCAAAGGCGATGTCGGTTGCTGATGGCACCGCCCATCCTGCTATAGAGTTAGGGTTGCCCCAATTAAACCAGGTGTATAACAGTGCGGGAAATACAATACCCGCTAAAGCGGCAATCGCCGGTAGCATTATTTGATCGCGAGAGGATAGCTCGCCATCGATAATTTCGCGTTTTACCTCTAAGCCAATTAAGAAGAAAAATATCGCCATTAATCCATCGTTAACCCACAGTAATAAAGGTTTAGCGATGGCAAAGTCGTCAATGCGAATTGACACAGGAACATTGAGAAAGTGTTGGTACATAGGATTCAAAGATGAGTTAGCGATAATCATCGCCAGTACTGCAGCAAGAACCAGTAACAAGCCGCCTGTTGCGTCATGTTGGATCATTTTTCGAAAAATAGTTTTTGTCATATGGTTAGACATACTCCTTTATGAAAACGATAACCTATTCAATATAAATAAATTTATAACGAATATCAATTCAGTTTTCCTATTGATAAGCTTTGCTTTAAGCGAGTAGTAAGTAGCAAAAACGTCAACTTCTTTGCTGTTTGCGTAAAGAAGCGCTAACGAAGATTGTATATAATGAGGGTTTAGTTATTAAAACGGTTTTTAAAGTCTAAAACAACCAGTTTTACATGGCTTTTTAAGCAGCCCATTCGCTTTGTCACATCAAAACATGCCATATCGTACTTTTGCATAAAAATACACTTTTACGGGTGAGGTTTGTCTGTGTCTCGTGCATCAATAGGCATCATTGTTTCGTTAGTGTTAATGCGATGTTTCAGTACTTCTTCTGTAGTTGGCTTTTTAACCGAGCAGGAGCAGGTAGCTCATTGGACGTTGATAGAGCGACTCATTTCAAGTAGACTAACGACGCTTTTTTAGAGCATATATTCAAGTCATAAAATAACATAACCATAATAACCTCTGGCATTGAATGTTTTAGTTAGTACAACGAGTATCAAAAGCGCCTTTACTAAATTAGTAATAACACAAAAAGGCACTTTAAAAATGGATTTTAACGACTTTGTAAGAGCAATAGTCTCTAACAAGTAATAATACCACATATACCCGCTATAACAGGTGTTGGCCGATGTGGTAAATAAGGATAATAAAACAAGGTTAATGCATAGATTGTGCGTATTTGTGGGTAACTCTGAGCGACAAACCAAAACATTGCTTGCCCGCAATCACGCATACCGCAACAAGAATCAAAGCCTTTAAATACTCGAGATATCGAGTTGATAAATAATAAATTGAAGATATCCCGTTAAAGCATACTTAGGTGCATTAACTAAGTGCATTAGCAACTGCATTAGCAACTGCATTAACGCTGATATCGCTTTGTGCAATGAGGTCATACACAGATCTCATCGCTAACAAGAAAAATTGAAAGTACAGCATAAATTACCGCGTTGAGGAGCTAGACCTTTGGGCGGAAGCGTGGATAAAAACATAAATATTTTAATCGAAAAATGAGCCTTCTATCTCAACCTAAAAAGCGAAACTCCTGGCAAATTATGGTCGATACTGTAAAAGCCTTGCTTTTGCGCGAAGTAAAAACACGATTTGGAGGTAGTCGTATGGGCTATTTTTGGGCGTTATTTGATCCCATTGCGCAAATGGCGTTCTTGGGGGCGATTTTTACGCTCATCGGTAGAGAGAGTATAACCGGTGTACCCATCGCTATTTTCTTAGTCGTAGCCATTATGCCGTATAAGTTGTTTTCTAAATTATTACCACAGCTCTCCGCGGCAGTGTCAGCTAATAAAGCCTTATTTGGTTACCGACAAGTGGCGCCAATTGACCCGGTGATAACCCGTTTGCTCATTGAAATTGTTACCTTCGTCGTGGTTTACTTTTTGGTACTGGTGATTATGGGATGGCTTGGAATCGACTCCGTACCAGATGACTTTTTAAAACTTGTGCTGGTAATTTTTGCTCTGATTTCAATGAGTCTTGGTTTGGGCTTGCTGTTGTGTAGTGCCGCGTTGTATTGGCAAGATACGCCGAAGCTACTGAATATAGCGCTAATGCCCATGTTCTTTATTTCAGGCATCTTTTTTTGGGCAACTATGATCCCGTCGCAATACTGGTTTTTATTTGATTGGAATCCGGTGTTTCATATTACAGAATTAAGCCGCGATGCCTTTTTTGAAAGCTATAACACTCCTATCGGTGACTTAGGTTATGTTGCCACTGTGGCGTTGGGTTGTTTAGCTGCTGGACTGATCACATTTCATATTAATCGTGTTAGGTTTATCACCCTATGATTCGCTTTGAAAATGTTAGCAAGTTTTATAAAACCAAGCAGGGCCGTCATTACATCTTAAAAGATGTAAATATTGAATTACCCACCGATAGAAATATTGCCATTTTAGGCCCAAATGGCGTTGGTAAGTCAACGCTTATTCGCATGATGGGCGGAGCCGATTTACCGAATAAAGGACAGATCACCTCGCCCAAACGAATTTCCTGGCCACTTGGCTTACAAGGTGGTTTACAAGGGTCGATGAGTGGCCGAGAAAATGTGCGCTTTGTGGCGCGAATTCACGGCTACAAAAATACTAAAGAAATTGAAGACAAAGTTGGTGAGTTTGCTGAAATAGGTAAATTCTTCGATGAACCGGTAAAAAGTTATTCCAGTGGTATGCGCTCTAGAGTAACGTTTGGCCTGACCATGGGCTTTGATTTTAATTTTGATGTTTTATTGATTGATGAGCTTTCAGCGGTTGGCGATGCAAACTTTAAGAAAAAAAGTGAAGCATTAATGCGCGAAAAATATGCTCAAACAAAATTGATTATGGTTAACCACTCGATGGGGGAATTACGCAAATTTTGTGATGCTGGGGTCGTGATTATGGACCAACAGTTACATTATTTTGATTCTCTTGACAATGCGATAAAAGAATACGAAACACGTTATGTCTCAAACAGCTAAAAAATTAACACCATTACAACGAAAGGTCCGCAAGTTTAAGCGCGATCCTAAATTATTTGTCGCTGACTCGAAAGCGTTTGTTCAAACTAGACACACTATATACCTGACGTGGGCAAAGCTTGGCACGTTCGCGTTAGTGGTCTTAGCGTCATTGCTGGTGATTGTTTATTACACCGTTATTGCAAGCCCTAGGTTTGTGAGCGAATCACAGTTTGTGGTAAAAGAAGCCGGCTCCAACGAGGTCGCATTAGGTGGATTGGCTGCCTTAGGTGGTTCTTCACCCTCTATGCGTGATGCTCTTATTTTGCAAACTTTTATTGAGTCGCGTGAAATGGCAATGAAACTAGATGCCGCTGTGCAATTAAAAGCACATTATGAAAACACCGACTGGGATTTCTTTTCAAGACTAGAAGCAAATAGCTCAAAAGAGGAATACATCGAATATTATCAACGACATATTAAAGTATTCCACGACGAAATGTCGGATGTGTTATTGGTTGAAATACAGACGTTTGATGAAAACTACTCACTTGAGGTTGCTAACGAATTACTGCGTATCAGCGAAGAGTTTATCAACCAGTTAAGCGATAAAATGGTGTTGCAGCAACTTGATTATGCACAAAACGAAGTGAAGCGAGCCTATCAAGAGTTAAGTGACCAACAAAGTAAGCTAGTGCAATTTCAAGACGACTTCAAACTCTATAGCCCAGAGATAAAAGGCGGTGCGTTAGTTGAGGCCATTAATCAGTTGGAAATGGCACTTATCAACGAAGAAGCTGAGTTAAAGTCTCTACTTGTGGTAATGCGTGAAGACTCGGTAGATGTTCTAACGAAAAAGATTCGCATTGATTCGCTCAAAGCTCAAATCGCCCAAGAACAAGCTAAATTAACGCAAAAAGATCAGGTCTCGTTAAATAAAGTAAATCGCGAATTTAAAGAAATTCAGTTAAAGAGTGAATTGGCTGCCGATTTATATACCTCAGCATTGGTTAACTTAGAAACGGTAAGAGCTGATGCATATGGTAAGGTCAAACACCTACTTGTCATTGAATATCCAGCATTAGCTGAAGATCAAAAATATCCACGCCGCTTGTACAGTATTTTTACTTGGTTTGTTGCCTTGTTACTTATTTATGCAGTTGGGCGAATGGTTTACACAATAATAAAGGAACATCAAGAATGATAAAGTCGTTACTGCTTTCAGCAGGCTTAGTATTGTTCTCTGCTGCAGCGCACAGCAGCATCTCGATAGCACAAAGCGCCTCTGATGAAAATCCACAAACCATCGATCAAACAAACCTGAAGAACCTATATGGTGATTGGGTATTTAAAGGTGGCTTTAAAGATACTACGTTTTCAGCAATAAACCCGGCGTACAAAATTGCTCAAGGCGACTCGTTGTTGGTGCAACTTTGGGGTGGGGTTAACTTTCAAGAAACGATTATCGTTGACCCTCGTGGCAATATTTTTATTCCTAAAGTTGGCCCAATTAACGTATTAGGGGTGAGTAACAGTGACTTAAACGATGTTATTAATAAAAGTATTCAACGGGTATACAAAGCCAATGTTGAAGCATACGTTAGCTTAGTGTCGAGTCAAAAAGTAAAAATTTTCCTGTCTGGTTTGGTTCAAAAGCCAGGTCTTTACGAAGGTCAAAGTGCCGATAGTATTTTTCGCTTTATCGATTTAGCCGGTGGGGTGCGTCGTGATATTGGTAGCATGCGTCATATTCAAGTAAAGCGTAATAACCAGATTAAATACAACATTGATCTTTATGCGTTTTTACAACGCGGTGAACTGCCGGTTATGCAGTTACAAGATGGCGATGTGATCTTTGTGGGCCCTAAACGAGGCGAAGTGGAGATTGAAGGGGAAGTTGGTTTTCAAGGAAAGTATGAAATTAAAGAGTCAACCGCTAACCTCGACAATATTATGTCAGCGGTTATAGCCAATGACAAAGCCACGCACATTACCATAATAGAGCCGCAACACAACAAGCTGGTAAGCGCTGCGGTAAAAGAAATAACCGCACAACAATACCCAATAAACAGCACTCAGCTTGCCGATATTGAGGTGGAAGCAGGTGCCTTGATAAAGGTGTCATCGCAGCTAAAGCCAACCAGCATTAGTGTTGACGTGTTAGGCGAGCACGACAGTGAATTTGAAATGGTTTTACCTTGGGGTGCTAGCTTAGAAGATTTGTTAAATCGCGTTGAGTTTAACAAGCTGTCAAACGACAAAGCAATTCAGTTGTTTCGAAAGTCAGTCGCCAAGCGCCAAAAAGAAATGCTTAACGCGTCTTTATCGTCTCTTGAGCAAACCGTACTCACCACACGCTCAGATTCAACCGAAGCTGCACAGCTTCGCGAGGCAGAGGCAAACACCATTTTACAATGGATTGAAAAGGCCAGACAGGTGCAGCCTAAAGGACAGGTACTGTTGTCTGAGGGCTATGAACCAGCAAAGATTATTTTGCAACAGGGTGACCAAGTTGTTATCCCAAGTAAACGCAATTTAGTGATGGTACATGGTGAAGTATTATTCCCAACCGCAATCGCTTTTAAAGAGAAAATGAGCGTTAAAGAGCTCATTGGAAAAGCTGGTGGCGCCACCGCAGATTGGGACGAAATGAATATTTTGCTGCAAAAGCCAAACGGTGACTTCGTTAAAATCGATAACGGTAACCTGAAAGAAAAGAATTTAGTTAAAGCAGGAGATGAAATTTTTGTACTGGCCAAACCTGACATGAAGGAATGGCAGCTTACCAAAGACATCTTCCAAGTCATATATCAAATAGCAGTATCAGCTGCTGTTGTAGTCGGTTTATAAGAAATAAAGGATCTCGCTATGAAAAAAATAATAGTAACAGGCATGGAACAGCCTGAATTTAGGGAAATTGCACTGTCATTGAATACTTTATTCAATGCAGATGACAATTTGCAGATTAATAAGCAATTGTTCACTGGTAGTATTTTAGAAAGAGACAAAGAAGATAAACGCTATATTCTTCTTTACACATCCGTGGAATGCTATTTGGCTAGCAAGTTTAAAAATCAAGAAGTGAGTCAAACCAAACTAGCCGACGCTATTGATTATTGGATGGAGTGCCATTCGCAGATGTTGCACTTTTATAATCGAAATTCGGATAGAGCTATTTTAGTAAATATAGAGGCTATTGGCTGTTCAGAGGATGTTATAAGTGCTATTGACGCAGCGTGCAATACTTTCGCTGTTAAGAAGGATTTCTCTCACTCTTCACCTGAATTAAACGTCCCTTCTTATAACGAAGGTGAATTGTCTCTGATAAAAACGATTACCAACCTATATTCTGATGAGCCGGCCTCACTCTATGCTGATATGGAAGCTGTGGCAAATATCAATCGAGAGTTTAACCGAGATAATATGAGTTTACTTTCAGCGTGGAATTTTATTAACGAAAGTGTTTCCAAGTCGCATCAGTTCATCGAATTAGAGTCGCAAATCGAAGACTTAGAGAATTCAAATAGCGAACTGAAAAACCTCGTTCGTACGCATGAATTGGATAACGAGACTCTATATTCAAATCTTCACGCTTTGCAAATTGAAATTGAAGAATTGAACATAAAACTTCACTCTGCAGCCGCAAATTATCATGGTGCGCTTTTACAAAAAGATGATGAAATTAAGTCCATTAAAGATGAAAAGCTTAGAGTCGATAAACAGGTAACGATTAAATCTGATGCTTTGGAAGAGACGCGCAAAGAACTACGACATGTTAAATGGCTCAATACAAAGTTAGAGCAGGAAAACTTGGAGACTATAAAACAGCTTTTATCGGTACAAGAGTCTTATGAAAAGCTGACCTTAAAAGTTGAAAATGACGCTGTAAATTATCAAACCGCACTGTTACAAAAAGATGGCGACATCAAATCTATCACAAATGAAAAGTTTAGAGCCGATAAACAAGTAACAATAAAATCTGAAGCGCTAGAAGAAACACGCAAAGAATTGCGACATTTTAAGTGGCTTAGTAATAAATTACAGCAAGAAAACGAAGAGAGCTTAAAGCAACTTCTATTAGTGCAAGAAAAATACGAAGAGTTATTTGAGAAGAAAACAGCAAAGCAAACTTCTGTTACACAGCAAGTGACGCCGATAAAAGCTGTAAACACGACCGTTAAAATTACTCCGTTAACAAATAAGCAACGCAAACTTCGCAAACTAAGAACGCGCCCTGTCATGTTTATTACGGATGCAGTCAAAAATAAAATCCAACCTAGAAAAATTGCCAGTTAAGAGCTTGACGTGAAAGTACATTCAAAATTAGTAGATAAGCTATCTATATTAAAAGAAATTTATCCCATTAACGGAGCGATACAAATAGGTGTCAACGAGTCTATCGTAAACCGCTGTATTGATTTAAACATCGAAAAAGTATTTTTTGTTGAAGCCGATGGTAAAGTCGTCGATAAGTTAAAGCCTAAAATACAACATCGAGACTGGCTAATTAGAGAAAAAGTGGTTGCCAAAGACAACCAAGAACGCTCTTTTTACTACGCCAATAACCCTAAGCATAATGGTTTAGTTGAAATAGAATCACTGAAAAAGTATTGGCGTAATCTAAAAATTGCTCATGTTAATAGCGTAAAAACAGTTAATTTAGATGAACTTATGGCAAGTTTAAAGCAAAATGCAAACTGGTTGACTATCGATTGCTTGCCAGCGGTAGAAGTCTTAAAAGGCTACGTTGATCGACTTAGCGAGTTAGATGTCATAGTTATTAAAGCAATATTAGATAAGCCTGATGATTCGTTACTCAACAGTACTGTGTCTGAAGCTGATGATTTTTTAGCTACTTTCGGCTTTGAAAGTATCTCTATCGACGATGATTTAAACCCTAATATTGGCCATGTTATCTATATTCGAAAGCATCAAAGTAAAGAACCAAACTCTTTGGTATCTCAAGATGTATTCAATACTCTAGAGCAGAAGTATAAGCAACTAGTAGAGAATACTGCCAATCAAAATAAAACAATTGAAGCACAGCAGTTTGATCTTCAAAACTCGCTTGAAGCGCAAGAAAAACTCAATATATTACTTGAAGAAATGCAAACCGCATTAGAAGAAAAAATAGCTGAAGTTGAGCGGTTAGAGCAGGTGCGTCAAGAGAACCAAACTTGTTCAAAACAATTAGCATTATTGGCCACGAATAAACTATCTTTGGAAGAAAAAATAGCAACTGTTGAGTTCAACCTTGATGACTTAAAAGTTGAAAACTCACGTTTAAATAAGGTTGTTACGGACTTAAGTTTGGAAAATACAGAGTTAAAAAAGCAGCTTGAATCTAGCTATAAGGTTGCGGAACAACTTTCGTCTCAAAATCAAACTTTAAGTCAGCTGGCTGAAAATCAGCAGAAGATGTTCTCATCGTTAGAAAATAACATAGTTAATAAATTTCAAACCGGTCTCCTAAACTCGGTTAAACAAATCGAGTCTTATATCGGAGTTCAAAACTATCTTGAGACTGGTAATTTGGCAATGGATTACCATGGATGGCCAATTAGTAGTGATATCGCTTTATTTCTTCTAAATAAAATAGAACGAAATAACTACGATCTCATCATCGAGTTTGGTAGTGGGACATCAACGTTGCTATTCGCAAAAGCGTTAAAAAACAAACAACAGCACAAATTACAAAACAGCGCTCCGCGATTAGAGTCCGTGGAAGTGTTAAATGATAATACGCCAGGGAAATACTTAGATCTTCCTAAACAAATTGTGACATTTGAGCATAACAAAAAGTATTTCGAAAAGACTATGACATCACTCACCGATGCAGGAGTGAATGAACTGGTTGACTTGATCCATGCTCCTTTGGTTGATTGTCGGGTCAATGGACAGGATTTCTTATACTACTCGTGTGAATCAATGTTAAACCAGTTAAAGCATGTGTTTGCAGGAAGAGTTGCAAAAGTACTTGTGTTAATTGATGGACCACCTGCGAAGACAGGCCCTTTAGCGAGACTACCCGGTGTCCCCTTATTGTTAAATTACTTAGCAAACCATCAACTTGATATTGTACTTGATGATTTCAATCGTCAAGAAGAAAAGGATATTGTTCAAAGTTGGAAAAAAGTATTTGATGATCGATTTATCAGTTACGAAGAGGAAGAGGTCATGTGTGAAAAAGGTGCTTACTTCTGTCGAATTAACCCTTAATAGACCAAACCTTAAATATCTAAGTAACAATCCACTAATTAGAATTTCCGCAAATTATTATGATAGAAAGTATTTTTTCCCAAGCAAATAGCGCCTATTTAAATGGCGATTACTTTAGAGCTAAAAAGCTTTATGAACAAGCCGGCAATAAATATGGTGCAGATTTCGTAAAGTTAAATATTAAACGTTGTATTGAAGCACTATCTGAAACACAGGCCAATGCAACGAACTTAAAGAAAGTGAATGATGTATTTGATCATGTTTACATGGTTAATTTACAACATAAGATAGAAAATAGATTAAAAGTCGCTACTCATTTAAAAGCTAATGACATTGACTTTGAATTGTTCGAAGCGACTAATGGTTATGTAGGTGAGCCAGCCGAAATTTTTCAAAAATATCAAGCAAGAAGTCTAGGCCAGCTAACAAAGTTTCCTCAATTTAATGAGCTTGAAGTTAAGCGAGGTAAAGGTTTTATAGAATCTGCCGGTGCTATCGGTTATATATTCACATACTTACGTATCGTGCGTGACGCAAAGCAAAAAGGGTATAAACGAATTCTTATTGTAGAAGATGATGTCTTATTATCCGAAACCTTTGATCAAGACTTTACCCGCTTTATTGATAACGTTGCGGATGATTGGAAAATTTTGCAACTTGGTGCATCTCAGTATAACTGGGATAGTGTCGATGTTGCCAAGGCGACTCAACAAGGTTTTTATTTGCCTCGTAGACTCGATACGTGTGGTTCATTTGCAATAGCTCTCGATTCAAGTATTTTTGATGAGTTAATTGAAGTTCAAGAGGCATTTGAGGCACCGTTCGATCATATTTCACTTGGTGCAATTTATGAAAAGTATTTAGGAAAGTGCTTTGTTGCTTTTCCAAATATCATAATGCCAGATGTAGAGGATAGCAGCATTCGTGGAGGTCGCTGTCAATCATCACATGGAGCAAAAATGAAATGGCAAGTAGAACGGTTCGATTTTCCGCTAAGCAAACCAACCATAAATGTTGTTATTGATTCAAAAGAAGCTCTGAGATATTTACCTAGTTTCGATAAACCAGCAGAACAGCCATTTGAGTTAAGGGTGTTTATAAATACTGTCGACGGACCTAGGGTCATCCACAATTTAGAGTTAATGGAACTCGATTATAATCAACTACAACCAGTTTCAGGTCGCCTAACTTTACCTGAAGCCAATTACTCCGTGAAAGTCGCGCCTTTAAAATATCTTACAGAATCAGATATAGCTGATTTTATCGAGTTTTCTTTAGGCATGGTCGATAAAAACGGTTCTAACTTAGAGTTGCTAGACGTAGAGTATCCTAACATTGTCGAAGGGCGTATTTCGGTAATTATCCCAACATATAAACGTCCAACAAATCTTGCCAATGCGCTGCGTTCTGCAGCATCACAAGCATACTTTGATAAAGAAATTTTAGTTGTTAGTGATAATGGAGATGAAACTAAATATAACGATGAAACCAGTAAGATAGTTGAACAAGTTAAAGCAGAGTTTCCTCAAGTACTTATCAATTTATTGTTCCATAAGAAAAATAGAAATGGCGCTGCGGCAAGAAACACGGGACTTTTTGCTTCAACAGGCGAATTTGTATGCTACCTAGATGATGATGATATTTATCTTCCGGGGCGTTTAGATAAAAGCGTAGAGGCATTGCGTAACCAACCTAAAACTGTTGGCGGTGTATATGGTGGCTTTCTAGGTTGGAACTCGCCCGTAAATGACGAAAATCGCTATGCCACAGGTGATTTAACCAAAGAAATTTTAACTTTGGATTACATGAAACATTATTTGCATACTAATACGGCGACATACAGACGAAGTGCAGTTTTAGCTATAAATGGTTTTGATGAATCATATCGCCGCCATCAGGACTTGGAGTTTAACTTACGCTATTTCGAATTGTTCCAGATAGGAGCTGTAAATCACTCTATGGTGCGCATGAACCCAGAACCATCGGATGTAAGCAATAAAGTTTTCAATACCGGCATGCTAGAATTAAAAGCTAAGTTTTTGGGGCAGTTTAGTTCCACCATTGAGTCATTCGGCAAGGAAACTGCTGAACTTATATACAGAACTCATTGGAAGGAAGTATCTCGTTACACAAATCGCCTCGACGAAATGAAAGATTTCTTAACCTCACAATATAACAATGGCCAACTACAGATCGCGTTGGAGCTTGTTGAAAATAAATAAAAGCTTTTATTAATATCCATGTGCTCAAGCACCTAAAAACCACTTATGGTAACGTAGGTGTATACATTTTCTTACTTATCATTTGTAAAAAACGCTTCAGGATGATGAGTACTTGATAACTAGTTACACCTTAAAATAATGCTTTTATAAAGGCTAAAAAATGTTGTATTACCAATCTAATAAAACGGACTTTTTGTTATCAAACTTTGAAAGTCACGTTAATTTACCCAATGAAATGAGTCGAAAATATAATGAAACTCGACTTTTTGGGTATTGTTTAAATTCTGAAGATTACTTTCGTAACGAAGCTATTGATGAAGATTGTTTTTCAGCTTTGAAAAAACAAAATATTGATTTATCTGGGGTCTTCTTAGCTTTGAATTTAAATGAACATAGTGCAGAGTTGGTCATAGACCCTTTGTGTCAATTTAATATCTTTTATTATTCAGATGGAACGAAATTTGCTGTATCTAGTTGTTTGGAAGCATTAAGTAAATATGTTGCTTTGAAGGACATTAATGTAACTTACTTGTACGATCAAATAGCCTATCAAAGCCCCATGCGTGGCGAGACCATTTTAAAAGATGTTTTTTATATTCAATTCGACGACATATCTTATAACCAAAGCTCGAGAAAAGAATTTACGTTTGTAGATTCGCACCCGCTTATAAGTATCAATCGACCAGACTATGATAAGTATGACCACTTTAGCTTTTCTGACTTAAAAAAACTTTACGCTCAGCGCTTAAATTCACGAGCTAATGTTGTTGCGAATACTTTTGATAAAGTTAGTCTTCAATTAACAGGCGGAGCCGATAGTAGACTAGCTGTTAGTAGCTTTTCCAAATTTGATAATATTGAATGCTATGTTTATGGAAATGGTGAGAGCCAAGATCGGTTGATCTTCGAGGAGATTATTAAGGCGCGTAACATATCACCAGCTACAAATGTCAGGTTTATTGGGCAGTCTCTTAGCACTCCATATCGCATAGTGAAGGGATTAAAAGATAGTAACTTTCTCAAGTTGAATAATCTCAACACTTACATGAATGGTCCAATCCCTGGCGACGCTAAATATTGTAAAATCACTGGGTATTATGGTGCTAACATAAGTGGCGGAGTCGCTCTTCCTCCTAGTGACACTTCGTCAAATGCAAGGTTAAAAAACATACCTGAACACTTGTTTACCTACCATGATTATGTGGAAGAATTTTCACAAAGAAACAATAAATTGCGTCCATCAGCGATTAATGATTTATTTTATATAAATAATCGTGGCAAAAGTCATTACGCGGCCCACTCCATTGCAGAAAATAAAAATGTAGCTTCAATAGACATTCTATATGACTTTCTTAATTTGTTACTTGTCAAAAAGTGTCCATATAGTGATTGGGAAATAGATAAAAATGCTATCTCTATCGATTTGATTTATGAAAATGATAAAGCCTTAGCCTTATTTCCATATGATAATAGAGCGGTTCCCAAATATAGACTGTTTGAAGATATTCCGCTTATAAATTGCTTTGATGGTTATAGATTTCAATCAAAAAAGGTAAAAGATTTTGACGTTGTAAGACCGCAAGTCGAATTCGAAAATTATGGCTTTTTGGTGAAAGGAAGCGAATTTTTATCTACACAAGAGATGTTAAACTTAAGCGAACTAAATGAAATTGCGAAAAGCTATGATGGATTGTCTTACCTTACCCAACAAGCTGATATACAAGCAAATATATATTTATACTTTTTACTAGCGCAAAAGTTCTTACAAAGTTAGCTAATCGTAATTACCCACAAATTACTCCAAGAGAAGTTGTAAATTTAATGAATATTACTATCGCCGGTACAGGTTATGTAGGCCTGTCTAGTGCTGTCTTGCTCGCACAGCACAATGACGTTATCGCATTAGATATCGTTGCTGAAAAAGTCGAGTTAATTAACAATCGTAAATCGCCAATCGTTGATGCTGAAATCGAGCAATTTTTATTGCGTGATGATTTGAGCTTGTTGGCGACAACCGACAAACAAATGGCGTATAAAAACGCTGATTACGTGTTGATTGCAACACCAACCGATTACGACCCAGAAACCAACTACTTCAACACTAAGTCTGTTGAAGCTGTGATCAACGATGTAATGGCAATAAACCCTGATGCGGTGATGATTATTAAGTCAACCGTACCGGTTGGTTTTACTGCCAAAATGAAAGACGAGTTGGGCTGTGAAAATCTAATTTTCTCACCAGAGTTCTTGCGTGAAGGTAAAGCATTACACGACAACTTATATCCATCTCGTATCATTGTTGGTGAAGAATCAGAGCGTGCATCGGTTTACACCGAGCTATTAATGCAAGGTGCGCTAAAAGAAGACATTCCAGTATTATTTACTAACTCAACTGAAGCCGAAGCCATTAAGTTATTTTCTAATACTTACTTGGCAATGCGCGTTGCTTACTTTAATGAGCTAGACAGCTACGCTGAATCACACGGTTTAGACACGCGCCAAATTATTGAAGGCGTGAGTTTAGACCCGCGTATTGGCAGCCATTACAATAACCCTTCGTTTGGTTATGGTGGTTACTGTTTGCCTAAAGATACCAAGCAGTTATTGGCTAACTACCAAGACGTGCCAAACAATATGATCCAAGCGATTGTTGATGCCAACGTTACCCGTAAAGATTTCATTGCTAACTCAATTATCAAACGCGACCCAAAGGTTGTTGGGATATACCGCCTAGTGATGAAGTCGGGCTCAGATAACTTCCGTGCGTCGTCAATTCAAGGTGTAATGAAGCGTATCAAGGCCAAGGGTATCGAAGTGGTAATCTATGAGCCGGTAATGGAAGAAGACGAGTTTTTCCACTCAAAAGTTATTAAAGACTTGAATGAGTTTAAACAAATGTCTGATGTCATCATCGCCAACCGTAAAACCGACAACCTCAGTGACGTGGTTGACAAGGTATACACTCGAGACTTATTCGGTAACGACTAATTTAAATTTGTTACGAGCGCATGGCCACTAGGTCATGCGCTTTTTATCCTATGCAAAATCTATTTAAACAAGCAGCGTTAAAATATACCTCAGGCGATTACGATGGTGCGCTGGCACTCTATCAGCAAGCCCGAGATAAATTTGGCGATGAGCTTGTTCGTTACAATATTGCCTTATGTGAACAAAAACTCGGTAACCGCGTAGATAACACAACAACCGATGTTGAGCACGATGCAACTTGGTTTAACACCTACTTTGATAAAGTGTATGTGGTCAACCTTGAACACGATTTAGCAAAACGCTTTAAAATGACCCGACAGCTGACGCAATGTCACATTGAGTTTGAATTGTTTACGGCATCCAATGGTTATGCTGATAACTTATATCAGCAATTTGTACAGTATCAGCAAACCCCAAATGGTGCTCTAGAGTTTTTTGCTAAATTTAATTCTGTTGAAAAGCAACGCAGCACAAAGTTTATTGAATCTCCTGGCGCATGGGGCTATTTACACACCTATATTCGCCTCTTAAGGCAAGCCAAAGAGTCCGGTTATAAACGCATTTTAATACTTGAAGATGACGTAATCCTAGCCGATAACTTTTTTACCAAATTTAAGCAGTTCGCGACGACCATTCCTAGCGATTGGAAGGTGTTGCAGTTAGGTGCGTCACAGTATAACTGGCAACATGTAAATGTAGCTGACGCGCAGAAAAATGGTTTTTATAAGCCTTCACTGCTTGATACCTGTGGCTCGTTTGCCATAGCGATCGACGTGTCTATCGTTGATGAGCTTATTGAACTCGCGAGCACCTTTGAGGCACCGTTTGACCATTTGCCGTTAGGGCATATTTATCAAAACCATTCAACGTCGTGTTTTGTCGCGTTTCCTAATTTAGTAATGCCAGATGTCAGTGACAGCTCAATTCGAGATAGTCGATGCCAAATCGAGCATGCGCAATTGATGAAGTGGGACGTGTCGCAATTTGAATATCCTCAGTCATTGGTATCAATTGGTGTTGTGGTTGAGTCAATTGATAGTCTTCGTTATTTTGCAACTTTTGCACCGGCTAATGACAGGCCGTTTTTGTTGAATTTATACGCAAATACGTCGCTGGGGATGATACCGTTGCACAATATGGAGGTTGCGCAAAAATACGCAGGAGATTTTCAAGCGCTTGAACACTCTTTGCTGCCGCCTGATTGCGATCTGTCTGCGGTTATTAAGGCAGAGCATGTACTCAGTGAATTAGATATTGTCAATTTTATCAGCAACCAGTTAGGCGGTAACAATCGCAACTACACACAGTTATGCGAGTTACCAAGTCGTGCAAAAACCTTGGTCGACGGGCGTATATCGGTGATTATCCCAACATACGGACGCGCTGAATCTTTACACCAAGCGTTGCTTAGCGTCGTCAGTCAATGCTATGACAATACGGAAGTGATTGTTGTTGATGACAATGGTCTGCACAGTGACAACCAAGAGCGCGTAGCGGCTATAGTGCAAGATATCAAAGATCATCATCCAAACTTTAACCTGCACTATATTGTGCATCCGCGCAATCGCAATGGTTCTGCAGCGCGAAACACGGGGTTTCTCGCATCTACAGGTGAGTATGTGTGCTTTCTTGACGATGATGATGTGTATTTACCTGGGCGCTTAACCTTGTGTGTAGACAAGCTAAAGTCAACCAATGCAGACGTTGGTGCGGTGTATTGTGGCTACATTAATGGCAACGAACAAGGGCAAAATCAAAAACGCTACGTTGGTGGCGACCTAAGCGAAGATATACTGCTGTTAAACTATCAAAACAATTATCTGCATACCAACACCGTAACCTATAAACGGGCGGCGGTAACAAAACTAAATGGCTTTGATGAATCGTATATTCGCCATCAGGACCTGGAATTCAATTTACGCTTTTTCCAGCACTATAAAATCGATGTCGTCGCCAAGCCCTTAGTGCATATTCGACCGATGCAGGTCACTCATGAAAATAAAGTATACAATGAGACGATGATGGCAGTTAAATTTAAGTTTTTAACTCAGTTTCACTCGTTGATAGCGTCATTTAGTGATAAAATTCAGCGCAAAATTTATCAACGTCATTGGCATGAGCTTCTAGAGTTCAGTTCATCTCGCAAAGCGTTAAAGCAGAAATTAAAGCAACGTGATAATCGTATCGATTTAAATTTGTTTAAATAAAAAAGTATCAACATTTTGACCTACACGCCTCACCCCAATTTTCAACTTAGTGTGATTGTTCCCGTGCGTTTAATTAAAGAGCGCATGGACATCGTCGATCGTCTCGGTTTTTGTCAAACCGGTTATCAAGAAAACACTGTCGAGTTTATTGTCGTTGACGATGGTTCTGTGGTGGAAAATGCTAAGTTGCTAAAGTGTAAGTGCCTAGAGTTGGGAATACGATACGAGACAACAGGTGCCGATTCAGCAACACCGTTTAATTTGGCTCGTGCTCGAAATTACGGTGCTAAAGTTGCCACTGCTGAGTTAATCATGTTTATGGATGCTGATCTCATTCCATATCCAGGTTTTTACGACGATCTGCTTATTGAAGCTGAGTTGCTTAATATGCGTACCACCGTTGACCATCTGTTAATGTGTCCGGTGATATACCTAACGGAAGAAGGCTACCGTTTATACAACAGCACCGAGCAAAGATTGCGCAAGTCGTTTTGTATCAATCAAATGATCGAATCGAACAAGCAGTATGTATCAAAGTACTCACATGGCACGTCTGTGGTGTTGGTGAATCGATACTTTTACTTAAGTTGTGGTGGTCAAAACGAACATTTTGAAGGGTGGGGGTACGAAGACTACGAGTTTACAACTCGCATGATCCGTAAAAATATGCGCTATCCACAACCTAGGAATTGGCACTCCATGAAGGGTAACTTCATGAATATTCGTAAATATCGAGGTTGGAAGTCTATTTATCGCTTATATGGTGACTGGTTAGGCTCAAAAGGTATTTATTTGATTCATGCGCCACACCCGATCGATGGCGAATATCATCAATTTAAGCGCAAAAACGAAAAAATACTCAAAGAGCAACTTGAGCGAGATATCAATGTCATTGAACCAAAACCGATCACGGTCGCAGCTGACACTGTAACCGCTCTTTACAAACAAAATCGCTACAGCGAAAACCGTTATTTACATAATTTTCTTGGTAACAGCGTTACCTACAATGGGCTGATGTTTGATAGCGATACGAGTATCAAACAGTGGATTGAGAAAAATAATGTCACGCAGTTTTTATTTGAATTACCACTGATAAGCGATAATTGCCTGGCGCTACACACTTGGTGTGTCAATAACAACTTTAACTATATTTGCTGTGGTCGCGGTGCGTTGCCTAATTCAATATTTTTTGAGCGCAATAACTCGGTGCGCTTGCAAAAACATTTGCCCGATGATTGTTGGAATAAGTCGCTGTCACCTGAACAGGTTATCAAGGTTTCAAACTACATTGAGCACAAAGAAGCTAAACGCAAAAAGAAGTTAGAAAAGCTGACTAGCGGTTTATTTGCCAACGTAAATAAAAAGATTCTGCTATTCACCGCATGCGATGAATACTGCACATTAGCAGATGATGAACTATCGACCATTATTGTGTATATGTCGCAGCAATTGGGGCATGAATGGTTAATCGTTTATCCACAGAGTCGAGAGCTTAATATTGAGATGACCGATCGTATAATCGCCGTTGACGAGGACGATCTGTTCGAAGCAGAAGAATTAGCAGATTCGCTAGTGGCATTGAATGCAGCCTCTGCCGTGCATGGTTTGATTTGCAATAAGCCAGTATATTTATTGGAGCAAACTTGGTACTCCCATCCGCTGCTAAATGTGACGGTGCATTCAAATCAAGCGTTGGTTAGTGCGATCAAGCAAGGCTTTCGACCGAGTACCACGCATGTAATGCGCTTCGTTTATTTTTTACGCTTTAAGTTGTATTCATTTACCCAATATCCAACCCAGTACATTAAAGACATGGATATGACCAACGTTGTGGCGGATAAATTTATAGAAATTCGCGGGCTTGCTGAACACACCATTCATTTTAATCGCGGTCGTGACGTGATTCCTTTTAGCAGTCCACAATTTGATCGCTATTGGAGTGACAACTACCAACGTTTAAATTATCTAAAAATGGTTGCCTCGCGTAAGAGTTTAAAAAAATTCGTTGCAAACTTATTTAAGAAAATAGCCTAACTTTACCCGTAAAATATTTAATGACTCTTTGGACTTCATCAAAAGGGATTTTTCAGCGTCGTGCCGTAATTGAGGCATGCTTGCAGGAAAAACTCGCGTTACTCAAGCCGTTTAGTAAACCCGGTTCAACGGATACCGTTGTAGGGTGGGGCTTAAAAAAGAATACGCAAAAAGCAAAACGTTTTGCCTCAATTAATAACCTTGATTATCTCTACCTGGAAGATGGCTTTATTGGTTATGTAGGGCACCCTGCGACTAATGGTCACAGTGTATCTCTTATTGCCGACGCAAACGGGCTCTACTACGATGCACGGACGGTATCAAAATTAGAACAGCTTATCACTGTAGAAAAGTCTGATGCGCAACTCGACCGTAGCCAATTATTAATGAGTAGTTTATGTGCTAATGGCATTACTAAATACAATTGTTATTCGTCACCGGAGCTAACAGAATCACTGCGCGATAAATTTGCTAAAGACGAGCACAACAAAGTCCTTGTCATTGACCAAGTTGCCGGTGACTTATCTATCGAAGGGGCACTTGCCAGTGAGCAAAGCTTTATCGATATGCTTGATAGCGCGCGCGCAAACCATCCCAACGCCACCATTTACGTACGCGTTCATCCGGATACCAAATTTGGTAAAAAGGTTGGGGTATTAGCGAGTCAAAAACTCGACAATGTTGAAATAATTGATGACATTTGCCATCCGCATGCATTGCTCAAGGCTGTTGATTATGTTTACACGGTGTCATCGCAAATGGGGTTTGAAGCCCTGTTGTTAGATAAACCGGTTTATTGCTTTGGTATGCCGTTTTACGCGGGCTGGGGGCTTACCCAGGACGCATTAAAAAGTAGTCGTCGTAAGGGCGTTAGTTTGCAAGCTTTGGTACACGCGTCGTTAATAGACTACCCGAAGTACGTTAATCCAATTACCAAGCAAGTATGTGAGGTGGAAGATATTGTCGAGCTAATCGTCGCGC
The DNA here is from genome assembly GCF_041379045.1 of Thalassotalea ponticola. Classification (NCBI taxonomy): domain Bacteria; kingdom Pseudomonadati; phylum Pseudomonadota; class Gammaproteobacteria; order Alteromonadales; family Colwelliaceae; genus Thalassotalea; species Thalassotalea ponticola. The sequence goes on from NZ_CP166871.1 coordinate 1,015,025, forward strand.
AATATGTCCAACCTAAGTGGCAAACCTTGTATGCGGTAAACTTTTCAACGTGGAAAAAGGCCTTTATTGAGTCGTTCTGTAAAAAATATGCCATCAATGTACGCCATGTTAATAACGTACCAGACTCACTGAATAAACATGAACAAGTCTTGTTATGGGGAATGAAAAACGCACAATTAACCGGCGCACTTAGAGTTGAGGATGGCTTTATTCGTTCGGCCGGTTTAGGCTCAGATTTATGCCGCCCTTCTTCGCTGGCGTTTGATGATATGGGTATGTATTTTGATAGCTCAAAACCGAGTCGACTCGAGCAATTAATCAGCAGCGCAAATCTGTCATCAACTCAATTAGCAAGGGCAAAGGCATTGCTCAATACCTTAAGACAAAACCAGGTGAGTAAATACAACGTGGGGCAAGTCAGTGACTATCAGTGTCAGAATGTTAAATCACCGATTTTACTGGTGGTTGGTCAAGTTGATGGCGATGCATCGCTAGCCCAAGGTAGCCCATTTATTGGCTCTAATGAAGAGCTATTGCGCGCTGTGCGTGATGCAAATCCAACCGCACACATTATTTACAAGCCACACCCCGATGTTGTTGCAGGTAATCGCGACGGGAAAATATCATCGCATTGCAAGCAATACTGCGTCGACGAAGAAATTACCGAATTGTCTTTAAGCAGTTTGTATGCGCATATCGATCAACTGCATACCATGACTTCGTTAAGTGGCTTTGAAGCGCTTGTTCAAGGGGTGAAGGTAGTCACTTGGGGGCAACCGTTTTATGCCGGCTGGGGATTAACCAAAGATATGCACCCTCTAACACGACGCACTAAATGCAAAACTCTAGAAGAGTTGGCTTTTGCTGCGCTGATTCAATACCCAATATACATCGACTGGACAACTGGCTTATTCACCTCAGCTGAAAATATTGTTCAACAGATTCAACAACAGCAACTAAATCAAAAGATTTCACTATCGCCCATGCAAAGAATTTTTACCAAGCTTGGCTATTTATGGCAAGCATTGACAATGCGTTTATCATTTTAACGGAGTACTAATGAAACACGTATTATTTCTGCAAAGTCCGTTAGGCACCTTTTTTAAACATCTTGCCAATCACTTTTCTGTGCGAGGGCATAAAACTTTCAAAATTAATTTTAATGGCGGAGACCGCGTCTACGCTGGCGCAGACCATCAGTTTGACTATCAGGGAACATCGGCTGATTGGGGGCGCTATTTGATCAGTTTTATTGAACAACACAATATCACTGACCTCGCGTTATACGGTGATTGTCGCTTTTATCACCGTGTCGCGATTACCGTTGCTAAGGCGAAAGGGCTGCGGGTTTGGTGTTTTGAAGAGGGCTATTTACGCGCTGGTTTTGTTACCTTAGAGCAAGATGGCTGCAATGCATATTCATCTTTAAATCGATCTGTTGATGTCATAAAGTCAACCAAGGCAATGCCTGTTAAGAGCAATGTGCAAGTAGGTCCAACCTTCAAAAAAAGGCTTTGGTATGCAGTGCGTTATTACGTGAATACTACTTTGAAGCAAAAGGAGTTTCCGCACTATGAGCATCACCGACCGTGGACCAGTTGGCAAGAATGTGGTTTCTGGCTTAATAACTTCAAGCAAAAAGTTATATCTCGAATTACCGACCCTGCAGTTAAACGCAAGGTGTTTAGGCAATTCGATAAGCGCTTTTTCTTGTTGCCACTGCAAGTGCAGGTAGATTATCAGTTGCGCGAACACTCACCTTTTTCATCTGTTGCTGAAGTCATTGAGCACGTGATCATCTCATTTGCAAAGCACGCTGATAAAAACGACGCATTGTTAATTAAACATCACCCTCAAGATCGCGGTTTTTGCAACTATCAATCGCTAATCCACAAACTTGCTGGGCAACATAACTTGAAAAACCGTGTTTACTACGTACACGATGTCAACTTACCAGATATTTACCGACATGCCAAAGGTGTGGTTACCGTTAATTCAACGGTAGGGATTTCGGCGCTAATTCATCATTTGCCCACCATTACCTTAGGTAAAGCCATGTACGACATTGAAGGTATTACCTACCAAGGGAAACTTGATCAGTTTTGGACTTCAGGTTTTCAAGTTGACCAAGCGTTGTTCGCTAAATTTCATAGCTATGTTCAGCAACAGACTCAAATTCCTGGAGATTTTTACAAAGGTCGTCGACCGCTAATTAATCAGGTTTACGATGTGATCCAGTCTTCTTCTCAAATTACTGAAGTTCGCAAAGCGAGCTAAATCAAAGGATACTTTTTATGACTCACAATGAGCAACTTAAGCAAGTAAAAAAAGCAGTCATTCCGGTTGCGGGTCTAGGCACGCGCATGTTGCCAGCAACCAAAGCCATTCCAAAGGAAATGTTGCCTGTAGTTGATAAACCACTGATTCAGTACATTGTTAACGAATGCATTGCTGCCGGTATCAAAGAGATTGTATTAGTAACGCATTCATCGAAAAATGCGATTGAAAATCATTTTGATAAATCTTTCGAGCTGGAAACAACACTTGAAAATCGAGTAAAGCGCCAGCTACTTGAAGAGGTTCAGGCTATCTGTCCAAAAGATGTAACCATCATGCACGTGCGTCAAGGTGAGGCCAAAGGCTTAGGGCATGCTGTGCTAAAGGCCTTACCCATTGTTGGTAATGAGCCATTTGCAGTTGTGTTACCTGATGTTCTTATTGACGATGTGACCAGTAATTTAAAAACCGAAAACCTTGCCGCAATGCTAACTCGTTTTAACGAAACTGGCACCAGTCAAATTATGGTTGAGCCAGTGGCGCAAGAACTTGTGAGCAGCTATGGCGTGGTCGACTGTGGTGGTCAACAACTATCGGCAAGCGAATCTTGTCAAATGACAGCGATAGTTGAAAAGCCAGCGGTTGAAGACGCACCATCAAATTTGGCGGTTGTCGGTCGTTACGTTTTATCGAAAGAGATTTGGCAACTACTTGAAATGACCCCTCCGGGTGCCGGTGATGAGATTCAATTGACTGATGCTATTGCCACGTTGATGAAGTTAGAAACCGTAGAGGCGTTTCACATGACCGGTAAATCTCACGATTGTGGTTCAAAACTCGGTTATATGAAAGCCAATGTTGAATACGGCTTACGCCATCCTCAATTGGCTGAAGAATTTGCAACTTACTTGCGAAGTCTTTCATTGTAATTACTTTTCTTTTTTCTAAACGATTTAAAACCAGAGCTTGCTCTGGTTTTTTTATGCCTATTTGAACACTAAATTCAGTCTCTTTGTTGCGCAAATGAAGTTCGTTGCCTACGTTTAAAAATGTACCTACACGGAAGTCAAAGGGCGGTATTACTGGTGCCGTTTTTTGGTGATTGTTAATCTTTCTTTGCCATTTATTTTTACCCGTAATTCGCAAAACAAATTTCTTAAGGATTTTTTCCAACAATAAGAATAGAGGTTTTGCAACATATGCTATCCATTCGCACACACTCGTGCTTGAAGGTAGCGTTGCTCGCAAGTGTGATGTTTTCACAGCATGGAGTAGCTTTGGAACACGAAGTCGCATTTTCGTATGGGCAACCTATTGAAGAGCAAAATATTGACATACAAAAGCTTGAACTAAGTTACTTTTTTCCCGAATCGAACGCGGTGAATTCACTACCGGTCTATTGGTACCCAGTGGTAAACGCTGGACAGCTACAGACGTCGGCAGGCTCTGGCACCATTGCTGGTGGAGGACTTGGCTTAAGTTGGTATTTGGCTAACCAATTTAAAATTGCCGTTGAAGGTGGGATGTACTACTACGATAATTTTCAATTTGGTGAAAAGGGCGTTGCTTACAAAGATTACGGCGGGCCATGGCAATTTTATTATCGCATTGGGCCATCGTATCGATTTGATAAACATGCCCGAGCCGGCATTGCCTTTCAACATATATCTAACGGCGATCGCTACAATTCAAACCCGGCGTTTGACGCTTATCAAGTCTATTTTGCCTATTTGTTTTGACCAAAGCCGGTGTTACACGTCGACCAATAGGGGAGACCTAAAAAAGCGCTAGTGCATAACTAGCGCTTTTTTAATGACAATGTAGGTTATGGCTGTTGAATTGGTAACTCGGGTTTTAATAACTTGCTGTAATAGGTGGCGATATCACCAATTCGCGCCGGGATGATTGTCGGAAAGTCACTGCGCAAATGGTATTGCTCAAAGGTGGTCGAAAAAATCGTACTCTTGCTGATTCGGTCGAGTTCCGTTAACAGTGTTTTTGCATTGTGCTGGTGATCTAGGCAGCAATCATAGTATTGGCGCACAACCTCAAGTACTGACGAACCCTGCTGTTGCAGCTGATGATCGACTGTCATAAAGTAAGCAACACCCGACCAATTCACGCGCTGTATTGCACCATTGCGCCACATGTTTTCACTCACCGTTGCTAGCGTGCCACGCATCGTCCGGGTATTGGTTTGGCCGCGTTCAAGTCCTAAATTCAGTTGTTTGATCAATTCTTGCTTATCATAAATAGCGGCATTATACATCGTAAGGTGTTGCAGATAGGTGGCAAAGCCTTCACTTAGCCAAGCAACATTCAATTTAAGGTGTGGCCAATACAAATGCGCCATTTGATGATAAACGGTTTTGTCTTGGCGCAGTTGTTGTGCCGTTGCGGTTGAGTTGATGGTAAAGATGAGTTGGTTGTAATCGTTGTTTTCATGTAAAGCCGTGCGCACAATTGCAAATGGAACGGGCTCATCACCACTACTTTGCACTTTTATATTGACGGGTAATTTTGCTTGTTTCAGCTCGGTTAAGGTTTTTTCAGTGGCCCGTTTAGCAAATTCAAGCCAAGCGATTATTTTCTCTTGTTCGCTCGCTTCTCGTGCGTTTGTTTCTACTTCTAATTGCACCGCCTGACTCGGTAATGCCAACACTGCGATAACAGCAAAAATCAGGTGCACTAACACGTGTTGTAACCCGCGATAATGTTTAGACAGCATATAGATTTCCTCACAGCTTAACCAATCTAATCTCAATTAAACGTTGTACATTGTTGTTTTTAACCTTGTTAACGTTTTTAGCTTAACCTTTAAAAGCATTGCTGAGCAAGCCATTACACAAACCGCGAAAAAAGGAACTGACATCCAAATACTCGATGAACGCCGAGTTTATTTTGCGAACATTAGGGTTGTGCTTTGCTAAGCATAGACCGATTTTTGAAGGAAAACGCGACTTTAACCAATGCCCGGTAACTGAATACGGTTTGAACAGCTAAATAGCTGTCGTGTTTATTCTCGTAATCTTGCTAGGTATAATAAATCTTATTCAGAACACTTATTACCCAAAAAACGCAATCTTAAGTAGTGAGTTACAGCAACACTGTGCTTATTACCACGATTCAACAACAAAGGCATTAATATGACTCAGCATATCGACAGCAACCCGCACAACAGTGAATATCACATTGGCACTCCCGGACAAAAGTGGCAACCAAAACACGTTGCCATGTGGTTGGCTGAACAAACCATTAAACGCAGTTATGTGCAACAGGTGGTTAATAAAATTGATGCGTTGTCAGAACGTTTTGAAGTCATTGAATACGGCCAACTAAATTACACACAAGGACAGTACCCGTTATATGCGTTGATTAAGAAATCCGCTGACGATAACAAGCCCTGGGTACTGGTAACCGGCGGTGTTCACGGTTACGAAACTTCAGGGGTACAAGGTGCACTTCGCTTTGCAGAAACGGAGGCTGAGCGATACAGCCAACAGGTTAATCTGGTTATTTTACCGTGTATTAGTCCTTGGGGTTACGAAACCATCAATCGCTGGAATGAGTCTGCCATCGATCCAAATCGTTCGTTCTATAGCGATTCACCAGCCCCAGAATCCGAGCAAGCGATGGCGTTTGTTCATCAGCTAGGGCAGGTTTTTTTATTGCATATCGATTTACACGAAACCACCGATAGCGATAACAGTGAATTTCGCCCGGCACTTGCCGCGCGCGATGCCATTGTACAAAAAACGTGGAACATCCCCGATGGCTTTTACCTTGTTGCCGATAGTGATCGTCCAGAGCCACAATTGCAAAAGGCGATAATAGATGAAGTTGCTAAGGTAACCCACATTGCACTAGCCGATGAGCAAAATAAACTCATTGGCGTCGATCTAGAACAGTTTGGTGTGATCAACTACGCGGCGAAAAAGCTCGGTTTGTGTATGGGGTTAACCAATGCGCCTTATGTCACCACCACCGAGGTATATCCAGATAGCCCAAAAGTTGATGACGAAAATTGTATTTTAGCGCAAGTGGCAGCAATTACGGGTGCCCTTGATTATGTGCTGTCACGCTAATGCGATGTGTCGTGAATCGTTGTAATACAAGGCACAGAGTGTTTTGAGTAATTCAAGTCAAGCGCTACTGCAGCGCTATTTACAGCAACAGCAGTTATCCCAATCTCAGCTGTTGCAATCGCTGTGGAGCGGTTATGGGAAAATTGTTCGCTACTACAATAGCCAAGATGACGTATCGGTGGTTGCCAAGCAAATCCAATTGCCCGATACACTCAATCATCCGCGCGGTTGGAGCTCAAATACGTCGCATCAACGAAAAGTCACCTCGTATCAAGTAGAACGTGACTTTTATCAGTATGTGGCGCCATTGTTATCACATTGCCGACTTCCTCGTTTATTGCATAGTTTCGGCGACATGCCCGATCTGGTTTTGGTGCTCGAAGATTTAGACCAGGCAGGTTTTAACAAGCGCTACGTCGCATTAGATGACAATATACCGCTTAGCGCTATTCGTTTGTGTTTACACTGGTTAGCGCAGCTTCACGGTCAGGGACTGTTATTAACCCATTCGACAACTCAGTCGAATAACCAAGCCCTGTCGCACCTTTGGACAACAGGCTGCTATTGGCATTTGGCAACCCGGCAAGACGAATTTAACAGTATGGCAGAACAACCGTTAAAGCGCTGTGCTAAACGGCTTGATTTAGCGCTTAGCAACGCGCGTTTTCAAACCGTGGTTCACGGCGATGCGAAAATTGCCAATTTTTGTTTTGCACAAGACGACAGTGCGGTTGCCGCCGTCGATTTTCAGTACACTGGGCTGGGCGTTGGGGTAAGAGATGTGATGTATCTGTTTACCAGCTGTTTAGATCAAACAGCGCTGGAATTACACCATCAATCACTACTTGATTACTATTTTGATTGTTTACAGCGGGTTATTGCGGCTACTAGCATAGGCCTCAATGGGGCTGAGCTTGAGGCGGAATGGCGATCGCTTTATCTGGTTTGTTGGGCAGACTTTCATCGATTTTTAATAGGTTGGTCACCGGATCATTACAAAATTAATGCCTTTATGCAGAAAATGAGTGAGCAAGCGCTAGCTGAGTTTACTTGATGCAAAGCCAACACAGGACAGGGCGTATCTGACGCTGTCCTGTGGTTAAATATAGCCCCTAGTTAGCCAGTTGGCTGACAACCTGCTGTAGCTGTTGATTTAACTCTTCGTTGATCAGTTTGCCGCGTTCAACATCAAAATTGTCGTAAAAACTCGGCAGTGAAAATGTGCCCTTAACAATACCATCAAAAAATGGTGCTGACTGCTGGGCAGTTGCCAATACGCTCTTGGCACCGCCTGGCCCCGGTGATGTTGCCAGTAAAATCATCGACTTGTTTTGATACACCTTCATGTTAACTCGAGAAGTCCAGTCGAACAGGTTTTTAAAAGCCGCGGTGTAACTGCCGTTGTGTTCTGCGTACGAAATTACCAGCGCGTCGGCACTGCCTATTTTATCAAAAAATGCTTGGGCCAGTTCGGGTTTGCCTAACTCGGCTTCCGCATCTTCACTAAACAGTGGTAATTGGTAATCGTTAAGATCAATAACTTCGACATCAGCGCCATCAACCATGTTGGCAGCATAGGTCACCAATTGTTTGTTGATAGACTTTGAACTTGATGAGGCAGCGAAAGCAATAATTTTCATAAAAATTTCCTTGCGACAATAAAAAACAACAGCGAACATATATCAGTTGTCGTATCATGCCTAAATTAGCCGATAATAACTAGCGCTATATATCGAAAGGGATATTCGATTTTTACGAATATTCCTGTATCGATGGCTTTCGCGTTGGCCTAGGCGTCGGTCACATAGTCGGTCACATAATTACGCCGTGTCAATGTAAACTAAAGTGTCTGTTTTTGTCGTATGACGTGCAGACAATGCACAAATCGCATACCATTTTTATAAAAATAGTGTTATTACCGTATCTATGATCATTAAAAAATATTTCGCTTTATTCATCGCGCTATTCGTTGGCTTCATTTCATCCGCTCACGCGAACGAAGGCAAGCCGCTATCACTGGATCTCAGTGCAGATAAACCCCTTTGGGAAATGGGGTTATTTAACGCCGCCTTTTACGGGCCAATTTATCCCGCGGCAGAAGATTATCAAAGCAAGGTACTGCCGGTGCCGTTTGTTATTTACCGAGGTAAGGTATTTCGCTTGGGGGACGACTCGATTGTTAAAGCCGTTGCGGTTGAGCAGGAGCGTTTTAAGTTAGACTTGAGTTTAGGCGGTGCCTTTAATGCCGATTCAGAAGACGCTCGAATACGTCAAGGCATGCCCGATCTTGACTTCATGTTTGAAGTAGGACCCGAAGCGAGCTTTTTAATGACCGAATTTTCAACCTTGCCCGAAGGCTTTGATGACAACGGTGAGCTGTGGTTAAATTTGCAATTACGCGCTGCATTCTCAACGGATTTTGACAGCATTACCCAACGGGGTTATGTATTTCAACCTGAGCTTGCCTTCACTTTAGACGATGCTTTGGTTGAGGACTCGAGGTTCTTTTTCAGCATCGCGCCGACCTTTAGCAGTGATAAAAATCAACAGTATTTCTATGATGTCGGTCAAGCTTATGTATTGCCTAATCGTCCCTATTACAAAAGTCACGGTGGTTATTTGGGGACCAAAGTATCCGTTGCCCACCGAGTCCAGATCAACAAAAGCATGATGCTATTTGGGGCAGTACAATTAGGTTTTTGGCAGCAAGGGCAAAATATTGACAGTCCGTTGTACCGCGAGGAGTTTACCTACTCTCTCGCCTTGGGGTTAAAGTGGACCTTGTTTAGCTCAAAACAAACGGTGGGTTTGTAAACCACCTAGAGCCAACCTGTTTACCGGCACTGATAAGGTAAACAGGTGGCTGATACTAAGGCATTGTAGTCTTTGCAACCTGCAAATAAACACGTACAATCTGGTCTAACCAGGCAAAATCCTTATTTTTTATGTCGTTACCTATAAAACAAACATCCGTTTTCGTCAGTGTTGACGAACAACAATTGCACATGCGTCATATTTTTGCCGATTGCGATGCAGAGCAAAAGCGGCCCGCTCCGATATTGATGGTTCACGGTGCCATTGAAAACGGACGTATATTTTATACCGAGTCGGGTAAAGGGTTAGCCTGTTTTTTGGCTCGCCATGGTTTCGATGTGTACGTCATGGATATGCGTGGACGCGGCAAGAGTACGCCAACACTCAACGGCCAATCGGATTACGGCCAACGCGAAACGATATGTACCGACATCCCCGCCTGTATTGATTTTATTTATCAGCATCACGCAGAGCCACTGCACTTTATTTGTCACTCGTGGGGCGGGGTATTAGTGGCTAGCTTACTGGCTAGATTTCCTCAATACATTGACAAGGTGCGCAGCCAAGTGTGTTTTGGTACCAAGCGAAGTATCTATCAACAAAATCTTGAAAAATGGCTCAAGGTGGATCTGATTTGGAATCGTATCGCCCCGTTACTCGCTAAAAAACACGGATTTTTTGATGCTAAGCGTTTTAATATTGGCGCCGATAGCGAGTCGCAGAAAAGTTTAGCCGACAGCGTCGCTTGGGTTAAAAAAGGCCCTTGGCGCGATCGCCAAGATGGCTTTGACTACTTTGCTGCGGCGCAAAGCACACCGTGGCCGGCCACGTGGCACCTAACCGGTATCAATGACAGTATTTTAGGTCATAAAGATGATGTGCAACGCTTTATCAAAGAGTGCAACATTAGCCACGCGAAATTTACCTTACTGGCAAAGAAGTACGGAAATTTGGTGGACTATGACCACAACAATATCTTAACTCAACCGAAAGATAATCAAAGTAGACATTAATAAACATCAGGTAAGGGCAAAAGCTACCTTTTTCATTTAATCATTAGCATTGAATGTTTATGTAGATACTTTATAGTGGCTCGCCAATCTACTTGAGGCTTATTTATTTTTATTAGAGTAGGTTCTGCCTTTTCATAGTTTGTGGCGATTAACTAATCATGTTATCTATCACCTTAATCAGCTCATGATCTTGCCAGTCATCTAACGCGTCTCCTATTTGAATTTCAATACGACAGCTATTGTCGTCTGTTTTAATAATTCTATCGAATAACCAAATCTTGTCACTTTTAGCGAGGGCAAGTGCTTTGCGTTCTAATTCATCAGCCTCAATAGGTAGTTCAATTAAGAAACTATTACACTGCACAGGATTTGGAATAGCTTTAGAGCCAAACGCCCTTTTAATGGAGTGACTCAATTCTAGTGCTCGTTCGTGAAACTCTGGAATTCTAGGCAAATAATTTTCTATCCCCCATAAAGCAGTCAATACATAAGGAAAAGCAGTAAACAGTTCCCCTCCCAATCGACTTCTCCAAGGCTTTAATTGCTCTACGAAGTCTGCATTTCCTGCAATGATTCCTCCAGCGGCTGCGCCGAGTGTTTTATATAAAGATATGTATACAGAATCACCAAGTGCGGCAACTTCTTCATATGGTCTATCATAATGGCACGCTGATTCAAAAAGTCTGGCGCCATCAATATGCAGTGGAATGTTATTTTCTTTTGCAAATTGTTTTAAATAGATGAGCGATTCCCATGTTGGTAATTTAAACCCAGCTCGCCTAGTAGGTAACTCTACGCATATAGTAGAGAGGGCTTTAGGTAGGTTTTCTATATCTTTGGTGTCAATCGCTTTATCAGGTTTTCCGAACATAACGGCGTCTAGCCCTAACAGCTCTTTATAAGCAAACTCTTCGTCAACTTCCATATGAGATTGGGGGTGAATGGCTACTTTCTTGAAATTAGACAGTGAAGACCAATGCAGTAAAGCACTATGTTGGCCTAACGTGCCTTTGGGAACGAAAAGCGCACGTTCTTTACCTAGAATAGTTGCTATTTTTTGTTCAAGTAGCTCTATAGTTGGCCCCGTGCCAAATAAATCAATATTTTGATAAAACCCTAAACTTTGCTCCATTCTTTCAATCCATTGCTTATGACTAAGTGGCTTGTGCCGAGTTAAGAACTTATTACATTCCGACATCAATGGGTGACCGAGTAAAACACCTTTGTACATGTTATTTCCTATTCGTTTGTGGGTACATAAGTGGACGCATAAATGCTTGGCTAAAATTAGCGATTAATGAGCACAATCGAAGCGTTTTGCGTCCTTTAAATTAACTTATTAGGCTCATAATTTATTACTTCATATTGACATAATATAATAAATGCAATAAATTGCGCAATATATTGCGTATATTTGAGTGGTTCATCAATTTGAAAAATATAGAAACAGCTCGAAGGGGGTTCACTCCTAAGTTAGCTTTGGATTTTGCTTCCTTAATTGAGAAACAAGCAAAGCCAATATATGAAAGAATAGGATTGAAAATTCCGGTGATAACTTCATCAACTGTGGTCGTTCTAATTGAACATGAAACGGCCTCACTATTAGATATTGCAAGATATCTCGACATTCCTCATCAGTTAGCATCACAGCGAGTGAAAACTCTTTTAAAACTAAATGTGATTTGTGCTTATAAAGACCCGTCCGACAAGAGAAAGACAAATTACCAGTTAACTGAATTTGGAATCGAACAGGGCAGTATCCTCATGGACTACTTAGACAAAGCCGACTTGGTTTTTGAAGAGCTAAATGATGAGTTAGGGCTGGACTTAAAGAGTCTCCTAACCCTATTAAATAAGAGCTTTGAAATAACAACATTAGAACAAAGAGTTTTTAGCGGGGAATAATAATGAATAAATTGATTTTATTGTTGATTGTTAGCGTGCTTTTTAGCCATGCCTATGCAGCTGATAACAAGCAAGCCCTTCTGCAAGCGGCTGACGTCATTGAGTCTCAATTTTATTCAGAAAAGGTAGCTCAAAGCTTATCTAGCCATTTGCGAAAAAAAGAGTTTTTGAAAAAATATTCTGAGCTGAGAGATAAGCAAGAGTTCGCAGAAAAGGTATCGCAAGAGCTTCGAACTTTGTCTGGAGACAACCACATAGGCATTGTCTATTCTGAAAAGGATGTTAAGAGATATAAACTACGTGCACAAGCACAATCGAATAAGCAAGCTGAACAAGAAAACGCTAGAAATTATCAGCGTAAGCTCGCAGAATCTAAAGCGGCTAATTTTGGTATTCAGCAAGTCAGAATGCTAGAAGGAAATGTCGGGTATATTGAATTTAGTTATTTTGATGGTTTTGTTGATGAAAGCACTCCTGTCTATGATTCAGTGATGAATTTTCTAGAAAATTCGGAAATGGTGATAATAGACCTTCGAAGGAACGGTGGAGGCAATAGCCGTATTTTGCCACTAGTCTTAGGGTATTTTTTAGGGCCTGAGCCAATACATTTCGCTGACAAAATAGAACGATGGCAAAATAAACATACGAAGCTGTTAACAATTAGCTCTGCAAATGGGGCAAAGCATTTTAATAAGCCACTGTATATTCTGACAAGTGGTACTACATTTAGTCTCGCTGAACATTTTACTTACCATTTGAAAGCGTTCTCTCGTGCAACAGTTGTTGGTGAAAGAACTTACGGAGGTGGTAAGGCCTTTGATCCTGTAGTGCTAAATGATGAGTTCTATTTAAGACTTCCAAGAATAGAAATGAACAATTCAATCACCGGAAAAATGTTTGAAGAAGGCACAGGTCTTTTTCCAGACATAAATACAAGTTCAGAACTCGCATTTGATGTTGCTTATTTAGATGCTTTAAAAGTTTTAAAAAGTCAAAATGCTGACGAAGAGAATAAAAGCTATTACAACTGGCTATCAAGGACTGTCGGTGCCAGAGTCAATAGAGATTCTTTAAAATTCTACTTACCTGATTTAGTTAGAAACCATAAGTTTGGTGAATTTGTTTTTGAAGTGAAATCTGGCGAGTTATGGATGTCTTTCCGTGGTTTACCCTGGGTTAAATTGATCAACTTAGGCAACGGTTATTTTTATGACGATAGGTCAATTCAAAGGCAATTCTTATTTAAAGAGCATAATGGAAAAACAGAGTTGCATGTTTTCAGGCTTTGGCATCAACCTAAGGTCATAGTTGAAAACTAAGAGCGTGTGTTTATAGAGAAGCGCCGATTATTCAGCCTTATCTTTGAACTCACACAAGTCTTCAATAATACAAGCACCACAGCGAGGCTTACGCGCAACACAAGTATAACGACCGTGTAAGATTAACCAGTGATGAACATCAACTTTAAATTCTTTTGGCACCACTTTAAGCAGTTTTCGTTCAACTTCCACCACGTTTTTACCCATTGCGAATTTAGTACGGTTTGAAACTCGGTCTATATGTGTATCCACCGCTATGGTAGGCCACCCTAAGGCGGTAACCGATCACTTTCCAGAGGTTGCAACGTGGTTGGCACATCACTAGTGTTAGTTTTTAGCGGATCTCGGTTCGACGCATTAACTACGTACCGATAATAATCGCCGTTTACGCTGGTCAGATGAGATTATCAGGTAGCCTAAATGGCTATAATTTCATATAATTTCGGCATATGTTTCGCTGTATTTTTTATTCGCACTAGGAGTCTCTATGCGCTTTTTATCTCGTCGTTTGGTGATGCCAAGCGACCTTAACTATGCCAATTCGTTATTTGGTGGTCGCGCTCTTGAATGGATTGATGAAGAAGCGGCGATTTACGCCATTTGTCAATTAGAAACCAACTGTTTGGTAACGAAACACATTGGCGAGATAAGCTTTGAATCGCCTGCGTTACAAGGCGATATCGTTGAATTTGGTTTGGCTACCAAGGCTGTGGGACGCACGTCAATCACGGTTACCTGTTTAGTGCGCAACAAAGAAACCAAAAAGACCATTTGTTTAGCCGACGATATTGTCTTCGTGCAGGTTGATCCACAAACTCGCCAACCGATTGCCCATGGTAAAACACAAGAACAGCTTATCGGTCAAACCGAGCGCGAATTGCGAGCTCTAAACCTACTCGACACCTAACCTTTATTGCTCATCGGATGGTGTTATGGCGTATGCAGGGTCAAAGCTATAAGCTGTAAGCTGTAAGCTTTAAGGCTGTAAGGTTAGAAGCTGTAAGCTATAAGCTGTAAGGCTGTATAGTAGTAAGGCTATAAGGTTAGAAGCTGTAAGCTATAAGCTGTAAGGCTGTATAGTAGTAAGGCTATAAGGTTAGAAGCGGTAAGCTATAAGGATAGAAGCTACAAGCGATAAGTCGTAACACCTACATTACTTTGTTATCGGTTACGTTGCTCACACCACGCCCGTTGTTGCTCAGTTGACATAAAACTCCAAGCGACAAAGCGACTGATTTTATGACCTTGTGCCATTTTTACGACTTCCACGACTTGTGGATTAACTTTCTTTAACGCGCGTTTTATTTGGCTGACATTGTCTTTGTTGGAAACCAAGGTGGTGAACCACATCACTTGCTGGCCGTAGTATTTGCTTTCATTAACCATACGGCGAATAAATTTTAATTCGCCACCAGAGGTGTGCAGCTCGTTGTGTTTACCGCCAAAGTTAAAGTTATCAGCGGGCAGTGACGCCGCTGTGTGCTTGGCAAGCTTTTGCCATTTGCGTTGGTTGGCTTGTCGGGCTTGTGCAAGCGAGTCAAAAAAAGGCGGGTTGCAGATAGTCATATCTATCAGCTCGCCTGGTTTAATGACGTTGTTAAAACAGGTGTTGCTGTTGACTTGATGGCGCAGTTGGATTGCGCCGGACAATTGATTTTTGTCGATAATCGTTTGCGCGTTGTTCAGTGATGTTTTAGCGATATCACTGGCAATCACCTGCCAACCATATACTCGGTGGGCGAGCAGTGGGTAAATAACACTCGCCCCTGTGCCAATGTCTAATAGCGTTATTTGCGTTGGGTGTTTGGCGATTGTATTGTCATTAGCGCGCTTGAGAATATCGGCTAAATAGTGAATATAATCAACGCGACCTGGAATTGGCGGACACAGATGACCTTGCGGTAAATGCCAGTATGAAATTTGGTAGTGATGCTTCAACAGAGCACGATTAAGTAACACGACGGCGGCGTTATTACTAAAATCAATGGTCTGTTTACCGCCTTTGTTAACAACTAATGGGGCGAGTTTAGGCTCAGCCTCAATTAATTGCTTAAAGTCGTAATCGCCTTGATGCAGGTTGCGCGAATGCATTATCACAGATCTTACGGGCGCAGACCTAAACGGTAACTGCCGTCGGGAAAAAACTGCACCGCTTGTTTGGCTTTTTTGGCAATTAACAGTGGCCCATCATCCATCATTAAGAAGTTTTTCCAACAGCGAATAAACACATCAAAGCGAGTTTCTATGACTTGTTTGCGCGAATTGCAAAAATAAACGGTGGCGTTATCTTGCCAATCGCTAAGGTAATCGCTAAGCAGCTCAGGTAAAGCGTCATCGTCACTCTCCCACGCATCTTGCCAGTTGCCGTTTTCCTGCCATGTATTGCTTTGACCAGGCCAGTCTCGCTCATCGATAAAGTCTGGGTGGTCGGCGTGCTTCGCGATAAATTGCCCCCACAATGTGGCTGAACGCGCCGTGGTCATGGCTTTTATGTGCTGGCGATCATCATCGCTAATGGGCAGTTGTTTAAAGCGAAATACCCAAGCGTATTTTAGCTCATCTAAATTGATGTAATTCATTGCCGATAGTTTCTGCAGGTTGTCGATTAGATTGCCTGATTATAACAAACTGTCTGCTAAATTAATGATATAACGGCCCGTATTTATCAATTTGGGTCAAATAAAGGCGTAAATGTAATTCAACCTGATGATAATCACTCATCATGTGCTCACACAATTGATAAAATGCCTTGTTGTGCTGTTTTTCTTTTAGATGTGCTAATTCGTGCACACAAATCATTTTTAAAAACGGCTCTGGAGTTCGCTTAAACAATTGGGCTATGCGTATTTCATTACTGCGCTTAAGCTTGTTGCCGTGTACTTTGGTAATGTAGCTGTGTAAGCCTAGGGCATTGTTGATGACGTGAATTTTATTGTCAAAACACACCTTGTTCAACACCGCCGATTTCTTTAAGTAACGCTGTTTGAGGTTGAGCACGTAATCGCGTAATTGCCCATCGTTAGCAATTTGATGACAGCTCGGGTACCGCGCTAATAACCAATTGCCAAGCACATTGTCAGCAAGCAGTTTTTCTGCTTGCTCAACAATAGCTGGGGGATAGCCTTGTAAGTAGTTCATGGTACTCATTGCTAGGGCGTGTTTATTTTAGCCAAATATGCTGCGCATTAATTGCATAGCTTGTTCAACACTTTTACCGTTACTTACACTTTTGATCAAGGTATCGCGCAAGTCGTGAAGAAAGTCTTCTACGCCGTCTTCAGCTAGCGCTTTATCAACGATCATCGCCGCCGTTTCTTTACTGCGCTTGCCGGCTTTATTGATACCTGCGCTGACTTTAACCGCTTTTGGCTTATCGCGCATACGCACGTAGTTTGAGCGAGCTGCTTGGCCTTCATCGGCGTAAAAAAACAAATCAAACATCAGTGCTCGATGTTGCCAAATAAAGGCTTGTTCATCGTCTTCTGGCATGTCACAGCGATACCAGGCGAGTACCGGTAGTACTTGAATGAGCTCGGTGTAGTAGGCGTCAAAATCTTGGTTGCTAAATTTAGTAATATTTAAACCTTTGCAAAACGCCGATAATTTGCCATTGGTGATCGGCACAAAAACATCCGGACGACGCATTGCCAGCAAACGCGTTGCCGGCATAAGTGGTGCTTTATCACCGTCACCATGCAGCGCAAATATCGCTTTGTAGTCGGTTACAAACTGGCTGTAGTGAGTTTTTTCAACCTCGCCTTGCAACGGAATGTGACTGAGCGCTTGTTCAAACAACTCGGTGTGATTAACCAGTAAACGATGAAATGTTTTGGCTGCTTTGGTCGAGCCAAACCATTCAACGTCGAATGGGTAGTTGTCGATATCGTGATTGGCGCTGTGCTTACCTGCGATAGTTTGCAAGTCAACCAAACTCAACTCGCTTAACGGCAGTTGGCGAATTGTATTAATGTACTCGAGTAAGCGTTTGCGCTCCGCCAGTGATTGGCGCTCGGCCATTGCATCAATAGCCTGATAAAAAATTGGCCAAGGTGCGACGCGAAGCATTTTTAGCTGCACTTGTGAAATACCTTGCGACAAACACTCTTCGAGTTTTTTCAAAACCGGTAGTTGCTTGTCATCGAGTAAGTCAAAATTGATCTCTTTTTCACAGACGTGAAGTAGCTTTTGGCACCAGCCGAGAAAGTCTTCGGGGTAATCGTTAACTTTTACCGCCATTAAATTCAGGGCAAGATCGGTAATACAGGTCAATGCATTTTGGTAGATCGCATCTTCAACAGGGCAGGTGTTTAATTTAGCAGGAAGAGTAAGCAGCTTTCTCATTTAAGGCACAGCTCCAATTCGGGAATCGAGATTAAGGGCGGCGATTCTACCGAGATGGCAATTGATAGCAAGGCAAACTCTGTAGCTTTTTGTGAATTTTTTAACAAACGCTCAATAAACCATCAGACAAAAGTAACCCAGAGTTAAAATATGTTATTTGTCGGGTAATACAGATGAATAAACAGCCAGAAAAGCAGCGAGTATAAACGGCGAGTGTAAACGGATGTCGCGGTTGCGTTTAGGCAATAGTTGGCTAGCATAAACGTTACCAGCATCAAATTTAATGCTCGTGTTAACCCAAGTCACCATAGCGAACCGACAATGAATAGCCGTGCCACTCCAATAACCGTATTGGTTGTTGACGACAATGCCGACAATATTGATATTTTGCGGCAAATTTTGCGTTCTGAGTACAAGGTCAAAGCCGCCAAAAACGGTGAGCTTGCTTTGCTGATCGCCACGACAAAACCCAAGCCTGATTTAATTTTACTCGATGTAATGATGCCTGGCATGGATGGCTATGAAGTTTGCCGACAATTAAAAGCCAATCCGATCACCGCAGCGATTCCGGTGATCTTCGTTACCGCCAAAAGTGAGGAGCAAGACGAGCAAAAGGGGTTGTCTTTAGGTGCCGTTGATTACATTACCAAACCCGTCAGTGTACCTATTGTTCGGGCGCGAGTACGCACTCACTTAGCACTGTATCATCGCCGACAGCAGCTCAATGCTTTGGTTGCTAAGCGCACCCAAGAGTTGGAACACACTCGGCTTGAAATTATTCGCCGCCTAGGGCGTGCCGCTGAATACAAAGACAACGAAACGGGGATGCACGTGGTGCGGATGAGTTATTATGCCAAATTGCTAGCAGAGCAAATAGGCGCCAGTGACGAATGGGTAGAACTGTTGTATAACGCTGCCCCGATGCATGATATCGGCAAAATTGGCATCGCCGACTCAATTTTGATGAAACCCGCCAAACTCGATCATCACGAGCGTCAAGAAATGCAAAAGCACGTTGAATACGGCGCTGATATTATCGGTTTAAACAGCTCTGCGTTACTTACCATGGCAAGAGAGGTGTGTTTGTATCACCATGAAAAGTACGACGGCTCAGGCTACCCGCACGGCATAGCAGGTTCTGCCATTCCGTTAAGTGCGCGTATTATCACAGTAGCTGATGTGTTTGATGCGCTAACCTCAGAGCGGCCCTATAAACAAGCGTGGACTTACCAGCAGGCGATTGACTACCTACAGCAGCATGCAGGATCCATATTCGATCCAGACTTGGTAACTGCCTTTATCGCCTGTGAACAACAAGTCAAACACGTGATGCAGCAATACAACGATGCCCATGAACAACAGCTGTTTGGCAATAAAGTGCCTTAACCACAAACGTCGGCTGATATTGGCACAATCACCACGGCCAGTATTGGCGATGGTTGTGTTTTTTATCAGCACGGTAACAATCGTTTTATCAAACCGACTGTGTTGACCGTTAGTTTGGTGATAATATCGACGCAATACCGCCACCAACAGCCCTAATCGCAAGGCAAATACAGACTTTTCCCTATAAAAACTAAGTTTTTTTAATTTTTTGTAGTTTTTTTTAAATTTCCTATTGAAAAAATATTGGCCACGCCCCACTTACCAATATATCTAAGATGTAATTAAATTTTTTTTCGGAGATCCTCAAGATGGGCAAAATTATTGGTATTGACCTAGGGACAACTAACTCTTGTGTTGCGGTTCTAGACGGCGACAAAGTTAAAGTTATTGAAAACGCAGAAGGCGATCGCACAACCCCTTCAATTATTGCGTACACAGCAGACGGTGAAACGTTAGTTGGTCAACCAGCTAAGCGTCAGGCTGTAACAAACCCTGAAAATACATTATTTGCTATTAAGCGCCTAATTGGTCGTCGCTTTGAAGACAAAGAAGTTCAGCGCGATATTGAAATCATGCCATTTGCTATCAAAAAGGCCGACAATGGCGACGCTTGGGTTGAAGCCAAAGGTCAACTTATGGCACCACCACAAGTATCGGCTGAAGTTCTAAAGAAAATGAAGAAAACAGCAGAAGATTACCTCGGTGAAGAAGTAACCGAAGCTGTTATCACAGTACCTGCATACTTTAACGACTCACAACGTCAAGCAACCAAAGATGCTGGTCGCATCGCTGGTTTAGACGTAAAGCGTATTATCAACGAGCCAACAGCGGCAGCCCTTGCTTACGGTATGGACAAGCAAAAAGGTGATCGCGTTGTAGCCGTATACGACCTTGGTGGTGGTACATTCGATATTTCAATCATCGAAATTGATGAAGTTGAAGGCGAGCACACCTTTGAAGTACTTGCGACTAACGGTGACACTCACTTAGGTGGTGAAGACTTCGATAACCGCTTAATCAACTACCTAGTTGAAGAGTTCAAAAAAGAACAGTCAATTGACTTAACTAAAGATCCACTGGCGATGCAGCGCTTAAAAGAAGCTGCTGAAAAAGCTAAGTGTGAGTTGTCGTCTGCACAACAAACAGATGTTAACTTACCGTACATCACTGCCGATGCAACGGGTCCTAAGCACATGAACATCAAAGTGACTCGCGCTAAGCTAGAGTCATTAGTTGAAGACATGGTTAAAGCCACACTTGAGCCGTTAAAAGTCGCTCTTGCTGACGCAGATTTATCAACCTCAGAAGTGACTGATATTATCCTAGTTGGTGGTCAAACACGTATGCCACTAGTACAAAAAATGGTAACAGACTTCTTTGGTCGCGAGCCGCGTAAAGACGTTAACCCTGACGAAGCGGTAGCTTCTGGTGCAGCGGTACAAGCGGGTGTTCTTGCTGGTGATGTAACCGACGTTCTACTACTAGACGTAACGCCATTGTCATTGGGTATCGAGACCATGGGTGGCGTAATGACCAAGGTTATCGAGAAGAATACGACGATTCCAACCAAGCAATCGCAAACCTTCTCAACGGCGGAAGACAACCAAGCAGCGGTAACTGTACACGTTGTTCAAGGTGAGCGTAAGCAAGCATCACTGAACAAGTCTCTTGGTCAATTTAACCTAGAAGGTATTGATCCAGCGCCACGTGGTGTACCGCAAATCGAAGTGACATTCGACATCGATGCGGACGGTATTCTGCACGTAACAGCGAAAGATAAGAACACAGGCAAAGAGCAGAAGATCACCATTAAGGCATCTTCAGGTCTGTCGGACGATGAAGTAGAGCAAATGGTACGCGATGCAGAAGCAAACGCTGATGCGGATGCGAAATTTGAAGAGCTAGTGAGCGCGCGCAACCAAGCGGATGCGATGGCACACGCTACGCGCACTCAAATCACTGAAGCGGGCGACGACTTGCCAAGCGAAGACAAAGAGAAAATCGAAGCGGCTTTATCTGAACTTGACGCGGCAATCAAAGGCGATGACAAAGACGCGATTGAAGCAAAATCTCAAGCGGTAATGGAAGCATCGGCGAAATTGATGGAAATCGCTCAAGCCAAGGCACAAGCTGCACAAGGTGGCGCAGAGCAAGCTGAGCCGCAAGCAAAACCTGCAGATGACGTTGTTGACGCAGAGTTTGAAGAAGTCAAAGACGACAAAAAATAATTAACCGTACGGTTAATCATTGAGATAGAGCGCTGTTGTCAATTATTGATCTCAGCGCTTTATTGTTTGATCCACAAGCTGAACATTCAGCTGGCCTAAACAGAAGTAAATACAGGTATGTCAAAACGCGATTATTATGAAGTGCTCGGTGTGTCAAAAGACGCAGGAGAGCGCGAAATTAAGAAAGCCTACAAGCGTATGGCGATGAAGTTTCATCCCGATCGCACCAAAGGCGACAAAGACAAAGAAGAGCAGTTTAAGCAAGTCAAAGAAGCTTATGAAGTGCTTAACGACTCGCAAAAGCGTGCAGCCTACGATCAATACGGCCATGCAGCGTTTGAGCAAGGTGGCTTTGGCGGTGGCGGCTTTGGTGGCGGTGGTGCTGACTTTGGCGATATCTTTGGCGACGTATTTGGCGATATTTTTGGTGGTGGCCGAGGTCGAGGTGGCCAGTCACACGCGCGCCGTGGTGCCGATTTACGCTACAACCTAGACATGAGTCTAGAAGAAGCGGTAAAAGGTAAAACAGTCGAACTAAAAGTGCCGACCTACGTAAACTGTGAGCCGTGTGATGGTTCAGGTGCGAAAAAAGGCTCTTCGGCAAGTACCTGTCAAACTTGTCACGGTCACGGCCAAGTGCAAATGCGCCAAGGCATGTTTGCCGTTCAGCAAACCTGTCCAACCTGTTCAGGACGCGGTAAGGTTATCAAAGACCCGTGTACTTCATGTCACGGTCAAGGTCGCGTTAAGAAAACCAAAACCCTATCGGCGAAAATCCCAGCAGGCGTGGACACTGGCGATCGCATTCGCTTAACCGGTGAAGGCGAAGCGGGTGAAATGGGCGCTCCTGCGGGCGATCTTTACGTTCAGGTTAACGTTCGCGATCACGAAATATTCGTCCGTGATGAAAACAACCTTTACTGTGAAGTACCGATTAGCTTTACCAAAGCGGCGTTAGGTGGCGAGATTGAAGTACCGACGCTAGACGGCAAGGTGAAACTGAAAATTCCAAGCGAAACGCAAACCGGAAAAATGTTCCGCATGCGCGGTAAAGGTGTGAAGTCAGTTCGCAGCGCAGTGACGGGTGATTTAATGTGTAAAGTGGTCATTGAAACACCGGTGAATCTAAATAGCGAACAAGTTGAGCTACTAGAGAAGCTGCAGGAAAGCATGGGCGAGGGCGCGGATGCCGCTCGATATCGCCCCAAAGAGCAAGGCTTTTTTGATGGCGTAAAGAAGTTCTTTGACTCATTAAAATAATATCGAAAAGGCTGCAGTGCAGCCTTTTTTTGTTATACATAGTCGCTCAAAATTTTGAAACTATTAGCCGTCATCTAGGTGAAGACCGACAGCTCCTAGGAGGTTCCAGCCAAAAACATACTGGAATGACGGCCAATATTAATAACTCATGTGTAGGCATTATGGCTAGATTAAAACAGCAATACCCAGCCAATGGCTTCTTTGGTATTGGTGTGTTTAACAACAAAGAGCAAGTAAATATCGGCACCTTGTGGCGCAGTGCTTATATTATGGGCGCTGCTTTTATCTTTACCGTTGACAGCAAATATAAAAAGCACACCAGTGATGTGATTAATACCTGGCAGAAGATTCCGTTATTTCACTACCGCGACATGGACGATTTAATCGATCACTTACCTTATGATACGCGTCTTGTTGGCGTCGAGCTCGACGATAGGGCAGTTGATATTGCTACCTATCAACACCCATGCCGATGTGTGTATTTACTGGGTAATGAGCAGTCGGGTTTACCACGCGATGTGATCGCGCGTTGTCACCAGCTGATCAAGCTACCGGGCGAATACAGTTTAAATGTCTCGGTGGCAGGTTCGATAGTCCTCTATGACCGTCAGCTTAAAAAGCCAACGTAAATCGGGCTTAGATACAATTAGTTGAACAATATCACCGTGTTTTTGTCTGTTATAGTAGGTGGTTTGTCAACGTCAAGTTAACCTTAGCACATTAACTTGTGCAAACGAGTTTTGCTACAATATCAATAGCGTAGCGTTTTATCAGCGCACCAGGCCAAGCGTTAGTAAACCTGGTAGCTAGATTGGGGAGAGAGATGAACAAAAAAACGATAACGGCCATGCTTTGGCTGATAGCGAGCCAACCGGCTTTCGCTGAAATCCAAGAGGCTGTGGAAATGATCAATCGCGGTGATTTTATCGGTGCCGTTGAAGAGTTGAAACCGATGGTAGAATTAGGTCACCCCGTTGCTCTTTATCACCAAGCGGGTTTGTACGAAACTGGGCGAGGGGTAGAAAAAAGCGATATTAAAGCGTTTGAATTGTATCAACGCGCGGCCAATCGAGGCATTGCCGAAGCACAGTTCAATTTGGCACAAATGTATTTAGAAGGGCGTGGAACACCGGTTAATAAACGCCAAGGCTTTGAATACACGCGCAGGGCTGCACAAAAAGGTTTGGCTGCCGCACAATACAACTTAGCGTTGATGTATCACCACGGGGTTAACACCAGTCAAAACTTCGTCAAGGCGGCAACGTGGTACGAAGACGCGGCGAAACAAAACTACGCTTTGGCTCAGTTTAATTTAGCTATTTTGTATTACGAGGGTAAGGGCGTTTCCAAGGATATACAGCAGTCTTATATTTGGAATCGCGTAGCGGCGTTTAACGGTTACGGCCCAGCTGAGCAAAGTATGGATATGGACTCTCGGGAGCTATCGCGAGATCAAATAAAGCGCGCTCGCGAACAAGCTGATCAATTGTATTTAAAAATAGCCCCCAAAGAAAACGAATACAAGCCATTTAGTTGGCAACAATAAAGATCTGGTGTGCTGGGTGAACTAGGTTGATATGCGGGCGAAAAAAAAAGCTATAACGGATTGTCGTTATAGCTTTTTTTATGTCGTCTACAGCGCTTAGCTTAAGCGCAATTCGGTGCCTGTCTAGCCTTGACAAAACCCGGTGATCTTAGCGATCAAGCCTGCTGCATCAATGCCCAGCTCTTGGTGGATTTCAGCTTGCGTACCGTGCTTGATAAATTCATCGGGTAAACCGATGTTAAGCATCTTGTTGGCATAACCTTGGGCGAGCATATATTCGTTTACCGCAGAGCCCGCGCCACCGGCAACGGCATTGTCTTCTACCGTAACAATGTAGTCGTGAGAGGCGGCTAAATCATCGATAAGTGTCTTATCGAGTGGCTTGGCAAAGCGCATATCGGCGACGCTGGCATTGATCTCGTCTGCGGCTTGTACGGCCACTTGCAGCATGGTGCCAAACGACAAAATGGCAACGTTTTCACCCTTGCGTTGTACCCGCCCTTTACCAATTTCTATGGTCTGATCAATTGGCTGTAATTCAACGCCGATTGCATTGCCGCGCGGGTAGCGCACGGCAGCAGGTCCATTGTGTTTGTGTCCAGTGGTGAGCATCAAACGGCATTCCGATTCATCGGCAGGACACATGATCACCATATTCGGGATACAACGCATAAAGCTCAAGTCAAATGCGCCTTGATGTGTCGGACCATCGGCACCAACAATACCAGCGCGATCGATAGCAAACAACACCGGTAGGTTTTGAATCGCAACGTCGTGAATTAACTGGTCATAAGCGCGCTGTAAAAAGCTCGAATAAATAGCCACCACCGGGTGGTTGCCACCAATGGCCAAACCCGCTGCAAAAGTTACTGCGTGTTGCTCTGCGATGGCTACGTCAAAGTACTTATCGGGGAAGCGCTGACTAAATTCAACCATACCCGAGCCTTCGCGCATTGCCGGAGTGATTGCGACTAGCTTGTCGTCCTGCTCCGCCATCGCACATAGCCAGTCACCAAAAACCTTAGAGTAGGTGGGCAAACCTGGTGCGCTTTTCGGTAACGATTGGCTGCTCGGATCAAATTTAGGTACCGCGTGATACTTGATTGGATCTTGCTCTGCTTGCTCATAACCTTTACCTTTTTTGGTCACCACATGCAAAATTTGCGGCCCCTTGAGGTGCTGCATATTGCGAATGGTATCGACCAAAGCGTTGACATCGTGACCGTCGATGGGGCCGATGTAGTTAAAGCCCAATTCTTCAAAAAATGTTGACGGTACCACCATACCCTTGATGTGCTCTTCTGCTCGCGACGCCAATTCTTTGATCGGCGGAATAGAGTTTAAAATGCGTTTCGAGCTTTCTTTGAGACCAGTGTATAAACTACCGGAGAGCAATTTGGCTAAGTGTTTGTTTAATGCACCGACGTTTTCTGAAATGCTCATTTCGTTGTCGTTCAACACAATGAGCATATCTTTGTGAATATCGCCACCGTGGTTTAACGCTTCAAACGCCATACCTGCGGTCATTGCGCCATCGCCAATAACAGCAACCGTTTTGCGTCCTTTGCCTTCTTTTTCTGCGGCTACAGTCATGCCCAGTGCGGCTGAAATCGAGGTACTCGAATGACCAACACTGAGTACGTCGTATTCACTTTCTTCACGCCAAGGAAACGGGTGTAGCCCGTCTTTTTGTCGAATACTGTGCAGTTGATCGCGACGCTTGGTCAAAATTTTGTGCCCATAGGCTTGATGACCTACATCCCAAATAAGATTGTCAAACGGGGTGTTATACACGTAATGTAAGGCAACGGTGAGCTCTATCGCACCTAATCCAGAGGCAAAGTGACCACTGCTCTTACTCACCGAGTTGAGTAGGTACTGGCGCAACTCATTGCTGACTTGCTCTAGTTGGTCCTGAGCAAGACTGCGCAATTGATGAGGCTCGTCTATCGTTGCTAGCAATGGGTAATCAGACATTTCTATAGTCATAATAATCAAATATATTTAATGGGCACGTTTAATGATAAACGTTGAAAAATCAGCTAAACCTTGGGTGTCATAAGGTAACGTAGCTAAAGCGCTAAGGGCATTTTCGAACAGCTGTTGTTCTTTTTCAATCGCGCCTTGTAAGCCGAGTAATGCAGGATACGTAGATTTGTTTGCTTGCAGATCAGATCCTGACGGTTTCCCCAACGTCTCGTCGTTACTGGTTATGTCAATAATATCATCGTGAACTTGATATGCGAGGCCGATTTGTTCAGCAAACCGGCGCAACGCACTAGTTGCCTGCGCCGACAACTCGCGACAACAGCTCGCAGGCATCATGATCGATGCGCTCAATAACGCACCGGTTTTTAGCTTGTGGATAGTTTGCAAATGTTCAAGGCTGACTTGCTTGTCGGTCGCCGCTAAATCCATGGCCTGTCCACCGCACATACCGACATAACCGGCGGCACGTGCTAACTGTTGAACAAGTTGCAATTGGCCCTGGGCGTCAATGTGTCTAAATTGATGGTTTGCTATGATATCAAAGGCTAAGCTTTGCAACGCGTCACCGGCTAATATAGCGGTCGCTTCGTCAAATTTGATATGGCACGTGGGCTGCCCACGGCGCAGTTCGTCATCATCCATTGCTGGCAAGTCATCGTGAATCAATGAATAGGCGTGAATACACTCCAATGCGCCGGCGATAGGATCGATGTCGGCCAAATCTAATTGCAACATGTCCGCGGTAATGTAGGCCAAATAAGGGCGCATTCGCTTGCCACCAATCAATAAACCATGGCGCATTGCCGCTAGTAAACGGGGATCGTTACACTCCAGGTTATCTAACTGGTTAGTTAAATACGCATCGATACGTTGTTGATAATCGGCTAGGTTGTGCAACTGCATTAGATTTCTGTGTCGTCACTAGGGTTAAATGGCGCAAGCTGTTGCTCGCCATTTTTGTTGAGTAGTATTTGGATCTTTTGCTCAGCAGTGTCCAGTTTTTTTTGGCTTGCTTGGCTTAACGCCAATCCGCGCTCAAATAATTTCATTGAATCTTCGAGCGACAATTCACCTTGTTCTAATTGAGCTACAATATCTTCTAACTCTGTAATAGACTCTTCAAAGCTTTGATTTTCAGGCTTTTTCACTGTTATCACCGTTATTGCTTCGAGTTTATCCCGAGCTCGTTCATGAATAAACGTTCATTTTAACCTGTATTGCCGAGAAATGGTATAGACTTTAAATACCTACATACATTGGCGAATCGCTTTATCGTTCGTGTATAATACCTCAGTTTTTTTAATCGCTCGGTTTTGATAATGAAATTTATCGTAAAGTTACAACCTGAAATTACCATTAAGTCGCGTCCCGTGCGCAAACGCTTCACCAAAATCTTAGAGTCGAACATCAAAAATGTATTGCGTCGCGTTGACGATAACGTTCGCACTAAGATGAACTGGGACAATATCGAAGTAACCAGTACATCGCAATCTATTGAAAACCGCCTTAAGTTAATTGAAACACTTAAGTGCATTCCCGGCATCACGCATTTTCTCGAAGTGGTTGAATATCCGTTTGAGTCGATGCATGACTGCTTTGAAAAAACCTTAGCAATACACGCTCATACGATTGAAAATAAAAGCTTTTGTGTGCGAGCTAAACGGGTGGGAGAGCATGACTTTAGCTCGCTGCAGCTAGAGCAATACGTCGGTGGCGGGTTGAATCAAAGTGTTGAATCGGCACGAGTACAGTTGAAAAAGCCGGATGTAACCATTCGCATCGAGGTCAATCGAGACAGGCTGTTTATCATCAGTGAGCGTCACCAAGCGTTAGGCGGCTTTCCAATTCCAACTCAAGAAGATGTGTTATCGCTGATGTCTGGCGGATTTGATTCAGGCGTCGCCAGTTATCAAATGATCAAAAAGGGCGCTCGTACCCATTTTTGCTTTTTCAATTTAGGTGGTGCCGCCCATGAATTAGGGGTTAAGCAGGTGAGCTATTACCTGTGGAATAAGTACGGCGCATCGCATAAAGTGAAATTTATTGCCGTTGATTTTGAGCCTGTTGTCGCCGAGATACTTGAGAAAATCGACAACGGTCAAATGGGCGTGGTGTTGAAGCGGATGATGATGCGCGCAGCAACGCTAGTGGCTGATAAAATGGGCATTGAAGCGCTCGTTACCGGAGAAGCCTTGGGGCAGGTGTCAAGCCAAACACTAACCAACCTCGGGGTTATCGACAGAGTAACGGAAAAACTTATTTTGCGCCCGTTAACGGTCTATGACAAGCAAGATATTATTGATATTGCCCGCCAAATTGGTACCGAAGATTTTGCTAAAGTAATGCCGGAGTACTGCGGCGTCATTTCGCAAAAGCCAACCGTGAAAGCGGTGTTGTCAAAAATCGAAGCGGAAGAAGCGAATTTTGACCTAAGTTTAATCGAACGCGTGGTAGAGCAAGCGCGGGTAATGGACGTTCGCGACATCAATGCTGAAACAGAGCAGGAAGTGCAAACCATCCAAGAGGTTGAGATGGTTGCCGATGCCGGTGCCGAGCACGTGGTATTGGATATTCGCAGCCCAGAAGAAGAAGATGCGAAACCGCTCGACCTTGAGCACGTCGAGGTTAAGCACATTCCTTTTTACAAGTTAGCAACGCAGTTTGGTGATTTGGCGCAAGACAAAACCTACTTACTGTATTGTGACCGCGGGGTGATGAGCAAACTACAAGCTTTGTATTTACACGAAAGCGGTTTTGCCAATGTGAAGGTGTACCGCCCACAATAGCGATAATTCATTCTGTACATGATCAGCCGGTGCAACGTATGTTGCGCCGGCTTTTTTGTTACATATTACGAGCAAGCTAGGTGACACCCTCGCCCGTTATCAGGCTATGTGACAGAGCAATGCGGCCCTGTAAACTTTGTTATTTCACGAGATTCAACCTAATCCAGTAGTTAACTGTACACACCCTGTACAGTTAACTACTGGGCTTGTCGTGACATTTTTACTATACTTTGGCGTATCAAGGATAACGATGCGCTAATCAGTACTTAGCTAACGGGACGAGCTCCCAAGCTAGCAAGGATAGGCACGAAAGGGCGCGCAATAGAAATTAGCTCCTATACCTTTAATTGGTGCTAGGGCTTTGCTTGTGTTGGCATAAGCCAGAGCGTTGGCAACCTATTGGCGCGCTCATTTATAACAATAATGTTAGGGTTTAAGATAATGAATAATAAATTTACCAATTTAGCTGGTGCAGTCGCATTGGCTCTCTCTCTTGTTGGTTGTGGCGGTGATAGTGACAACGAAACCAAGGTCGCTTTTTCACTCGGTGTGTCTGATGCACCTGTTGATGGAGCCAAACAGGTTGTCGTCAGTATTGACCAAATCAAACTCATTCCTGTAAATAGCGATGATGGCTCGGATGATAACGGACGCGATACTGTGGTTATCGACACGTTTGATGGTGCGGATATGGTCACTGTTGACTTACTGCAATACACGGGCTCGGATCAATTAACCATTATCAATGAAGATGATGGTATTGAAGTGGCGTTAGGAAGCTATAAGATGGAACTTGTGGTTGATAATAGCCAATCTTGGGTTACCTTAGACGACGATGTTCAATACGATTTAAAAGTACCTAGTACGCGCTTAAAACTCGGTCAGTTTGATGTGGTCTTGGGGGCAACGCAAACGGCAGAAGGTCCAGCGTATACGGTTGAGTTTGATTTGCGTCAGTCGTTGGTGTTGCGCGGAAATGATGCCGCTAAAAATGGCTTTATCGTCAAGCCTCATGGGGTACGTATCACCGCCAGTAGCAGCAGTGGTCATATCGCCGGCGATGTCGATTTGGTAGCGTTAATTAACGAGTCTGAGCTAAGCGGCGTAATGCCAACCTGTACCGGTGAAAGCCATACGGTGTACTTGTACCAAGGCGATCAAACGGGCAATGAGCTAAACCTCATCGACAATATCGACGTCGATGATATCGAATACATTGTGCCAAGTGCTGACGCATTACCAGAAAACCCTGTGTCCCCATTTGCCAGTACAAAAGTTGAAAAGGTCATGGTCGAAGATGACAACGGTACAGCTGGTGAAGTGGTAGAGTATCGCTACCAATTTGGCTTTGTTCCAAACGGTGAAGGCTTTGCTACGGATGTCGATGCCAATGATGCTGTTTACACACTGGCCTTTGCTTGTAATGTATCAGGTGAAGGATACCAAGACGATCCAGTGCAATACGACGGTTTGTTGATCGCCAACCCTGTGGATCAACTCGCGGTGGTTAATGTGCTGACCGGTGAAACCGTGATCAGCAATTTTCCCGTTGCCACTGAAGCCCAATAGAGTGTAAATAGAAGGCAATAGAGCCGCGCTAATTATCAAGCGGCTGTCCTGTTAAATAAAAAGCGCTAAGAACAGAAGCTCTTAGCGCTTTTTTTATGCCTGCTTAGCGTTGGTTTGGTTAAAGAGCGGTTAAGCCCAGTACCTGCTTGCCTTGCTCAAACACGATATCAACCGGAATATTGGCCTTTTCAAGCTTGGCTAAATCATTGGCCAGTTGCTCTCTGATCAAGCCAAGCTCTGTAACCATCTCAGCCACACCTTGATAGTCGCCATCGCCTTGCAAACTTAAAATACGCTCGGATAACGAGTCTATCGCCGCACTCATTTTCGCCATGTCAACGCGATACAAGCCACGGTCATCACGGGTGAATGCTCCCTGGTCGGCAAAGTAATTAAAGCGCACCATATTGGCTTTACCGTGCGCAGAACTTGCGCCAAAGCGCACTGAGCGGAAAATACCAGCCATAAAAGTGGTGTAGTAATCTTCTAGTTGGCCTTCACTGATAACGTCTTTTTCAAGCAGTTGTCGCACCATATACAAACCTAAAATATCGGCTTTACCTTCCTCTAAAGCCGACGCGTGTTCTTTCAGTGCACTGCGCACCGTACCCTTGTCGTTAATGGTGTTTTTAATGCCTAAACCGTGAGCCACTTCGTGAAACATGGTGTTGGCAAAAAACGCATTGAAAGTGATATGTTTACGCTGGTCTTCGGCGATAAGTTGCTCGGCGATAGGTACCAAAATATGGTCAAACTTGGCTTGCATCGCATTTTTTAACTGCAGACGGCGGGTGCCTTTTTCTAATTGCACTTGTTCGTCATTGGGCAAGTTAATGGCAATGGTTTTGCTACCCGCATTGGAGTGACCCGCGTAGTAAATTACGTCATACGCGTTTAAGTCGGCATCTGAACCCGGTGTTTCAGCTTTGTATTTTTTTGCCACCGGTAAGTCTTTTTGTAACTCGGGTAGGTACTGAGCGTACTTGGCCAGTTTTTCACTCCAAGCCATGTCTTTGACTAACACATACGATTCAAATGCGGCGCGATAACCATATAACTGATCTTCATAGGTTTCAATTGGACCGATAACCACGTCAATGGGATTGTTTTTCATATCCATCCAGGCAAAATCAGACGGTTGATAGTTATCGGTGAGAAGCGCCTTAGCACGCATGGTTAAGTAATTGGCAAACTCGTTGTCTTCGGCAAGCGTTGCTGCTTTGTTGAGTAAAGCGGCTGCGCGTTCAAGTGCTTCAGCGTAAGCTTCTGAGTAAGGCTGAGCGTAGAGTTTTCCCTGTTCGTCTCGACGCACCAGTGTATACAAGCCATCTTTACCGTTGAACTGACTTTGCTCAAACTCTTCTTTACTCATGTCGGCTGGGTAAAATTGTGCCCCCATAGGCTTTACGTCGGTCTCAGATAAAAACGGCTTGTCACCGTTTAACCGATCCCAGGGACCGTAGTTAATCTCGGCGAAACGCTGTGCCTTTGCACCGTCAATTGACGCTAAAAATTGGTCTTTATTATCACCGTATGCTTGACGCCAAAAAAGTTCATCCATAATTTTTGAGGCATCGATAAGCAGCGCCAACATTTGCTTTTGGTTATTGCTAAGGTGGCTCAAGTCGGCGTTTAAGGTGACTTGTTTATAAATATCTAAGCGAGATTGTGCTTCTGGTAACAACTGTGCGCTGTGATGTGTTGCAGTGTGCGTATTATCACAGCTAAAAAGTGTTGTCGCTAATGCGATTGCAGCGGTCACTTTCGCCAGTTTCATTGTCTTCTTCAAAATATATTCCCCAAATATAGGTTGTATTAACCCTAAGAGAATAAAAATAATCAACGCGTTTCGCAAGCAACAGTTGATTAAATCCGGCATCGATAACCGAAAACCAATATTGGACTTGAATACAAAGCTTTGTTATTAATGAGTAATACAGCGTATATTTTTTCTGGTGTTAGGCGAGGGCGTATTATGAGACATGTGGTGATTTCGTTTTTAGGCGATGACAAGCCAGGTTTGGTTGAACAGTTAGCGACCATAATTAAACGTCACAAAGGCAATTGGCAAACCAGCAGTATGCGCCATTTGTCGGGGTGCTTTGCCGGTATTTTAGAGGTGATGGTCGCCAAGGAGAATGCACAAGCATTGATTGATGAGCTAAGTGCATTTGATGCGCTTGATATGCATATTAAAGTTGCCGAGCCGGTACTGTATAACGACAAAAAAATAGCCATCGATATTACCGCCAACGACCGCCCCGGTATTATTGGCGATATTTCAGCGGTGATTCACAAGAGCCATGGCAACTTAGTAAAACTGGTAAGCAGTCAAGGCAATGCGCCGCACTTTGGTCAACCTATTTTTAAGGCGTCGCTTTTAGTGGCCATTAATACCGAGCAGCATTTAGCCCAATTAATCGGTGCGCTTGAAGATATCGAAGACGACTTGATTGTTGATGTAAATATCTAAATAAGATAAAAAAAAACGGCTCGCAAATGCGAGCCGTTTTTACTTGCGCGAGGGAGTTTGTTACAACGACAGACCTAGCTTTTTGAATTCTTTTTCTACCACCGATGCTGGTAGCGGAATGTAACCGTCTTTTTCAACGATTTTTTGACCTTGCTTTGACAACACCATTTTTAAGAACTCCGCTTCTTTTGGCGCAAGAGGCTTGTTTGGGTGTTTGTTTACATACACATATAAGTAACGCGATAGAGGGTAGTCGCCCGACACCGCATTTTCCATATTTGCTTCAACGTAGTTTGTACCTTTTTTGCTTAAAGGTAATGCACGTACGCCTGAGGTTTTGTAACCAATACCTGAGTAGCCAATACCGTTAAGTGATGCCGAAACCGACTGTACTACCGATGCTGAACCCGGTTGTTCGTTAACGGTGTTTTTGAAGTCACCTTTGCACAGTGCTTTCTCCTTGAAGTAACCGTAAGTGCCTGATACGGAGTTGCGACCGTATAACTGGATGTCTTTGCCAGTCCAGTCACCCTCTAAGCCAAGTTTGCCCCAACGATTGATATCTTGCTCGCCTTTACATTTGCGATTTGAAGAGAAAATCGCATCGACTTGCTCAATACTAAGACCTTGGATGGGGTTATCTTTATGTACAAATACTGCTAGTGCATCAATTGCTACACGTACCGCAGTCGGCTTGTAGCCAAATTTTTTCTCAAACGCTTGAATTTCTTTTGACTTCATTTTACGGCTCATCGGGCCCATGTTTGACGTCGCTTCAGTCAATGCCGGCGGCGCAGTAGATGAACCAGCCGCTTGAATCTGAATATTAACGCTTGGGTAGGTGCGTTTAAATTCTTCCGCCCAAAACGTCATCATATTGGCAAGAGTATCTGAACCAACAGATGATAAGTTACCTGAAATGCCACTGGTCTTTTTGTATACCGGTAGGTTTTCATCAAGCGCTAGTGCGTTTGAGCTGGTAAGTGATGCCACAGCTAAACCAACACCGGTTAGTAAGCTTTTAAGTTTCATAGTGTATCTCCACAAGAGTAATATCTAAATTGTTAACTTTATCGATGCAAATACTAATGCGTAAGTGTGACACTTTTATGACAATTAACATTTTTTGTTAAGGCCGTATTGATACCTTAGCGCGATCATGAAGTGCTATGTAGAAAGCTAGGGCTATAGTCAAAGTTTGTAGTCAAAGCATGTTTTTTGAGGCTGCTGTGTAAGATTCAAAACACCAATAACACGGGATGCAGTATCCGTCTTACCACTATTGGTATTTCAGTTATTCGAAAACCAACACTTGGGTGAAGTGAGAGCAAATTTGCGGTAAGCGTCACCATTTATCCTGTCGTTATCTGACCGCATTATTCACCACGCGTTGTGTTATCCTCTAAATTGAGGCAAAAGCAGGCTTTGTGAGCGACAGAACAGAGGTCAGCTGTGTAGAGGTAGCCACACTGCCACAGAGCAATGCTGCACGGGATAATCACACACGTAATGCCAATAAACGTTGCCCAAACTCACGTTTATCAATTGCGCATAGCGTTAGGCATCCATCGTTGATGACTTATCAGGGGGGGATATTCTCGCAACAGGTACGTTAAAATTGTCATTAACATGTTATTAACTGTTCATTTTTTTTGTCAAAAATATGACACATTGTCACAAAAGTGTCATAAACTCATGGCACACTAGCGGCAAATAAGGCTGACACCCAAATTATTTGTATTGTTTGTTAAACCAAACCGGTGTGAGCTGATAAAACTATTTTGTTTAATAGGACTAAGACAATGAACTTAACGAAAACAACTATCGCAGTATCTTTATTAGCAGCTATGAGTGCACCAGCAATGGCGAGCAACGACATTAACTTTTACGGTAAAGCAAATGTTGGTTTACAAAGCTCTGATGAAGGTGGTGAAAAAACCACTGAAGTAAAGTCAAATGCATCTCGATTAGGAGTTAATGGTGAACTGGCTGTAAATGATAACCTGTCGGTTGTTTACAAGGCGGAAATGCAGTTAGAGATGGCTGATGACAGCGCTGATAATATCAAAGCGCGTAACCAATACGTTGGTTTAAAAGGCGACTTCGGTACGGTGTTATTAGGTCGTAACGATACCATGTTAAAGCAATCTCAGGGTAAAATTGATTTATTCAGCGATTACGAAGGTGATATTAAAAACCTTTGGAAAGGTGAGAACCGCATGGGTGAAACCTTAACTTACACTACCCCTAAGTTCGGTGATTTTTATGCTGGTATTACCTATGTTGCAGAAGGTGATAAAGACCAAATAAGCAAAAATAACGGTGACGATGGCTTTTCTGCAGCGTTAATGTACGGTGACGCAAAACTTAAGAAATCACAATTTTTTGCTTCGATTGCAATTGATAGTGATATTGAAGGCTATGACAACATGCGAGCAAGTGCACAAACTAAGTTTGGTGCGTTGACGTTAGGCTTGATTGTACATAATCAAGAAGAAGTTGAGTCAGGCAACGAAACCTCGGGTGTTATGGTTAGCGCCGCATATAAGATCAATGACTTTACTTTAAAAGGTCAAGTACAATCAGCAGAAGAAGATTTTGGTGATGATGTAGAGTACATGGCTTACTCAGTGGGTGTTGATTATGCGCTTGCGAAAAACGCTAAATTGTTTGCGTGGGCAACCTCGATTGACAACGATAAGAGCTTAACAGGTGAAGAAGACAGCACCTTTTTATCAACTGGCATTGAATACAAGTTTTAATGTGTTAGTTAATACGCTCTAATAAAAGCCATGCGCTCGCGCATGGCTTTTATTGTTTTAACGTTGGTGTCGAGAGTATCACATTAGTCAAATAAAGTTATAAAAACGTATTGTAAACATAGGATTATATATAAGCACATGATGTTATAGACGGCTTGCCTGAAGCTGGTATAAGCTGTGTAAAAGCGTTATTCGAAAATGTGATGATTTAATGGTGCTTGTCATAAAAGTGTCATATATGGTTGGCAAAATATGCCTACTCGACCTTTTAGACATTATTTTATGTTGGAACCGCTATGGAACGAAGTATTCTCGTTGTTGAAGATGAAACACCCATTCGTGAAATGATCGCGTTTGTACTCGAACAAAATGGCTTTAATCCAGTTGAAGCGAGTGATTATGAGCAGGCGAAATCCTTATTAACCGATCCGCTTCCGGATCTGGTATTACTTGACTGGATGTTACCGGGGGGGAGCGGTTTAAAAATTGCACGTGAAATAAAACAGCAAGATTACACACGTCATATTCCGATTATTATGCTTACTGCGCGGTCGGATGAAGATGATAAAGTAAAGGGGTTTGACGTTGGCGTTGACGATTATGTCACCAAGCCTTTCTCGCCTAAAGAGCTTATTGCGCGCATTAAAGCAGTAATACGTCGCGTTGCACCAACAGCACTAGAAGAAGTCATCGAATGCCATGGACTAACGCTCGACCCTGTTTCACATCGTGTCGCCATTGATGATATACCGATAGAATTAGGACCTACAGAATTTAAGATGCTGCACTTTTTTATGACCCATCCAGAGCGTGTCTACTCTCGAGAGCAACTGTTGGATAATGTCTGGGGCACCAATGTTTATGTTGAAGACCGCACTGTTGATGTACATATTCGTCGTTTGCGAAAATCCATTGCGGGTCGTGGTCACGATGAATTTGTGCAGACGGTAAGAGGTGCAGGTTACCGCTTTTCTACCAAAGTTACATCGCAATAGACAGAGATTAACACGCCTTATGATATATCGCTTTTCGGCGCGACAGTTTTTAGTGAAACAGCTGGTTATTTTTGCTTGCTGTGGTTGGCTAGGTTATCTGTTTGGCTATATGTGGCCCGCACTGTTACTGTGTGCGGCGGTAACCTTAATTCTACATTATCGCGCTTTGATAGGTTTGATACATTGGTTATGGCATAAAAACTTACTCTACCCGCCGGTATCTAAGGGAGTATGGGGACACGTATATGATGGGTTTTATCGCCGTATTAAGGGCTATCGCAAAAAACAAAAAACGTTAAGTAAAACCATTCGTCAATATCGCGATGGCGCCGAAGCTTTGCCAGATGCTGCCGTTGTTTTAGATCTGCACTTTAACATTCGCTGGTCAAACAAGAAAGCCAATCGTTTGCTCAATATTCGCTGGCCTCAGGACTCCGCTCAACGCATCACCAACTTAGTGCGCTCGCCAGAATTAACGCGCTATTTAAAGAAACGAGAATTTAATGAGCCGTGTTCGCTTGTCTCTCCGGATAAGCCGGAGCAACAACTGGAAATGCGTTTTATGCCTTATGGCCAATATCAGTATTTACTGTTAGCTCGAGATGTCAGCCAACTCAAACGAATTGAGAAGATGCGCCGCGACTTTGTTGCTAATGTTTCTCACGAGTTAAAAACGCCGTTAACGGTTATGCGTGGATACGTAGAAATGATGCTCGACGAAGATACTATGCGCCCCCATTGGCAAAAGAGTTTGCAATCAATGGAGATGCAAGTGTCGCGCATGGATCGCCTTGTACAACAGTTATTAGTACTGTCTAAAGTTGAGCTAAATAACCCCGACGATATGGAACAACGCATCAACATTGCCACGATGATTGATAATATTATCACCGAGGTACAGTGGCTTAACCACCAAAAGGCTCACGATATTCGATTAAATATCGATTCGACGTTAGATCTTTTGGGGGTAGAGTCTGAAATTAAAAGCGCGTTCTCTAATTTGATAATCAATGCCATTAATTACACCGATGATAACGGTGTCATAGAAATCCGCTGGAACAGGAAGGGCGATGAGTGCAGGTTTAGCGTTACCGATAATGGCTGTGGTATCGCACCAAGTGATATTTCAAGATTAACGGAACGCTTTTATCGAGTCGATAAATCTCGTTCGCGTGACACTGGTGGCACGGGGTTGGGGTTAGCGATTGTAAAACACGTCGCTAATAACCATAACGGAGAGCTTATTATTGACTCTGAACTTGGCCAAGGTAGCACCTTTGTCATTGTGTTTCCAAGCTCACAAAGTATCGTCGGTTAAAACTTAGCTGGGCATCAATCAAAATAGCGACTAAAAAGTACTGTTGAGCTAAGTTGCTGCCCGATCAGGGCGTAGGTCACGGATGCCTTAAAAAAATAGATATATTGTTGCGTCCATTTTGGTTATTATTTTCCCTCTTATCTTTTCATTCGATAATCACCCTTACCTTGAAATATAGGTTGGTCTAGGAATTTCATCATGTGGTTTAAAAATTTATTTATTTTTGCGTTTACGCGCCCGTTTACCATCACCGAAGAAGAACTTGAAAGTGCCTTGCAAGAGCACGTATTTGCACCCTGTGGTAAAACAGAAATGTCACGCTTTGGTTGGAGTAGCGCGCTAGGCAAACACGGAGATCGTTTGTTGCACCAAGCAAATGGTTGTATTTTATTGAACGCCCGCAAAGAAGAAAAAATATTGCCCGCATCTGTGGTTAAAGAGCAACTTGAAGCAAAAATAGAGCAACTTGAGCACGAGCATAGCCGCAAGGCCACTAAAAAAGAAAAAGAGCAATTCAAAGAAGACATTACCTTTGAATTATTGCCGCGCGCTTTCTCGCGTATCTCCGACACTCAGGGGTATATTTGTGCTGAAAAGAATATTATCGTGGTCAATACCAGCTCGCGCGGTAAAGCCGAAGACTTTTTAGCTTTACTACGCAAGTGTTTAGGCTCATTACCGGTAACGAGTTTTGCCGCTGAGGCTGGCGCTGAAACGATCATGACCAACTGGCTATTAGAGCAGAGCTTACCCGAGCGTTTTGTTATTGGCTTTGAAGGTGAATTAAAGGCGATGGGCGAAGATGCCGCGGTTATTAAGTGTAAAAACCAAGACTTATTATCAGATGAAATCATCGCTCATTTAAATACCGACAAACAAGTGGTTAAAATTGCGTTTGATTATGAACAAGTGTTGAGCTGTATTTTATGCGATGATCTATCGGTTAAACGGGTTAAGTTTCACGACAGCGTATTTGAACAAAACGATGATATAAACAATGACGACATCTTGGTTAAAATCGATGCCGACTTTACCTTGATGACAGGCGAACTAAACAAGTTTATCGAAGATATGTTAGCCCAATTTGAGCTTACAACCGATGCTTATATAGAATCGTAAAAACCGCTGCACAGCGGTATTTTATCGGGCGCAATTACACTTAGTTACAGCTGTTAACTCAATGTGTATTGCGCCTTTTTGTTATCGGCATTAAAATAGCGCCCTTTTATATATCCAGACAATGTTTAGGGTTTTTAGATTATGTTTGTTCCAGAGTTGTTATCTCCAGCCGGTAGCTTAAAAAATATGCGTTATGCATTTGCCTATGGCGCCGATGCGGTATATGCCGGCCAGCCGCGTTACTCGTTGCGAGTGCGCAATAACGAATTTAACCTTGAAAACCTTAAAATCGGTATCGATGAGGCGCACAGCTTAGGTAAAAAGCTGTATGTGGTTAGTAATATTTCACCGCATAACGCCAAATTAAAAACCTATTTACGCGATATCGAACCGGTTGTGGCGATGAAGCCAGACGCGCTGATTATGAGCGATCCTGGTCTTATTATGATGGTGCGCGAAGCGTATCCAGATATGCCAATTCACTTGTCGGTTCAAGCCAATGCGGTTAACTGGGCAACGGTGAAGTTTTGGTATCAACAAGGTGTGGAGCGCGTTATTTTATCGCGCGAATTAAGCCTAGATGAAATCGAAGAAATCCGTATGCAAGTACCGGAAATGGAAATCGAGGTTTTCGTCCACGGTGCGCTGTGTATGGCCTATTCAGGTCGTTGTTTGTTATCTGGATATATCAACAAGCGAGATCCGAACCAAGGGACCTGTACCAACGCCTGCCGTTGGTCGTACAACGCTCACGATGCCAAGGAAAATGAGCACGGTGATATTATTGCAATAGAACCACAGCAACCTATCATTGGTAGCGAACAGCCTGAAATTTGGACGCCAAATGGCAATGCAGATCCAGAGTTTAAGCCAACCGATGAAGTGTTCTTGTTACAAGAGCAGGGGCGTCCTGGTGAATACATGCCGGCGTTTGAAGACGAGCACGGTACCTACATTATGAACTCAAAAGACTTACGCGCGATTGAGCACGTTGAGCGTTTGGTGAAAATGGGCGTACACTCGTTAAAAATTGAAGGTCGCACTAAGTCGTTCTACTACTGTGCTCGTACAGCGCAAATTTACAAGCAAGCGATTGTGGATGCGGTTGAAGGTCGCAGCTTCAACGAGCGCTTAAAGTTAGACTTAGAGCACTTGGCAAGTCGCGGTTATACCGAAGGGTTCTTATCGCGTCACCGCCACGATGGCTTGCAAAACTTTGAATACGGTTACTCAAAATCCGACTCACAACAATTTGTTGGTGAAGTGTTGGGACGCACTGACGATGGTTTGCTGGAAATCGAGGTGAAGAATAAGTTCTTAACGGGTGATGAAATCGAACTGATGACGCCAAAAGGCAATAAGAGCTTTGTACTAGAGTATATGCAAACCCGTAAAGGCGAAGAAATTCACGATGCCAAAGGCTCGGGTTACATTGTACAAATTAAGTGCGATACCGACCTTGATATCGAATATGGTATTATCATGCGCTACTTAAATGACGGTGAAAACACGCGCCACCCATTTGCACAAAACCAAGACGGCGCCAAAGCGGCAAAAGTCTAGTAACAAAAGAGTTTGTTACGCTTTACGTCGTAAGCGAATAGGGCGGTAAATTACTGCCCTAATGTGCTAGCTAATAATGTCAGTAATTTAGGTACCAATAATGGCTTTAAAGATTCTTGATAGCTGTATCAACTGTGATATGTGCGATCCTGAGTGTCCAAATACAGCGATATACATGGGGGAGGAGATCTATGAGATCGACCCTAACCGATGCACTGAGTGCGTCGGTCACTATGACACGCCGCAGTGTGTTGCCGCTTGCCCAATCGATTGTATAAAGCCAGATCCAGAGCACAAAGAAAGTGAACAAGAGCTTTTAGTTAAATGCTTTGAATTACACGGTATCGACAACTAATCATCAATGCAACACCTCGCTTTATGCGAGGTGTTTTGTTTTCATCAATTTTGTTTTGACAGAAAAATTTAAAGTCGCCAACGTTTAAATAAGATTCTAAGTTATGGATTTCGCAACTACGGTTAGCCCACTTATTAACGGTCTTAGCACCTTCGCTTTAATTTTTATCGCTGAACTCGGCGATAAGTCGCAACTGGTCTGTATGGCATTAGCGGCGCAATATCGCGCACGGTCTGTTCTACTTGGGGCAATTAGTGCGTTTATGTTACTCAATGCATTGGCGGTGGTGGTCGGTATGAGCTTCAGTCAGTTCATACCTGAGGTAGCATTAAAGTTATGCGCCGCTGGTTTATTGTTGTTGTTCGCTTGGAAAACGTGGCAAGGTGATGAGCAAGATCAAGATGATTCGCCCAGTAAACTAACTAAAGGGGTGGCTCTTTCGACATTTTTATTGATTATCGTTGCTGAAATGGGCGATAAAACTCAACTGGCTGTGGCGACGATTAGCATGACGCAAACACCTGTTTTGGTATGGCTAAGTGCCACCTTAGCATTAACCGTTAGTTGTGTGCTTGGCGTCTATGCCGGTAAACGCTGGCTATCTCGTCTTGATGAAGACAAATTAAAACGCGTAACAACATTACTGTTTATCGCCTTTTCGTTGATGATTTTATCATCGTTAGTGTTTTAGTACCTTATTACCATTGGCGATTGGAGAATTGTCAAAATAATCAGTATTGGTATACTGGGCAGTCTTGTCGTTAGCTTTACAAAAACTTATGAGTGGTCAAAAGTCGAGCCGAAATACAGCCAAAGTACGGCATATTATGCTGCCGTCATTTTTGCGAAGAGCAATGCGAGCATTCGAATTAAAGGCGATTATCCGTCAATCAGGATGTGAGCTAACGCGTATTGGTCGCTCTCGGAATTGGCGTTTGAGTGCTAGCCGTGAGCAGTTATTGCAGATAAGTGAGTCGTTGCGCCAGCATGAAGAACCTAGCTGGCAATGGGTGCTGGCATTACTTGAAAGTAAAATAGGGACCTACACAGAGGCCGATATTCTGGAATTTGTAAAGCGCAACCCAAATATCAGTGTTAATGAATTGGTGACGTTAGCTAACTGCACGGTAGCCCAAGCACGTCAAGCATTGGATTCTTATGAGTTTTTAGAATAGTTATTGTAGTAATAATAGCTAGATAGAGGTAAAAAACGCCTGCGCTTTGTAAGTAAGATAGCGCAGGCGTTTTTGTATTTATCGCATATTGTTGCTGTTGGCTATAAACGATTACTTGCTAATACGCTTGTACTTAATACGGTGTGGCTCGTTGGCTTGTGGACCAAGAGTTTTCTTCAACCACGCATCGTATTCGGTGTAGTTACCTTCGAAGAAGTTCACTTGTCCTTCATCGCGATAATCGATGATATGAGTGGCAATGCGGTCTAAGAACCAACGGTCATGGGAGATAACCATGGCACAGCCTGGGAACTCCAGTAACGCTTCTTCCAGTGCACGCAAAGTCTCTACGTCTAGGTCGTTGGTTGGCTCATCCAACAGCAATAAGTTACCACCGGTTTTTACCAATTTCGCTAAGTGGACACGATTGCGCTCACCACCTGATAGATCGCCGATGAACTTTTGTTGATCGTTACCTTTAAAGTTAAAGCGCGATACGTAGGCACGTGCTGGGATTTCGTAATTGCCGATGCGAATGATATCGGCACCTTCTGAAATTTCTTGGTATACGGTGTTAGTATCAACCATGTCATCACGAAACTGATCAACAGATGCCAACTGTACGGTCTCACCTAGGCTCACACTGCCCGAGTCGGGGTGTTCAACACCCGATAGCATTTTAAATAAGGTTGACTTACCGGCACCGTTAGGACCGATAATGCCGACGATTGCGCCTTTGGGAATTGAGAAGCTCAAATCGTCAATCAGTACGCGATCACCGTATGATTTGGTCACGTGCTCAACGTCTAATACTTTGTCACCAAGACGAGGCCCAGGTGGAATGTATAACTCGTTAGTTTCATTGCGCTTTTGATTTTCTTGGCTTTGTAGCTCTTCAAAACGGGCCATACGCGCTTTTGATTTCGCTTGGCGACCTTTGGGGTTTTGACGAACCCATTCAAGCTCTTGTTTGATGGTCTTGGCCATGGCGTTTTCTTGGCGTTTT
Organism: Thalassotalea ponticola; assembly: GCF_041379045.1. Lineage (NCBI taxonomy): Bacteria > Pseudomonadati > Pseudomonadota > Gammaproteobacteria > Alteromonadales > Colwelliaceae > Thalassotalea > Thalassotalea ponticola. Next base: position 1,058,309 of record NZ_CP166871.1, read on the forward strand.
TCCATTTCTAGACGGGCGTCTTTTTGCTCTAGCCATGACGAGTAGTTACCTTCCCATGGAATGCCTTCACCGCGGTCAAGCTCTAAGATCCAACCGGCAACGTTATCTAAGAAGTAACGGTCATGGGTAATCGCCACCACAGTGCCTGAATAGTCGTGTAAGAAGCGCTCTAACCAAGCAACAGATTCGGCATCCAAGTGGTTGGTTGGCTCGTCCAGTAACAACATGTCGGGTTTTTCAAGTAACAAACGACACAAGGCCACACGACGGCGTTCACCACCGGATAACACGCCAATTTTTTGCTCCCACTCTGGTAAGCGAAGCGCATCGGCTGCGCGCTCAAGGGCGTTGTCAATATTGTGTCCGTCGTGAGCGGCAATGATCGCCTCTAGTTCGCCTTGTTCTTTGGCAAGGGCATCAAAATCAGCGCCTTCTTCGGCGTATTCCATATACACTTGATCTAACCTTGCTAGTGCGTCTTTAACTTCAGACACTGCTTGCTCGACGATTTCGCGTACGGTCGCATTTTCATCGAGCTCCGGCTCTTGTGGAAGGTAACCCACTTTAGTACCCGACAATAACTTTGCTTCACCGTCAAAGTCTTTGTCCACACCCGCCATAATACGCAGTAGGGTTGACTTACCGGCACCGTTAAGACCGAGCACACCAATTTTGGCGCCAGGGAAAAACGAAATAGAAATATCTTTTAAAATGGTTTTCTTTGGAGGCACCACTTTAGAAACGCGGTGCATTGAGTAAATAAACTTGTCAGGCAGAGCCATGAGTTAACCTTAATCAAAGTTGAAATGTAAATAATTATGGGCGTTATTTTAGTTTATAGCCGTCGCCTGTGACAACTAATTTACCGCAATAAAAGCGCCAACAGTCAAGGCTGTCAATCTGCTAGCTAATAGCGTTAGCGTATTAACTGTACAGAGTTAGATAGTGAGCCATTTACCATTATCACCATTCTACGGGGTTCAATATCGAGCCGAATGTGATATAACCTAAAGTATCCATTTCAATCGCTCAACGTTGAGCATTAACTAACCTAAGTAATCGATTTGAAAGCGTTAATTTCTCCAGTGTTATCCACTGTTATGTTGGCTTGGTTGATCCTTTTTACGAGCTCAATCACGCTTAAATCGCATCGCGTAAACGCCAATGAGTTCGTGCCTTCGAGCGAACTGCAATCCAAGTTAGAGCAGGTCAGTGCCATGGCGGATATCGCGGTGGTTGAGCAGCAGATGCTTGAGCTTATCGCTTTATTTGAGCAAGACAGTAACGCAGTCGAACAAATATATCGAGCTTGGGTAATGACCTTGTTTCAGCGTGGTGAGTTAGAAAAGGCTGCCCAAACCGCTATTCTTGGCCGTCAGTATGGTGAGCGCAAACAAACCTTGGAAACGGTGGCTAAATTTCATAAATTGACCGGGGTGATTTATTACTATCAAGGCAATTATTCTCAAGCACTGAGCCAGTATCAGGCGGCTATTGATTACTATATCGAGGCCGACAAACCAATAGAGTTAGCGCATTTATACAATAATATGGGCCTGGTACTCGATGCGAAAGGGGAGCCGACCCTAGCGCTCTCAATATTTAAAAAAGCCAAGGTGCTTTATGATCAAGTAGGCACTGAAGACGATCAGTTGGATATCAACTTTAATATCTCAGGCTTGTATCTTAGCTTGAATCGCTACGATAAAGCGCTGCAAATTTTACCGTCCATTATCAATACCAGAGAACAACGAGGCAATCTGTACGATGCGGCGCAAGCCTATGTTTATATTTCCCTTGCGCACAAGCAAGCGGGTAATTACCAACAGGCCGAGCAGTATTCGTACAAGGCGTTGAGATATTATCAAGATAACAATAAAGAGTACGACGTCATTGGTCAGTACAATAACTTAGCTGAGTTGTATTCGGTGATGGGAGCCTATGAAAAAGCAGCCGATTACGCACACAAGTGCTTAGTTAACGCCGAAAAGAACAATTATTCTAAGATGTATTCAAACTGTTCATACATCAATGCTCAGATACAGTACCAACGGGGTAATATTGACATGGCACTCAAGCATGTCAATGACTCACTCGAATTAAGCCAGCAGCGCGAAGATCAGATGCTTGTGCTTGATAATCAGCGGCTACTGTCACTTATTCTGGCCGCCAAAGGTGAGTTTAAGCAGGCTATGGCCTGGTATCGTCAAAGCGATGCAGACTACACCGAGCTAAGTAACCGTCAACTTTCTCAGCAACTCGATCAGTTTGAATCAGAACAACTAGCACAGCAGTTAAAATTGACTCAAAAGCAGCGTCAATTAGACAGTGAAACCCACCAAAAGAAACAACAGATGAGCGATTTTGTCTTTGTTATTACGATCATGTTGGCCTTATTGGTGTTTCTTATCTATCGCAAATACAAGGACCAAAGATACAATCAAAATTTGGCAAAGCAAGTGCACCAACGCACCCAACAATTTGAACTTGCCAGCGCCAAGTTGGCGAAGGCAAACCGCATTAAAAGTCAATTTCTGGCTAATATGAGTCATGAAATTCGCACGCCTCTTACCGCCATAATTGGCTTGTCTGAGGCCATTGTTCACGGTGAGTTTAAAGCGCAAGACGTTGCCAAAGAAGTCGACGTTATTCACGCCAATAGCAAACATCTATTATTGCTGGTTAACGATATTTTGGATCTCAGTAAAATGGAGGAGAACAAGCTGAGCTTGTCTCCATCACTAAACGACATATCATTGCTCAGTAACGACTTAGCCAATTTATTTGGCGAGCAGGCCAAACAAAAGGGGGTCGACTTTGTCATTGACAATCAGCTTCCTCAGCCATGCTCGGTTTATGTTGATCATTTGCGCATCAGACAAATTATCATCAATTTGTGTGCCAATGCGATAAAGTTTACCGAGCAAGGCTCGGTCTTGGTAACGCTAGGGGTAGAGCACGAGCAGCTTGTGGTAACTGTAAAAGACACTGGCATCGGCATGGATGAAAGTCAATTGTCCTCAATTTTTGACAGTTTTGCTCAAGCTGACGCGAGTATTCACCAACGCTTTGGTGGTTCAGGGCTTGGCTTACATTTGTCAAGCCAGTTGGCCAAACTGATGTCGGCAAAAATATCGGTAACCAGTACCTTAAACAAAGGTAGTTGTTTTAGTTTTTCGATGCCCGTGCAGCGAATTTTTAATGACCAATTATCGGTTAAACAGCTACCAGCTAATGCACTTTCATCGACTAAATTAACCGGTCGGGTGTTACTCGCCGATGACAATACAACGAATCGACGTTATATCGCTCAATTGTTAACGGGGTTAGGTATCGAGGTCTTACTCGCCAGTGACGGCTTAGAGGTGTTAGATACGGTAATAGGCAGTCATCGAGCTACGAGCGATCACACTGAAGATCACAGCGCCATTGATATGATCCTGCTCGATATTCAAATGCCCCGCTTGGATGGCATTGAGACCTTTAAGCAGTTAAGGGCGGCAGGGTATAAGAAGCCGATAATTGCGGTTACTGCTAACGCGATGACCCATGAGGTACAGGGTTATCTCGAGCTTGGTTTTAACGCCCATATTCAAAAGCCGATTGAGCGAGAGCACTTCGTCGCGACATTGGCGCGCTATTTGTCTGAGCGCTCCGATTCACAAACAAAGTCAAATAAACAAGAGAGCTCAGCCAACAGGTGTATCGCCGCGGATATGACCGATTTGATTGAGCAATTCGAGCAAAGCCTACCACATGTAGAACAGCAAGTTATCGACTTTCATCAACGTCAAAACTGGTCAAAATTGCAAGCGGTAGTGCATCAAATTGCGGGCTCGGCATCGCTGTTTGGTTATTCAACACTATCAGAACTTGCCATCCGTTTAGATGAAAAACTGCGCCAATACCTCGCCTCTGACGATGCTATCTTAACGACGCCTGATGATGTTGGCCTTGTAAATCACAACAATGCGTCAACGACACTCAATATTGCACAACGCTGTGTTTTAGACGAGATAAGCGGACTCACAAAGCAACTGCGTGTACAGCTCAAGACCCGCAATATGGCATCGTAATCCGCGGCGCTTAGTCATACTCATTTGGGGTCGGCTTTGATGGGGAAATCGCCGGTGCGCCACAGTTTACCAATTGTTGAGATAATCCAGTTCGCCAATTGCGCAACGCAAGTACCGCCGTTGTACCGTGACGCTTAGGCAGGGGTAATCGGCTATCTTCGTCATTTAACTGATTAAACTCTGCCACCAAACGCTGCAATTTTTGTTGAAAATGATGATTGCTGTGTTGACTGAGCATGCCGTTTAAGACGATCAAACACTCATCGTCGCGTGAAAAGCTACTATCGAGAAAGGCTTGTGCAACAGTACGCTGAAAAAACTGTTGAATAGGTCCGTTTTTTCGCCAGTGGAAATGACTATCAACGAGCAACTTTATGCGATTGTTCGGTTGTAATTCGATGATTTTAAGTTTGTCGAGGGCGATTAATTTTTGCAAGCATTCGGTTTCAGAGAGCTCATAGTAATCAACAATCTCTTGCATCGTCCACTTATTGATAACACATAGGGTGACCAGCAATAGTGTTATATCAGCGACAATGTCTTGTTCTTGTTGCACGCTTAGTTCGGTGAGTGTGGTGCGTTGGCGTTCAATCTGTTTGAGTAAGTCAGTTAACGACATATCCATCATCAACGCCACCATCTCAAGCCGGTGTAATGAAAAATTACCTTCTGAAAACAAACGTTTAATGCTAGCCTGAGAAAGGCCTAGTTGCTTGGCAACATGAGCATAAGTTAATCCGTGACTCTTTAGTAATTTTTTGACGCCATCGAGTAGTACTGAAGTTTGTGACATACGGTAAGGTGAGTAATATCTAAAAAGGTATTGTATATTAATACCTTTGGTAGTGAATATTGCAACAAAAATAATTTTAGTAGCATTTTTTGTGGTGTTGCCGCAGGCTAAGCCCATGACTAATCTCGATAGGATTTCGACTAGATGAAACAATTACTGCGCATAACAGGTTATTTGCCGTACATGGTAATGGTTTTTATTAACGCATTTGTTGATCTTGGCCACAAAATAGTGGTCCAAAACAGTGTGTTCAAGCTGTATGATGGCAATACGCAAATCGTGCTTACAGCTATATTGAATGCATTGATACTGCTGCCATTTATCTTGTTATTTACCGTCTCAGGACATTTGGGCGATAAGTATCCTAAACCACACATTATGCGTATTAGTGCCATCGTTGCAGTTGTTGCAACTAGTGTTATCACCCTGTGTTACTATCAAGGTTGGTTCGAGGCTGCGTTTGTTATGACCTTAGCCATGGGAATTCAATCGGCAATTTATTCGCCGGCAAAATACGGCTATTTAAAAGAGCTCATCGGCATTGAAAACTTAGCCAAAGGCAACGCCAGCGTTCAAGCTGTAACCATTGTTGCCATCCTTGGCGGGACATTTGTCTTTTCTGCATTTTTTGAAATGCTGGTACCAGAAATACGCCCGTTAACGCCACAGACAATCTTGCCATCAATGGTTGTTATCGGTTGGGTGTTTGTCGCGTTGTCATTGATTGAGTGGTATTACGCTAGTAAATTACCCCATACCAAAGACAAAGATCCGTCCAAACAGTTGGTCTTTTCCCGCTATATCCGTGCCAGCTATTTAAAACAAAACCTTAAAAGTATTTGGTCCAATCGGGTTATTTGGTTAGCCATTGTTGGTTTATCCATGTTTTGGTCGGTGTCGCAAGTGATGTTGGCTACATTCCCCTCGTTTGCAAAAGAGGTACTCGCTTCGGACAATGCGCTGATAGTACAAGGCATTATGGCATGTACGGGTATTGGTATTATTATTGGCTCAATCATTGCTGCTAAAGCGTCAGAACACCACATTGAATTAGGCTTAATACCTCTATCTGCGATAACCTTTAGTGGCTGTTTAATTACCATCGCTCAATTGGACTCGGCGTACGCCATGGCTGTGTTATTCTTAATTGCCGGTATTAGCGGAGGGGTGTTCATCGTCCCGTTAAACTCGCTGATTCAATATCACGCCAAAGACGATCAATTGTCTACCGTACTGGCAGGCAATAACTGGATCCAGAATGTGTGCATGTTAACGGCGCTTATCATTACCATTTTATTAGTTAATTGGGGGATTCAAGCCGTTGGTGTATTTAAAGCGCTGTTTGTTATTGCTCTGATTGGCAGTCTATACACTATTTGGCAACTTCCTCATTCGTTGGTACGGATTATCGCCAGCTTTATTATGCGCCGCCGATATAAGCTTGACGTGGTTGGTTTTGACCATCTACCGACGCAAGGCGGTGTACTGTTGTTGGGCAATCATATCAGCTGGATCGATGGCCTATTGGTACAAATGGCCTGTCCGCGCAAAGTGCGCTTTGTGATGTTGCGCAGTATTTATCAACGCTGGTATTTGCGCCCGTTAATGGATTTGTTTGGCGTGATCCCGATCAGTCGTGGCAACTCAAAGGACTCGCTTGCCGCCGTTAACAAAGCCCTTAAAGCGGGACATGTCGTGTGTTTATTTCCCGAAGGGGCTATTTCGCGCACGGGGCATCTAGGTGTGTTTCGCACCGGCTTTGAACGCGTTGTTGATGGTGTTGAAGGCTGTATTGTGCCATTTTATTTACACGGCCTTTGGGGCTCTCGTTTATCGCGTTCATACAGCGAAAGATTGCGTGAAAACACGGCATCAAGTTGGCGACGAGAGGTGGTCATTGCCTTTGGCAAACCATTGCCAATGGAGACTGATGCCCAACAACTTAAGCAATATATCTTTGCCTTGGCCGATGATGCCATTGATCACCAAAGCCAGACTAGCGAACCGTTGATCTCCAGTCTGATTAATAATGCCAAACGCCGGTTGACATCAGCGGCGATGATAGATCAGCAAACGACGATAAGCTACAGTCAAATGATCAGCTCAGCTTGTGTGTTGGCAAGGCAACTGCCTGAGCCAAAAACGGAGCAGCACATCGCCATCCTGTTGGAGTTAAACGCCGATAGCATATTGGCTAATCTCGCGGTCTTAGCCAACGGACAAGCGGTGGTTAACTTAGATCAGCATCAGAGTAGTGAAACACTTTTGGCGCAGTGTAAGGCGGCGAGTGTTGATACGGTGATCACCAGTAAAGCGCTTGCCCACAAGCTAGTTAGCGAGACCCAGCCAATACGTAGCGACAATGATATTAGGGTGTTATACATCGAACAGTTACACTCTGGTGTCTCTGCCTGGCGCGTTTGGCTGTCGACAATGGCTTTGCGCGTTTTGCCTTCAAGTTTGTGTAATAGACTTCTGACTCATCAGGTGAGTATCGACAGCGCCGCGTGCATAGTGTTCCCCTCATCTACCGCTAACAGCCAACAGGGCGTTGCGAACAGCAACTTAACTGGGGTAGTGCTCAGTCATCGCAATATTGGCCGCAATATCCGTCAAATCAGTGATGTTGTATGCGTTCGCGATGGCGATGCGATGATGGCATCAGTGCCGATGTCGCAAGCGCTGGGATTCATCGCTACCAATATGTTAGCACTAATTGAAGGCATCCCTTTGGTGTTTACTCCAGATGGTGATGATGTGTTGAGCTTAGCAAACGCGATTGCTCGTAATCGAGTGACTATGTTGTATTGCAATTTAGAGCAGCTTCGCGCGTTAACCACCAACGAAGAAGTAAAGCCGTTGATGTTACAGTCATTGAGGTTCATTGCAACGGGTAGTGCAGGCTTGACACAAGCACAATGGCAACAGTTGCGCCAGCAGTTTAGCGATAAGTTTAAACTCGATATTTATCAAGGCTACGGGGTTAGTGAAGTGACGCCGGTAGCCAGTTTAAACATTGCCGATAAAATTGATTTATCCGACATGCAAGTACAAGTAGGCAGTAAACCAGGCAGTGTTGGTATGCCATTACCTGGTTGTGCTTTTCGCATTGTCGATCCTCAGACGATGGCGCCATTAGCAACGGGTGATATCGGTCGAGTGTTACTGGCATCGGGTAAAATGATGCTAGGCTATGTCAATGCACCGCAACAAACTGCTGATGCCTTTGTTGAACTTGACGGGCGTCGCTGGTTTAAAACGGGTGATACGGGTTCACTTGATGCGGATGGCTTTTTAACACTGAGTGAGTAAGCCAGAGCTTCTGGTGTTGCGCTGCGAGAGCGAATGTCTGATGTGGACACAAAAAAACGCCTGCAAAAGCAGGCGTTTTTGTTCATCGATAGTACGCGTTGTTATTTAGCTAATAAACCGCGACGCTCGAGTAAGTGATCCGGATTTGGTTCTTGACCGCGGAAGCGTTTATACATTTCCATCGGATCTTCGGTTCCGCCACTTTCTAGTACGTTTTCTCGGTAACTTGTCGCCACGTCTTGGTTAAAGATACCTTTGTCTTTAAATACTTCCCATGTATCGGCATCAAAGATATTTGACCAAATGTAGCCGTAGTAACCCGACGAATAACCGCCTGAGAAAATATGGGCAAAATAGGTTGAGCGGTAGCGCGGTGCAATTTGCTCAATTAAGCCAATTTCTTCCATCGCTGCTTGTTCAAACGCGTCCGCATCTTGTAACTCAGCCGTTTCAAGAGTGTGCCACTTAAGATCGAGAAGTGCTGCTGCCATGTATTCCGTGGTCGCAAAACCTTGATTAAACTTACCGGAGTCTTGGATCTTTTTAACAAGTTCTGCTGGGATCACTTCACCGGTTTTGTAGTGTTTAGCAAATTGTTTCAACACTTGTGGCTCGGTCATCCAGTTTTCCATAACTTGCGACGGGTACTCTACGTAGTCGCGAGGTAGTGAAGTACCGGTTAATGAGCGGTAGTAACCGTCAGATAGCAAGCCTTGAATAGCGTGACCAAATTCGTGGAACAAGGTTGATGCTTGGTCGAAGGTAAGCAGTACTGGCTCATCACCAACTGGAGCAGGGTAGTTTAATACGTTGTAGATCACCGGCTTTTCATTCTCGCCGTACATTTTGTATTGCTTTTGGAATGAGCTCATCCACGCACCGCCGCGTTTTGACGGACGCACGTAAAAGTCAGTCATGTAAACACCAATGCTTGAACCGTCTTTGTCGAACACTTCATAGGTGGTCACATCTGGGTGATATTTTGGTAAGTCATCGCGTTGTTTGAAGGTAACGCCCCAAAGTTGCTCTGCGGTGTAGAACACGCCCTGCATGGTGTTATTTAGTTCAAAATACGGCTTAGTGATTGACTCATCAAGGTCGTATTTTGCTTTGCGTACTTTCTCTGAGTAGTACCACCAATCCCACGCTTTAATTTCGCCTTTAAACCCTTCGCTTTCAGCGTAGGCTTGCATATCGGCAACTTCTTGTTTGGCGCGTTCTAACGACGGACCCCAAACGCGGTTTAATAACTGGTATGCGTTTTCCGGCGTTTTTGCCATGTTGTTTTCTAACACGTAATGGGCGTGGGTTTTGTACCCTAGCAATTGTGCACGTTGGTAGCGAAGCGAGGCCATTTCAGAGGCGATAGCTTTGTTGTCATTGGCGTTGTCATTATCACCGCGGTGTGTGTAGGCGTGAAACATCTGCTTGCGCAATTCGCGGTTGGTTGAGTAGGTTAAAAACGGGTAAAAGCTCGGGCGATGAGTGGTAAATACCCACTTGCCGTCATGGCCGCGCTCTTTAGCCGTAGCCGCTGCCGCCGCAATGATTGACTCTGGTAAACCATCTAGATCGTTTTTGTCATCAATAACCAATTCAAACGCATTGGTTTCCGCTAATAAGTTTTCGCCAAACTCAATAGACAGCTTGGAAATTTTCTTATTCAATTCACGAAGCTTAGTTTTGTCTTGTTCATTTAAGTTGGCACCGGCGCGAACAAACCCCTTGTATGCGTTTTCAAGTAGTGTGTTTTGTTCGGTATTCAAGTTTAACGCGTCTTTTTGCTCATATACCGCTTTTACGCGCTTGAACAGTTTTTCATTTAAGTAAACATCGTCAGCCATCGCCGATAATTTTGGCGAATACTCTTTCGAAATGGCTTGCATTTCAGGCGTAGACATAGAGCCGATCAAACCGTAAAAGGTATTAGTTACCTTGGTTAGTAAGTCGCCTGACATTTCCATTGCTTCAATGGTGTTCTCAAACGTTGGCTTCGCCTTGTTGTTAGCAATCGCTTCAATGGCCGCAATTTGCTCTTCCATCGCGCGGTCAAATGCTGGACGATAGTGAGCGATTTTGATTTTTTCGAACGGTGGAACTTTGTATGGAGTTGTGTAGTCGCTAAAAAATGGATTTTGCATGGTAGCGTCGGCGTCGCTTACTACTGTGGCGACTTGATTTGAATTTACGTCGTTGTTATTGGCATTACAGCCTGCTAAAGCAACAGCCAGAGCGATAGGCGTCAAGATACGTGCTTTCATTTAAACTCCCCTATTAGGTTTTTGATTTCAGCGCAATAAATTTATGATAAACGTCTTATTTATTATATGGTTATCGTAAAGGTTTGCCACTTTATAAGCGTTGGTCACCCCATTTATACGCGGATAAATAATTTTAAGCGCACTCGTTTTATAACAAAGTAGGCGATAAGTAAATGATTTTCGTTGAATTAGCTAAGCTAAATTGTTAGCAAATGCGACACAACTAACAGACCCGAAGCAGATGTGTTGCTTATTGTTCAGGTAAACTTTAGCTCAAACTCGAGCTTGCCCTAGTGATCGTGGTAACAGATAATTAGGTACACGCCTGTTGGCGTCAGCGCCTAATTCAAAATGGTATCCACAGAGGCTTATGTATGTCGCTTAACTTAGATAGAACACAACGCTTGGTGATTAACACCGAGCACATGGATTGGCAACACTCACCCAGCCCTGGGGTGTGGCGCAAAAAATTAGAGCGAGAAGAGCAAGAATCGGGTTTGACCACCAGTATTGTTCGCTACGATGCACATGCTAGTTTTAGTCAACATCATCACCCTGGTGGTGAAGAGATTTTAGTACTCGACGGTGTGTTTGAAGACGAGCACGGCCAGTATCCCGCGGGAAGTTACTTTCGCAACCCGCCAGGTACTAAGCACAGCCCTGCGAGCCAGCAAGGCTGTCAGCTATTTGTTAAATTAAATCAGTTTCAATCGGGCGATGATATACCGGTCAATATCAATACAAGAACACAGCCCTGGTTACCGGGACGCGTACCAGGCCTAACGGTTATGCTTTTGCATTCATTTGCAACCGAGCACACCGCATTGGTACGCTGGCAACCCGGAACCTATTTCCTTGAACACGTGCACCCTGGTGGGGAAGAAATCTTGGTGTTAGATGGCGTGTTTGAGGATGAATACGGTCAATATCCCAAGGGCACTTGGATACGCTCACCTCATTTTTCAAAGCACACGCCGTTCAGTGAGCAAGGTTGTACTTTGTTTGTTAAAACCGGCTATATGCGCTAATCACTCAGCGAGGTGAAGCGGCGAATTGACATCGGCCAAGCCAAAGGGTAGGGCTGAGCCCTAGCAATAGCCGGCAAAGCACTATTTATTGACATTGCTCTGCTTGGCCTCGCTCTGCGCGGCGTTAGACCTGTTCTCTTTGGTGACTAATAAAAACGTTAAATACATCTTTGTTGGCAGGGAAAAGATAAGTCCTGCTGCCATGCAAGCACCGCCTAGAATCAGACCGTTAATGCCCAAGCGCGTCGGCAAGTCACTATAGCTCAATATATAGTGACCGACGAGTAGCAATAGTAAGCCAATGACAATGCTAATTTTCAAATATCGAATTTGCGTTTTCTCATCCATAACACCGTTATCATAACGCATTACAGACTGCGATGAAATCTAGTCATGGTAGATTTCAATCAGGTGTTTCCTGGCGTGACTTTTTCAGCACATAACATCAGAGCCCTGTAAAATTCATAAAAGTGTCAATAAACTGTCATATAACCACGTTATCTTTGTGTGTTAATGGCTTGTAAATTGAGCGCAAGCAGTTTTTTGTTGGGTTAGGTCATGCACAGTCAGTGTAACCATGCTATCTACAGCATTGCAGTGCAAGTTCGTTCCGTGAATCCATATGCTCGCTGAAATAAGTTTAAGGCATTGTTTATAAGCTGTTTTTGTAAAAGTAAATACTCTAATGGGTAGGGTCTGACGCGCTTTTTTTTTCGAATATTTCGGATGTGTAACAAAACTGTCATATTTCTTACTTATAATCGCCACAGCTAATAATTTTACTCAGCATTAAAAGGTTGTTCTGTGTCGATAACAGCAAAAACAATGAAGTCTAGGCAAGTTAAAAATAATCTTGCCCGATGGATGATTTCCGCAGGAGGGGTCAGTGTCCTGTTCACCCTCGTTCTGATCTTCTTATATCTTGTTTACGTGATAAAGCCAGTATTTGAATCAGCAACGGTTGAACCTTCGCAGCAAATACAATCGCTAGCTAAAACTACTTTGGCAACGGGCGTCGATGAATTAAAGGAAATTGCCTTTGATATCGATAATCAAGGTATTATTCGTTTTTATCAAATCCAGGCCGATAACAACCGCCAAAAGAGTCAGTTGTTACTCGAGCGTGACTTAGTTCGCAACGATGAGCAATTAGTCTCGGTATACAGCTCAAATGACGGTCAGTATATTTTGTTGCTCGACGGCGGTTTGGTGCGAATTGTACGACCGACCTTTAAGGCGGAATTTATTGGCGACACGCGTATTATTCATCCAGGCCTTGATTTTCCGCTTGGTGAAGAGGCGATTTTGGTGGATGAACAGCAACAGGCCATTCGTCGTCTGTCGTTTGCGATGAGCACAGAGCGCGCTACTTTTATCGCGGTCACCGCAGATCAACGTTTAATTAAAACATCCTTAGTTGCCGAAGACGACTTCGATTATGACCCTGAGTACTCTGCTGAGTATCAGGTGGTGAAAGAAAATGTTGATGTCATTAATTTTGTAGGCATTACGCCAGATATGAGCACTGCGTTTGTTGCCGTCGGAGATCGCGTTGATGTCTATGACTTTGCCGATGAGTGGGACGTTCCTAAACGCGCCGAATTTATTCCGGTCACCGAGCCTAATCAACACATAACCTCAATGGCTTTGTTATCCGGCTCGAGTTCGGTTTTGTTGGGCACAAGCGACGGCCAAGTTCATCAATACTTTGAAGTGGCGGCGGAAGATGGTCGACACTTCAAACGCATTCGCTCGTTTGCGGTAAGCGATAGTGAAGCGGTTGTTGAACTTTATCCTGAGCGGTATCGCAAAAGCTTTTATGCTGTTACCGAGTCAGGTCTGGTTGGTATTTACTACACCACCTCAGAATCCGAGTTGTGGAAAGGGAAACTATTAAATCGCGGCCAACAAGTTATGGCTATTACGCCTCGAGCGAATGGCCTGGTTATCGCTGTGGATAGCGGTATAGAGCTACTGAAGGTTGATAACGAGCACCCAGAGGTGACTTGGTCTGCGTTATGGCAAGAAGTCTGGTACGAAGGTTATCCAGAGCCAGATTACATTTGGCAATCAACCTCGGGTTCGGATGACTTTGAGGCCAAGTTCTCGTTGATGCCAATCTCGTTTGGTACGATGAAAGCGGCGATGTATGCAATGTTGTTTGCTGTACCGATTGCTATTTCTGCAGCCATTTATACGGCCTACTTTATGCCACCAGTTATGCGTCGTAGCGTTAAGCCTACCATCGAGTTAATGGAAGCGTTGCCGACGGTTATTCTCGGATTTTTGGCTGGCTTGTGGTTGGCGCCGTTAATAGAAAAGAATTTGCCTGCGGTATTTATGCTGTTAATCGTTTTACCATTGACAACGGTTCTCGTGGCATTTGTTTGGTATAACTTACCGAAACAATACAAAGTGTTATTACCAGAAGCGTACTCGCCATTGATATTGTTGCCGTTTTTAGTGTTGGCGTCATGGTTGGCATTTGCTTTGTCAGGTACGGTTGAAGACGCTTTGTTTGCCGGTAATATGCGTCAATATTTAACCAATGACTTAGGTATTGACTTTGATCAGCGCAACTCGTTAGTTGTTGGTATCGCCATGGGCTTTGCGGTTATTCCAACCATCTTCTCAATGGCCGAAGATGCGATATTTTCTGTGCCAAAACACCTCACTTCCGGCTCCCTTGCGTTAGGGGCTACACAATGGCAAACCTTAGTTAAAGTCGTGCTATTAACCGCAAGTCCCGGTATTTTCTCTGCCGTTATGATGGGCTTAGGTCGCGCTGTTGGTGAAACCATGATCGTACTGATGGCAACGGGTAATACGCCGGTAATCGATTGGTCAATCTTCCAAGGTATGCGCACCTTATCAGCCAATATCGCGGTGGAAATGCCTGAATCAGAAGTTGGTAGTTCGCATTATCGCATCTTGTTCTTAGCCGCGTTCGTACTGTTCGTATTTACATTTTTCTTTAACACGTTAGCTGAGTTTGTGCGCCAGCGCCTACGTGAAAAATACAGTTCTCTTTAGGGGTTAATGAACAATGAATAATTGGTTTAAATCAGGTTCTCCTTGGGTGTGGCTAAGCGCCGCCGGTGTGACTATTAGCTTGATTTCTGTTGTTGGCTTATTGTTTTTGATTGCCTCTCGAGGGTTGTCGTACTTTTGGCCATCAGATATCCATCAGTTTCAATTACAAGATCCAAGTGGCGTACGCTCAACGGTTATTGGTGAAATTTATGACACTGAACAAGTCCCTGCCTCGCAGCTAGAGCATATCGAACTCGACCTAGGCGACGCTGAGTATGTCACTCGTTACTTAGTTAAAACCGGTAACCGAGAGTTGGTACCGCTAGATTTTCGTTGGGTGTTGGGGCCGATGATCGTCGAGCGTTCACTGCCGCAAAACGTTGCGGTGATAGAACGTCGCACCAATGGTAACTTTTACGGTTTTATCGAACAGGTATACATGGATGGCAAGCCTGTCGAGGCGGCGCAACTCGACTCGTTTATTGAGCGCGTTAATGACTTGCAGGACGATATTAACGAGTTGCAAAAAGTTGATATCGGCGCCATTAACTACGAGCTAGAACGAATTCGCTTACAAGAGCGAAAAGCGCAACTTGATGGCGAGCTTGATGATAATCTGCAAGCTGAGTTTGACAGTCGCAGACAAGCTCTTAATGCTGAATATTTGCAACTGGAGAGTCGTTTAGCCACCCTCAGAGAGGAGGTGCAGCGCGATAAAATCGTCGTTCGCGCAATGGACGGTACATCGGTCGACATCCCGTTAGACATGGTCATTCAAATTAACTTTAACAATGACATGGGCTTTTTTGCTAAGTTAGGTATGTTCTTTGCGCAAATTGGTGCATTTATTGGTGATGACCCGCGCGAAGCAAACACCGAAGGCGGCGTTTTTCCTGCTATCTTTGGTACCGTGTTAATGGTGTTGTTGATGACCGTGATTGTTGCCCCTCTCGGTGTGGTTGCGGCAATTTATCTACACGAATACGCTGGTAACAACGCGTTTACCAAGTTACTGCGCATTGCCGTTATTAACTTGGCGGGTGTCCCATCAATTGTGTATGGTGTGTTTGGTTTAGGCTTCTTCGTGTATATGGTCGGTGGCTCGCTTGACCAACTCTTTTATCCTGAGTCTTTACCAAGCCCAACATTTGGCTCGCCTGGCGTACTTTGGTCAGCGTTAACACTGGCGATATTAACATTACCGGTGGTTATCGTTTCAACCGAAGAGGGCTTGTCGCGCATTCCCGCGAATATGCGTCATGGCTCATTGGCATTGGGGGCGACGAAAGCGGAAACTCTTTGGCGTATTATTATTCCGATTGCCAGCCCTGCAATCATGACCGGTATCATTTTGGCAATTGCCCGAGCAGCTGGAGAAGTCGCGCCATTGATGTTAGTTGGTGTGGTGAAAATGGCACCGACCTTGCCACTTGACGGTAACTTCCCGTTTTTACATCTAGAACGCAAGTTTATGCACTTAGGCTTTCACATATACGATGTCGGTTTTCAAAGCCCCAATGTTGAAGCTGCGCGCCCATTGGTTTACGCCACGGCACTGTTGCTGGTAACCATCATTGTTACCCTAAATATGACTGCAGTCAGCATTCGTAACCGTTTACGTGAAAAGTATAAGGCGTTAGAGCACTAACGAGATTGTGCTCTAACCACCCATTAAAGATTTAAAACAGAGTATGTATAACCATGATTAATGTGAAACCTGAAATTGCAATGCCAAGCAGTGAGATCATCGATATTAATAACTTATCACCAGAGCAAGTAGCACTGGAAATAAAGGGATTAAATTTATACTACGGTGACAAGCAAGCGTTAAATGACATTTCGATGAAGATACCCAAGGGCCAAGTAACCGCGTTTATTGGACCAAGTGGTTGCGGTAAATCAACTTTACTGCGCTGTATTAACCGCATGAATGACTTAGTCGACAGTTGCCGTATTGAAGGTCAGATAGAGCTTCACGGCGAAAACATTTATGGCAAGCACGTTGATGTTGCTCAGCTGCGTCGCAAAGTCGGTATGGTATTTCAACGTCCGAACCCATTTCCGAAAACCATTTACGAAAACGTCGTATACGGGTTGCGTTTGGTTGGCGAGAACAATCGACGCGTGTTAGATGAAGTATGTGAGCGCTCATTGCGAGCCGCCGCACTGTGGAATGAGGTTAAAGACCGACTGCACGACAGTGCCTTGGGCTTATCAGGTGGACAACAACAACGTTTGGTTATTGCGCGCGCGATAGCCATTGAACCTGAAGTGCTACTATTAGATGAACCTACATCGGCACTGGATCCCATTTCAACACTGACCATTGAAGAACTAATCAATGATCTAAAACAAAAATACACGGTGGTTATAGTAACTCATAACATGCAACAAGCGGCTCGTGTATCCGATCAAACCGCCTTTATGTACATGGGCGATTTAATTGAATACGCAGACACCAACACCTTGTTCACTACACCAAGTAAACAAAAAACAGAAGATTACATTACCGGTCGTTACGGTTAATCAAGGAGTCGTATTATGGATACATTAGATACTGGCCGACACATATCAGGCCAATTTAACCAAGAGCTCGATGCTGTTCGAAATGACGTGATGATCATGGGTGGCTTGGTTGAACAACAGCTCAAAGACGCGTTGCGTTCAGTACATGAAGACAATGAAGAACTCGCACAAAAAGTACTATCAAGTGATTACAAAATTAATCGCATGGAAGTGTCAATTGACGAGGTATGTACGCGTATCATTGCAAAGCGTCAACCAGCTGCCAGTGATTTGCGCTTGATTATGGCTATCATCAAAACAATCGCAGACTTAGAGCGCATTGCCGATGAAGCGGAAAAAATCGCCAAGGTTACATTAGAAGATTTCAGTGCGAAGCAAAAAGAGTTGGTCCTAAGTTTAGAAAACTTAGGACAATTAACCTTGAAAACATTAAATGCATCGCTTGATGCGTTTACTCGTATGGATTTTGATGCTGCGTTAAAAGTACATCAAAGCGATGAGCGAATTGATCGCGAATACGAAGCATTAATGCGTCAGTTAATGACCTACATGATGCAAGACCCTCGTTCAATACCGTCGATTATGTCGGTGATTTGGTCGGCTCGTGCACTAGAGCGCATTGGTGACCGATGTCAAAATATCTGTGAATACGTGATTTACTTTGTTAAAGGCAAGGTGATTCGCCATATTTCGGCCGATGCGGCGCATCAATTATTAGAGCAGTGAAATTCGTCTTTTGACAACAAATTTTGAGAAATAAGCTAGAATTGCTACAGCAAGCCTAGCTTTTAATTTTAATAGGTAAAAATTTAACTTTTTTGTGTGAAAATGGTTGATATTTATACGCTATTTTTTTTAATTTGTAGCGAAATAGTGTATATTGGCAGCGATTTTTAATCACGCAGTTAAGCCTGCAGGATAATAAATATGAGTGGAAATAATATACTGGGTGTGTTTGCAAAGTCACCCATCAAACCTTTGGAAAAACACATTCGTAAAGTACATGAGTGTACGTCGCATTTACCTGACTTTTTTAAAGCTTGTGCTGAAGAAAATTGGGAAAAAGCCGAGGATATTCGCAAAACGATTTCATCACTTGAAAAAGAAGCTGATAAGTTGAAACGTGAAATTCGCAACGAATTACCCAGTGGCATTTTTATGCCAGTGCAACGTACCGATGTACTTGAGTTGGTTAGTCAACAAGACAAAATTGCCAACAAAGCCAAAGACATAGCGGGTCGCTTTTTAGGTCGAAAAATGGAAGCGCCAGCGTCTCTGTTAGCCGACTTTGACGCCTATGTAAGCCGCTGTTTAGACGCAGTAAAACAAGCGGCAAAAGCGATTAATGAACTTGATGATCTACTTGAAGCAGGTTTTCGTGGCCGAGAGGTTGATTTGGTTGAAAATATGATCGAAAAACTGGCCAAAATCGAAGATGATACCGACCGCATGCAGGTTGAGTTGCGTCGCAACTTATTGGCGATTGAAGATCAACTCAACCCAGTTGATGTGATCTTTTTATATCAAATTATTGAGTGGGTTGGCGATTTGGCCGATCTTGCCGAGCGTGTTGGTGCGCGTTTAGAAATTATGCTCGCACGCTAAGGGGTAATTCATGGAAATTTTAATCAATTACGGTAGTGAGCTGGTAATTTTTGCTGCTATCGTAGGTTTCTTCATGGCTTGGGGTATTGGTGCAAACGACGTAGCCAATGCGATGGGAACCTCGGTAGGTTCTAAAGCACTAACCATAAAGCAAGCCATTATTGTGGCGATGATTTTTGAATTCGCCGGTGCGTATTTGGCCGGTGGTGAGGTAACATCAACCATCCGCAAGGGTATCATTGATGCGTCCTACTTTGTCGATATTCCAGAGCAGTTAGTGTTCGGTATGATATCGGCACTATTGGCAGCCGGTACTTGGTTATTGGTTGCCTCGTATATGGGCTGGCCTGTATCAACAACGCACTCAATTGTTGGTGCCATCATTGGTTTCGCCGCTGTTGGCGTCTCTGCTGATACCGTTGCTTGGGGCAAAGTTGGTGGCATTGTTGGTAGCTGGGTTATTACACCGTTAATTGCTGGTGTGTTCTCGTTTATCATTTTCAACAGTGCGCAAAAACTGATTTTCAATACTGAAAACCCGTTAGAAAAAGCCCGTAAATGGGTACCTATGTACATGTTCTTGGCCGGTTTTGTCTTGTCGTTAGTGACCATTAAAAAGGGTCTAAAACACGTTGGTTTGGACTTGGGTACCGCGGAAGGTTATATGTACGCGATTGCAGTAGCGGTTATCGTTGCTATTGTCGGTAAAGTATTTATCGCTCGCCTAAACTTTAAAGATTCAAAGAACAAGAGTGCCGATTACGTCAACGTTGAAAAAGTATTTGCGGTACTTATGGTTATCACCGCTTGTTGTATGGCATTTGCGCACGGCTCAAACGACGTAGCTAACGCTATTGGTCCATTAGCTGCAGTGGTATCAGTTGTTGCCAACGAAGGTGAAATCGTTGCTAAGTCGGCATTAGCGTGGTGGATTTTACCCCTTGGTGGTTTGGGTATTGTTGCCGGTTTAGCCATTTTTGGTCATCGCGTAATTGCCACCATCGGTCACGGTATTACCCATTTAACGCCTAGCCGTGGTTTTGCTGCCGAATTAGCAGCAGCGTGTACCGTTGTGGTTGCCTCAGGTACCGGTTTACCAATTTCGACCACGCAAACGTTAGTTGGTGCGGTACTTGGTGTTGGTATGGCGCGCGGTATCGCCGCTATCGACTTAGGTGTTGTTCGCAACATCGTGGTATCTTGGGTTGTAACTCTGCCAGTTGGTGCTGGTTTATCAATTATCTTCTTCTGGATGATCAAAGGCGCATTCATGTAAGCGCTGCGTTCAGTTGCAAACGCATACGGTAAAACCAGGCTTCGGCCTGGTTTTTTGTTGTTTAGCCAGTAATTTAGGTATCGCTAAGCCCTGACATATACACGATACACAAGTATTCAATTGGCATTTGTTAAGTTGATAGATTAGATTATAACTACCTATGCTTAATAGATTTTTTTAATGAATAATCATTTGCCCAACCTTAAACATCTGCAGTATTTGGTGGCGCTGTACAAACACCAACACTTTCATCACGCAGCAGACGCGTGCTTTGTCTCGCAGTCGACATTGAGCAGCGCGATAATTAAGCTAGAACAATTGTTAGACTGTTCGTTAATAGAGCGTCAGCACAAGCATTTTGTGTTTACACCGCACGGCAAGGTGTTGGTTAGAATGGCAGAGCAAATACTGTATCAAGCGGATCAACTGGTCGACTTTGCCAGCGCTCAGGGGAACATTGATGCCGGCCGAATCTACATAGGCAGTATCCCGACCGTCGCGCCGTTTTTGCTGACTGATGTTGTCGATGTTGTCAAACAGCGTTATCCAAAATTGGAACTGTACATCACCGAGGCGCCAACCGCCGAATTACTGGCTCAATTACGAAGCGGAGATATTGACGTGGCGGTACTGGCGACGCCGGTTGATTTACACGGTCGAGATGACCTCAAAATGACAGAGCTTGGCAATGACCCGTTTTACATCGCTGGTGATAAAAAGCTCGTAGAACAAGTGATTAACGAGTCTTCCTATCAACACCTTCCAGCGCAATCGATCTTTTTACTCTCCGATCAGCACTGCTTAACAGAGCATGCGATGAGTGCCTGTAAATTGATTGATAAAAGCAAACTACACCCCTTCTCAGCAACGTCATTGGCGACGCTATTACAAATGACGATCCATCATTCTGGCATTACCTTTTTACCCGAAATGGCGGTAAAAAAGGGCATCGCTAACTTACCAAAACTGTGTGTATTACCGCTACCTGAGCAACCCCTGCGCACGATCACCATGTTAGAGCGAGTAGACAGTCAACGATCAGCGAGTTTTGCACTACTTGCTAACGTGATTAAGCGTTTATTCGAAAAAAATTAAACGCAGTTAAAACTTTTTTCAAACTTGTCGCGACTATAGCTAACAGAAATAACATGAATGGATTGGACCGTTGTTTGAACGCAGTGAAAAAAGCCTGATAAAACTCGCTCAGCGCGGTAATAAAAGCGCCTGGATGAAGCTCATAGGGCAATACGAAAAACAAGTGTATAACTACGCCTTGCGCATGGTTGGTAATCGCGATGACGCATTGGATTTAATGCAAGATATCTTCATCAGCGTGTTTCGAAATTTAACCACGTTTCGCGGTGACAGCCAATTTAAAACCTGGTTATATCGCATTGCCCACTATCGCTGTGTCGAATTTTATCGTCGTCACAAACCCACCTTGTCGCTTGATGAGTCACCGCCGATGGTTGACGACAGCAATCAATTTTGTCCGTTAACCGATGCTGAGCAGCAGTCGCAAGCTAAGCGCTTGACCATTGCCATGCAGACGTTATCAGTGAATCAACGGGTGGTGATTGAACTGAAGTTTTTTCATCACTTTACGTTTGAAGAAATCGCAACTCAAATCGGTGTTTCAAGTAACACCGTCAAATCGCGCTTATACGCGGCATTAGATAAATTAAAACACGTGCTGGAGGTAGAGTATGTCTGAACGCATCGAAGACGCTTTGTTTAGACGGTGGCTTGATAACACCATTACCGCCGACGAAGCGGAGCAATTAGAACAACTTGCAGCAAAAGACGATGTGCTTGCCGAGCGCTTAGCTAGTGCGCGCTTACTCGAACAGCAAGCGCTGGCTTGGCCGTCTGAAGCTGTGCCCAAGTGGGATAAATCGGTCACTTATGAGTCGAGTCATAAGCCTTGGTGGCAATGGCAAGGGCTATCTGTTGCTTCAATGGCAATGAGTGTGTTAGCGATTGCGCTGGTTTTGTTTAATGTTCAATTTAGCAAGTCAGAGCAAGGGTTTACGGTTCAATTCGGTCAATCTGAGCAGTTACCCAAGGATATAGAAGCACTGATCAATCAACGTTTACTCGCGTTTGCCGAAGAGCAACAGGATGTGCTTGCTGACTTTAATGACGAGCTGTTATCAAGACAACAAGATAACAACCTGAAGTTAGCGACATATGTACTTAGTGCATCGCGCACCGAGCGACAACAAGATATCGCCAGTGTTGTCAATTTCGTCAATGAAACACGCCAAGAAGACAACTTAACACAGTCTATTCAGTGGCAACAATTAAACTATCAATTACAAAACCAATCGTTAGAAGCGCATCTTAATACGCCTCTGCCAACGAACAGTTCTGACCCACAATTTGCACAGTAACAGGAGTAAATACATGAAAATTATAAAATCTTTAATCACTAGCGCGATTACCGCGTCGTGTATAGCGAGCTCTGCTGTTGCGGCGTCTGATTATAAAAATTTACACGAGCAAATCGCCATTATGGAAGATATTTTGACTCGCTCGGCTGTCGAGGGCGATGACAGTAATAGCGCGCGTCGTATGGTCTCGGTAAGTGGCTATTATCTGGCTGAGCAAGGCGCAGTGTTTACAGTTGACCTGAGCCATCGAAGTGCGTTTCACGCGCCCAGAGTTCAGCGTGTATTTAGAACAGCTAAAGCACCCAAAGTCGCGCCAAAGGATGTCACCATAGTGACTGAAAACGGCACGCAGGAGATTGATGAGGAGAGCTTATTTGGCGGCGACTTTGAACTGATCATAGAAGATGCAATAGAAACCGCTAATGTGGCCGTTGAAGTCGCCCGAGTAGATGTTGAAGAGCGACGTCAACTGATGGAGAAGCAGCGTGCGCTAGCGTATCAGTTGCGTGACTTGGCTCGTGAAGAAAGGGACTTAAACTACCAACGCTTACACGTTGAACAAGAACAACAGGACGATGTTAAAAAGCAACTTGAGCAGATAGAACAACGCCGCAAAGAAGTTATGGCGTCAAAGCAGCAAGTACAGCAACAAGTAAGTGCGTATAAACAAGAAGTCAAAGCAATAAGAGAACAGCGTCAAGCAGAACACAAACGCTTTTTAGAGTCACTGGAGACGCAAGTAAGTAAAGCGCTTTGTCTATATGGCAATGGTTTACGCGACTTACCTGATGACGAGCATATTAATGTGGTAGTAAAACCTGGTCGCCATCATGAGCAAGCGCAACAACGGGTGTTGGTATTTAACAAAGAGGATGTTAAACGCTGTGTGCAAGAAAAAATTGATGCTAAAGCGCTGTTAAGCAAAGCCAAGCGCTATAAATTTTAACAACAGACGACAGAGGGACGTGCTTGGCATCATTGAGACAGCTTAACAAGACGTCATCAACGGCTATAAAAAAAACCTCAGCGCGCTGAGGTTTTTTTTATAGCATTAACTCAGTGGGACAATATGGCGGTCAGTAAAACCAGCCTACTGTTCCATTGGTACATAAAAACTGTCTTTAAGCTCGAAGTCACCTTCAGCTTTAACCAATTTGTCGTTTTCAAAGTAAACCGTGAACTTGCGACTTTTGTCTAGTGCGGCCTCTTTACCTGATAAAAATTGATATACGTAGTACCAAGTGTCGTCGTCAAATGTACTGGCTACGACAGGGTTGCCAAGGACAAATTTCACCTGCTCTTTGGTCATTCCCACTTGCAATTTATCTATTTGTTTTTGTTCAATGTAATTGCCCTGTGGTATATCAATTCGATAAGCACACGCTGATGTTAAGCAGACTGCAATACCGATTATCAAAGCTCGTATCATATTCTTACTACCCTAAAAAGTGATGTTGGCATAATAACCAAGCAGACGACCATATGAAAGCTTTTTATCGCCTAAAGTTAACTTGTGGTTAGCATTTGCTGTCTATTTGTTCAAAGCGCGTGTTTTACCTAAACACCGACCTATCACGACTCCAGCAAAGTGGTAACGTTACTCAAAATATACTTCAATACGACATAAAAGAGCCAATACTAAGGTCGTGGTTATTTGCTACGCCGTTAATAGCTCTCTTGCGTTAGCGATACTGTGCTCGGTGATCACATCACCGGCTAACAAGCGAGCGATTTCTCGTTCTCGTTGACCGCGGTCTAATTGGTTTACCTTGGTTTCGGTATGCTTACCATCACTGAGTTTGGCAACAAACAACTGTTGGTGTCCGCGTGAGGCGACTTGCGGTAAATGGGTAACACAAATCACTTGTGTTGACGCGCCTAATGCTTGCAGCTGTTTACCAACCATAGCAGCAGTCGGGCCACTGATACCAACGTCTACTTCATCAAAGATCAGTGTTGGTGTGATAACCTTGGACGATAAAATAACTTGAATAGCTAAACTAATGCGCGAAAGTTCACCACCAGAGGCAACTTTGTGAATGGGCTCTAACGGTTGGCCTGGGTTCATACTGGCAACAAATTCGATTTGCTCGTTGCCATAGGGTTGTACTTTATCATCATCAACAGGGCGAATAGCGACATCAAATCGAGCGTTTTCCATATTCAGTTGTTGCATCGATTTACTGATTTGCAGTGCCAGTTGTTTTCCAGCCTTAATGCGCTTTTGGCTCAAGGCGCGGCATGCTTGTTGATATTGCTCGTGGCACTGCGTTAACTCATTGTCGATAAATTCAAGCCGAGAATCGTCGCTATTGATACTGTTCAATTCGTGCTTGAGCTGGCAGTGGTGCTCAAATAAGTTTTCTGGCATTACTTGATGTTTTCTCGCCAGTTGCATTGCCGTGTTGTAACGCGTTTCGATTAAGGCGTATGTTTCAGGGTCAATATCAATGTTTTGTTGATAGTAACTCAAGTCGTTTTTAGCTTCTTCCAAGGCGATTCGCGCGTCGTTGAGTAGCTCGGCAATCGCAGCGGCTTGACTGTCTAAAGCACTGAGTTGGCTCATCTGTTCGGCGCATTGCTGAGTGAGTGACAAGGCGCTAAATTGTTCGTTCTCGGCCAGTTGTTGCAAACAGCTAGACGATAATTGTAACAGCTGCTGGGTGTTAGCGTGGCGTTTAAAGTCGTTTTCTAGTTGCTCAAATTCATCGGCTTGTAAGCCAAATTCATCTAATTCGTTTACCTGGTATTGCAGTAGCTGTAATTGCGCTTGACGCTGTTCAACACTGGCCAATAACTGCTGCTTCTCTTGAGTTAAGCTGCGGTATTGATGGTAATAGTTTTGTACTTTCTCTAGCTGAGGCTGGTTAGAGGCAAATGCGTCCAGTAACTGACGTTGCTCACTTGCCTTTAACAATAATTGGTGGTCGTGTTGACCGTGAATATTAATCAGCTTTTCGCCAAGCTGTTTTAATTGCGCTAGAGGCACTGGGTTGCCATTAATAAATCCTTTTGAGCGTCCTTCTTTACTGATCACTCGGCGAATAATACACTCGCCATCTTGCTCTAATTCGCAGTGTTTGAGCCATTTTTGTACAGCCGTTAATTTGCCTATATCAAAGCTTGCGCTGATTTCTGTTTTATCGCAGCCAGCACGCACCGTATTGGTTGTTGCTCGATCGCCTAAACACAGCCCCAATGCATCGATGGCAATGGATTTACCCGCCCCTGTTTCACCGGTAATGGTTGTCATACCGCGGTGCCAGTCGATTTCAACAAAGCTGACAATGGCAAAGTTTTTAATAGCAAGATTGGTAAGCATAAACGACACTCATTTATCGACATGTTTCACTGTGTATCGGTATTTTTTTGAGCTTTAGATACACAAAAATAAAACACTGTTAATTTATACAGTAAAATTAACAGTGTTTTTTCAATAATGCAAGTGTGTTTTTTCAACAGATATCAAGGTGAGATCTCGACGGGCTTACCGCAACGTTCAACAGTCCCTAGTACACTTTGTTGCCCCAACCGAGCTTAGTGCGCAATACGTTAAAGTAATCGTGATCTAGGGGGTGAACTAGGCGCAATGTGTACTTGCTTTTTTTAATGTGAATTTCATCACCCGGCATGGCGGCCAAGATTACGTGTCCATCACAACTGACTTGCAGTTCTTCGTGATTTTTTTCGCCAATGACAATTTTTATATGACTGTCGCCATCTACCACTATAGGGCGGGATGACAGGGTGTGGGGAAACATAGGCACCAAACTTAATGCGTTCAATGTTGGGGTCATAATGGGGCCACCTGCTGACATCGAATAGGCTGTTGATCCGGTTGGCGTAGAAATAATAATACCGTCGCTGCGCTGTGAAAACATAAAGGTGTCATCGAGATACACCGCGAACTCCATCATGCTAGCTACTTTGCCGGGGTGCAAAACCGCCTCATTCATCGCGGCGTTGGCGCTTTTTAACTGGCCGTGGCGATACACTTCGGCAAACAGTAGACTGCGGTGTTCGGTATTGGAGTTTCCGGCTAAAATCTGATTTAGCGGCTCGATCACGTTATCGGGGGATAAGTCGGTTAAAAAACCGAGGTTACCGCGGTTGACGCCGATAACGGCAATGTCGTGGTTTGCCAATACCCGGGCTGCACCTAACATGTAGCCGTCACCGCCAACTACAATGGCCAACTGCGCTTGCTTACCGATATCGACAATATCAAAGGTAATGGATTTATCGAAATTGAGCTGTTCACTCACTTTGGTCTCAACCATTACCTGATACCCAAGATCAGTTAAGTGCTCATGCAGTGTATTAATGGTGGCTAGAGCGCCGTCGTGATTGGGTTTTCCAATTAACCCTATTGTTTTATATAACCTGCTCATCAAGTGGCTCGTATAATGGGGAGCTAAATTTAGCAATCGATAATGGCAGTTTTACCAAGAAATTATTGAAAGTAAAGCTTAGCGGCTAATTTTAGTTAAAATTTAGGCTTGAAAGCGTATATAATGCCCCCATAAACAGTTACGTTAAAGTCGGTAACGTCTGGGGAAACTGATCACCTCAGGCTAAGATATTGTGGAGTTATCTATGACCAATGAGTCACATAAACCTGAACAGCAAGAACATATTGAAGAGCCAGTAGTAGCGCAAGAAACCGAGCAAGTGGTAGAAGAGGTTACTGCTCAACAAGGCAACGATGAGACAGATTCAGTTGATGATCAAGCCGACGTTGAATCTTTAACCGAAGAACAACAGCGCATTATTGAGTTAGAGCAAAAGCTGGCCACGGCATTGGCGACTGTCGACGACCAAAAAGACAGTGTTATTCGCGCTAAAGCAGAGATGGATAATATTCGTCGTCGCAGTGCACAAGAAGTGGATAAAGCGAAAAAATTCGCTTTAGAAAAGTTTGCCGCTGAGATGTTGACTGTTGTTGATAATCTTGAGCGCGGTTTAGCAACCATTAACGCGGACGATGAAAACCAAAAAGCAACCTACGAAGGCGTTAACCTGACCTTGCAAGGTTTGTTGTCAGGCTTAGACAAGTTTGGTGTTAAGGCGATTGATCCGCAAGACCAACCGTTTAACCCTGAGCAACATCAAGCAATGTCGATGCAGCCAGTTGAAGGCGTTGAAGCCAACACGGTTGTAGCGGTGATGCAGAAGGGTTATGAGCTAAACGGTCGTTTAATTCGTCCTGCCATGGTTATGGTCTCTAAATAAAACCAGTTGGTTTAAGGTACAAAGCGCGGCGTTATCGCTATCAAACGCGACTCTGAGCAGTAACAAGCTTTTCCCATAAGCTTTTACACTGACGCTTTTACCTAGTGCTATTTTCAATGAAAACGCTCGCAGCTATGCGGGCGTTTTTTTGTGTGTTTTTTATTTTATAGGGATAGGAGATGAGCCGGTCTGACTCGTTTTGAGCAGAGTAACCTTTCTGACAAATGTTATAAATACGCGTACAGAGTGAATAACGGCGTTTCGAGCTAATAAAAAAGCCTGCTTTTAAGGCAGGCTTTTACTTTTACTAGTGACGCTATAACGTCATTTATTTAGCGTTTAGGGTCACGTTTATCGTTCAATATCAATCCGCTGCCAATCATCATCACTGGTAAGGCGAACCGATCTCACCTTGGCACCTTGCGTTGGTACATTGGTATACTCAACATTGACTTGATTAATTTGTCCAGGCCATACATCTTGCAGTGCACGCATACTGATGTAAATTGCGGTTAAGTCTTCGGGTTGGGCGATTTCTTGATACACCCAAAAAAACTTGCCTTCAACTTCAAAGCCGACTTCGCCTAACGCCAGCATTTGCTGGTGTTGATTTAACAAGCGAAACTGCTTTTGAATGTAGTTGGCAAACCGTTGTTGGCTCTCTTTGTCGGCAACTAAATCAGCAGGCGAGCCAAGGATATCGGCAATCGCATGCTCGGCGTCGTGCAGATAAAAGCGATGCGACACTTCAATATGGTGGTTTCTGTCGTTAAACAAAATACTGGTATAAGCCTGCTTTTGCTGATGTGCACGGGTGGTTGTGCATATCAAACAGAATACAAGCGCCAGCAGAGTTAACAGCGATGTTGGCAAAGGCGATTGTTTGAACATGGTTTACTTTTTAAATACCTTAGTTTCGGGCTCTGTCAGCTCTGTTTTGCTGTCGTGCATGATGTCACGGTATTCCATTTTCTTCGACTTTTCTTTCTTGAATGCTTCAACGCGCGATTCAATAATGCGACGAGGGAAGTGGTTGTTATGTACATCAACATCAGCAGTTTCCCAGTGTGGGTCAACGGTTACAGACGCTAACTGTTTGCCTTTTTCAGTGACAATTAACTTGCTCACCGATTTCGGCGAACGACGCCAAATTTCAGCTGGAATGTGCATCGATTCAACGCTGCCATCTTGGTATGTTAGCTCAAGTAAAATTGGCATAACCAAACCGCCTAGGTTAGAGAAGTTAATCACGTAATAGTTCTTATCTTCTTTTACGGCACGAGCAAAGGCTTCGCGCTCCCACGGCTCAAGGCTGTTTAACATTTCCTTGTATTCGTTGCGCTCTTTGTTGGTTACCGTCCAGCGATCGTTGTCATCGTGGAAATCGCGCACGTCAGGGTTTAACTCTAACCATGTTTTGATGCCTTCTTGCTCGTTGCGATCAACGTGCAATGAACTCGGCTTGTTCAGCTCTTCTTGACGACGACGGTCAAAGTCGATATCTGGATTTTTAGTATCTAAACGCAGCTTGTATACGTTGTCTACAGAGATATCAACGTGATCTGTGGTGTAGAACCAACCATACCAGAACCAATCTAAGTCAACACCAGATGCTTCTTCCATGGTACGGAAAAAGTCAGATGGGGTAGGGCGTTTGTTTTTCCAACGCTGTGAGTATTCGCGAAAGGCAAAATCGAATAAATCACGACCTAAGATAACTTCGCGCAAAATGTTTAACGCAGCTGCTGGCTTAGTGTAGGCATTAGGGCCTAAGCGCAACACGCTATCTGACTGGGTCATAACCGGTACTTGTACGTCAGATTTCATGTAGTCAACGATATCGCGAGGTTCAACGCCCCATGGAATTGTAGGATCCCACTCACGACCAGCCACACCGTCTAAAAAGCTGTTCAAGCCTTCGTCCATCCATGTCCACTGACGCTCGTCAGAATTAACGATCATCGGGAAGTAGTTGTGACCGACTTCGTGAATAACCACACCAATTAAATAGCGTTTTTCAGCCAAGGTATAGGTTCGACTGCCGTCTTCGTGCCACTTAGTACGCGGTCCGTTAAAGCTGATCATTGGGTATTCCATACCGCCAACTGGACCGTTTACGCTGATCGCCGTTGGGTATGGGTAATCGAAGGTATAGCGCGAATAAACGTCCATGGTGTGAATAACCGACTCAGTCGAATACTTCTTCCATAAATCGCCGCCTTCTTTTGGAAAGAAAGACATCGCCATGACCAGCTCTTGCTCATCGCCACCCTGGTGGTATCCTTTGGCATCCCACATAAATTTGCGCGATGACGCCCACGCAAAATCGCGCACATTTTCAGCGCTAAAGTGCCAGGTTTTGGTTTTGTTGGTACCCGCTTTTTCGTTTTCGAGCGCTTCTTCTGCGGTTACAACAAACACCGGACGTTTGGCATTTTCAGCTTTTTTAAGGCGTTGACGTTGCTCTTTGGTGAGTACCGAAGACGCGTTTTCTAAAACACCGGTAGAGGCGACAATGTGATCGGCAGGCACCGTCATTTTTACATCGTAATCACCAAACTCGAGGGTGAACTCACCGCGACCTAAAAACTCTTTGTTGTGCCATGCTTCGTAATCAGAAAACGCTGATACGCGTGGAAACCACTGAGCAAGTAAAAAGATGTCGTTGCCACCTTCGTTGGCATCATCTGGAAAGTGCTCGTAACCGGCACGTGCCGAAATCGCATTTTCTTCAACAATGTTGAAGGCAAAATCAATGTTAAAGGCGACATCTTCTCCAGGCTCTAAGGCGTTGGGTAAGTCGATACGCGCTTGGGCACCTACCATAGTGACCTTCATTTCTTTGCCGCGTTGATCAGTAACCGTAAACACATCGTAACCGTAGCTATTATCGGCGTACGCGTGTTGTTTGCGAAGTTCGCCAAAACTGATCTTGCCTGGCTTATCGGCCGTTGGTTTTTCGGTGGCTGGACCGCGACGACCAATGCCGCCAAAATCGGCGCTCAGCTCAGACATTGAATCGCGTTTAAAGCGGTTTTGTTCAAGCTGCAACCAAATGTATTTTAAACGATACGGCGAGTTGTTGTGATAAGTAACCGTTTGCTTCGCTGTTAAACGGCGAGCTTTTTCGTTAAGGGTAACGTCAATATCGTAGTCAACTTGTTGTTGCCAGTATTGTTTACCCGGTTCACCAGCAGCGTTTCGGTAGTCATTTGGCGTAGGAAGAATTTCTTCCATCTGCCGAAACTTGTCTTCAAAATCGCCTTTGGTTTGTTTTACTGCCATGCTAGACGCAGAGCTAGTAAAGGCTGCGCACGCGGTGATGGCAGCCAATATATATTTGAACTTCATTTGAGCCCCTGAAATATAACAATGAAATTAGCGCTAGGGCCGGTATGATATCGCGATAAGTGAGAAGGGCAACAGCAATACGTCAAAATGCAAAATTTTGCGACAAGAGGATGTTGTTAATAGTTTACATCTTTAGCCAATGGGGCGATTTAGAGCCATAAATTCAGTATTTAATGATTGCCACACACCCTATTGGTGGATGCTAAAGCGCAATAAGTTCAGTAAGCTCAGTAATAGGCTCAAGCAACAAAGCACATAACCAGCCAATAACCAACAAAAAACACACCAAGCAAACTTACGCGGTTAATGCGATGTTGAAAATCGACGTTGAATGGCAAACACCAAGGCGCAATACACACTGAAAACTGCTATTGCAACAACAACCAAGTTAACGGCAATGGAGGCAAATAAATCAGGCGCTTTCATAAAGGTACTCATTAGCGAGTCTTGATAATAAAAAAACCAGGGATAACCATCGGCAAAAACAACGTCGTGCATCAACTTAAATAGGCGTTTAAAACCCACCAGTACAAACGTCATCACTACAGCTATGACAACCGTTGCCAGACAAATAATTTTTAACTTCGTACTGGGCACTGGCAGGCGTTTGCTAATATAAAGCATAGCTAGCAGGACGCTGATTGCGCTGGCGATAAGCGCCGTTTGCAAAAACGCGTTAACCACGTTAGCTACATCGTTTAAATGTCCTACTTCATCGTGAGTAAACAGCCGAGTAATTTTTCCTTGGCTGGTAAAACGGATATTTTCTAAGCCCTTGCCGTCGTTGTTTATTGCCCTAACGACTTGTTGAAAAAGAGCCACGTGTTGTTTTTTGTCGGTACTGGCAAAATGCTGCTTGTTAAACCGGTTTTGTGGGGCAAAGGTTAAGATGTGCTCTTTTATATCAAGGCGATCGTACCAACTGCTGTATGCAAAATTAAATTGACTGTTTATCTGCCAACTCGCGCCGAGCGAAGCGATAAACGCACTGCTACAAAACAGCAACCACATAAATGTATTGGTGAGTTTTTTAATGTTATGGTTCATTGGGTATGCAATATTCACCGTACTTACACTACCAGCTTAGTGATATGTTTGTAGACCGTTACTTATCGAATTTTGTTTCATATTGTTTGTGTCGTTTAAGGTGTTTTGCACGGCATAGGTAGCAATATGTTGTTCAATTTCCAGAACATCGTACCAAACCGCGTAGGTGAAGTTTATTTTGCTATTAAGAACCCAACTTAAACCAAAACATACTGCGAGTAAACATATCGATTTAGCTACCCAAGCGGTTGCATAATAAAGTTGAGTTTTTGAACTGTTAGTCACTTGTGTTATTCGATGCAGTAGCTTGTTTGTCGAAAAGATAATAATCGATATATCGATAGCTCAGGATTTCTGACATGTATCTTTACATTTTTCTGTAGTTAACGTGTCAGGAAAATTTACAACTAATTATGATATTTTCTCAGCAATTTGACAAATCGGTATTCCACTCCTAGTTTTTTGTAAGAGCACGGAGTTTGCGATGTTTGGGGATGTCGCTTGTGCAAGGATGAAAAGGGAACGACAAAAAGTGAATAATGATAATGCAAGCGGGCTGTTGCTGGTAGGGTTTGATCTGACGTTAACGTCAAAATGTAGTGAAGTGATATCACAAATGTGCAACTTTGATACGGTGCATTCTATGGACCGTTTGGAAGCTGTGGCGACGTATCTAGAGCCGGAGGCCATTGTATATGTTATGGATTATACGACTTCAACCCACCTCTATAATCTCCAATATTTAAGACAGTCATTTCCAGATGCTTTGCTTTATATTGCAACTACGTCAGTATCGATTCCATTGTTGAAACAAGCTATTCAAATTGGCATTGCCAATGTATACATGTTTCCATTTTCACCAAAAGATGAATTGGAATTTGTCGAGACATTAATGAGTAAGACCTCCTTGCGCTGTGATATAACGGACAACTATTTCAACGTTGTTTCTGATTTGAAGTTTAATCGAGATAACCCTGTTGAGTCATTACTTGATATTATCGAAAGGGATTTTGTAAAGGGGCCAACGTTACAAGATTTATCAGATGGCTTTCACTTAAGTCCAAGTCGTTTATGTCATATGTTTAAAGATTACTGTGGTCTGACTTATAGTCACTATTTGCTTTGTCGACGCTTAGAAGAAAGTGAACGATTATTATCGGATAGTGACAAGTCTGTAACAACTATCGCTTACAGCTTAGGTTTTGCTAACCCGTCTCATTTTAGTCGAAACTTTAAAGAGCACTTCAATATAACGCCAAATGCGTTTTCCCAAGGCGACAGAACCGTAACCTTGAGTAACACTTACATTAGGTATCAGCGATTAAGAGCTAAGTTATTACCATTAGACTCATATGAAGACACCAAGTCTATGCCAACAAAGCAATATGCAGCTCAATAAATTATTAGCTAAGATAGGGAGCACTCTGCTTTATGTGTGTTTCGTATTTACCTCTAGCGCTAATTCTATCGATATTACTATTTCCAACTCCAATAGCGATGCGGTGTTCAGTAACCGCGCCGTCGTTAACTGGTTACCTGACAATCAGCATACTCATTTTTTAGAAAAGTTAGGGCGCCAATATGTGTGGTTTGAAAACGTCACACCGACGGTAACGGGAATGGAACTGTACAAACTGCTGTTTGATCTAGGGTGGCTAGACTACATAGACATTAAAACATCATCGGCAAAACACCTTCTCGAATTAGATGCGAAGCTAACACTTGGCATGTTTAAACTCATCGAGCTGTCGGCTCATTCAGATGGAACCAAAGTTGATTCTGAACAATTGCTGATTAGTGCAGTAGAACAAAATAAAGAAGACGAGCTGTTGTGGTCAATAATTCCCGACTATGTACAGGTAGGGTTACTGAGAGATTATATAGAGCGTTTTCGTCAGTTAGATAAAAAACAATGGCCACAGGTTGACGATAACTTTTATCCTAAGTTAGGCCAAAGTCATGGCAAAGTAAAAGCAATACGACAAATATTACTGTATCTAGGGGACTTACCGAAAGAGGCGCAAACGAGACAACGACAAGACATATTTGACTCAGTCGTGATTGCAGCTTTAAAGAAATTTCAACAACGCCATGGGTTGACCATTGATGGTCGCTTGGGACCTAAAACCTATGAGCAATTGCAGATCACTCCTGGCCAGCGATTAAAGCAATTGCAGATGAATTTATGGCGGTGGTTCACTTATCCTAAGTCTGAGCCTGAACGGTACATCTTAGTTAATATTCCGAGTTATACCTTATTTATGATGGAATCCGGTAACCACGAGTTTGATATGAAAGTGGTTGTAGGTAAGCGAGATAACCAAACTCCTTTGATGATAACGGAAATTAACCGGTTAACAGTTAACCCAACCTGGACACCAACTTGGAATATAATAAAAACTCAGTTGATTCCAGAATATGAAAAAGACTATTTGTCATTACACAGACAAAACTTTCAGTTGCTGACTGGGCCTATCAAAGCACCACAAGTGAAACAAATAGACAAACCTGATATCGATATAGCGCAAATGCTTCAACAGTATCGCTTGGTGCAATCACCCGGTGATAACAACGCCCTTGGGTATTATCGATTCAATATTCCCAATGAATACGCAATATATTTACATGATACGCCAGCCAAATACGCGTTTAATCAGCAAAATAGAGCCTTAAGTTACGGTTGTGTTCGATTAGAAAATGCTTCTTTTCTGGCGCAAAGAATCAGTCAATATGACGACAATATCACTGACGACAACATTTTTAACGCTCTACAATCGGGTAACACGTCGCATTTTAGGTTACATACGCCAATCCCCGTCTTTATTACCTATAAGACGGCTTGGGTAAATGAAAAAGGGGAATTGCAATTTTTTCCAGACGTGTATCGCAAAGATAGAAATTTTGAGGTTCATATTCCAAGGTTCGTTTATCGTGACGACACATTGTCAAAGTTATAGAAAAGTAACTTTATTAAGCCGGAAGGTTCTTAATTTTAAAATATCGAACGTGATAGTAATTACTCATAAATAAGTTTTGAGCGCTGCTTGATTCAATGCTTATTTGGACGCTTTTGTTTAACAACTTTTTATATATTTAGTAATTTATTTGATATATGGAAAGTAATTCATTTTGGATGATCAATTGCATGTTAAATTGCTGCGTTAAATCTGAGGTTAGTTTGTCAATAATCTGATTATCTTTTGTAGATGTGTATGATGAACTAACCAAATACTTTATTTTTTTATTGTTCATTTCTGAGATAATTGCTTCTTTATAAATGTTATAGTTACTATTTTTTTTATCGCTAAAAAATTGACAAATTGGCCAAGAGTAATAGTAGTAGAATGTATTTTTTAAATTTGAATAAGCATCAATTGTAATGGGGGGGCGAGTGGAACAACCTATATACACAAAAGAGCCATAAGCTTCCGTTGGTAATGAACCAATGGTTCGAATAATCTCTGTGTGTTGTGGTGAAAAGTAATTCATTGCTAGCTCAGTTCGTTTAAATCCAAAAGCTAATACAATAGATAAGCAAAGTAGTTGAACAAATTTTGAAATTGATTCTTGTTGAATTAAAATTGCGATAAGAGTAATTAGAACAAGAATTACGGGAGCATAATGGTACTGAATAAACTTCCCCTGTATCAGAACAATAAAAAAACCCAAGATTGCTAAACCAGCTAATCGATTACATAAAATCACGTGCTCAGATTTCTTTTTAGTTATGAAAATAATAAAGAGAGATAAAGCTATAAAAAGAAAAATGCCGGTATATATCAAGCTTGTTGATATAAATAAGTCCCAACTATTTCGTTTTGAATAAAGATTCGTCAATTCAGATAAATATAAAAAGTACTCGGGAGAATAGACGTAGCACCCTAAAATATATATTGCTCCTCCTAGGACAAAAAATGTTAAATTTTTTAATTCTGTGCTGCGTTTTTTATTTTTTCGGTTCCAAAAATAAGTTAATACAGGGACAAGGTAAAAATAGGGTTTTCCGAGTAAGCCTATTAATGCTAATACTAACTCTAATTTTCTGGGCGTATAATTTATGACTACTGACTTTAGTAGCCATGGAGTCAGCAGTAGAAACGATATATAGTCTTTGGCGTAAATTATATTTGGAGAATGAATGAACAAAGTAAACAGAATAATAAAACCAATGAACTGGTAGTGCTCTAATTCAATATCTTTGCATGTTTTTGCTAATAAGATATAAAAAGTTATAGTTAATAAGCAATAGTAAATGGTTAACGCTGTTATTGGTGGTACTCCCAAATTATTCGAGATAATTATCGGGGGAGAGTAATATAGCAGTCCTATAAGTGGAGATATTTCAACAAAATCAATGTAATACTTTTTACCTTCAAAAAAGTTATTTGCAAGCTGACTCAAATAATAGTTATCTGGATGAATCACAAAATTATTGGATAGCAAAAGAATAAAACTACATAAAACAACCAAATGTAGTAATTGGGATTGAAGCATATGACGTCTTACGTTAAGCATTCACATAGACCCAATATTTTAAAACAATATAGCCAATCCATGGCATCGATGCGGCAACTAAGAGTATACAAAGTTCATCAGGGATAGTGAGTTGTTGACAAATTTCAGTAGTAACATAAATTATCAAGCAGTTTAGTAATGCTAATATAAAGTATTTTTTTAAGCTACTTAAAGAAAGTTTATGAGAGAAACTCCATTTTGTATTTAGTGTATAAGCTATTATAAAAGAAAGTAAAAATGCAAATGTGTTTGCTACGAATATGTCAAATAACAATAGCTTAACGCACATATATGCGATAAATATATGCGTTAGTGTATTAGCTATACCTACACAGCAAAATTTAATAAATTCCTTCCTAATAGTTATCATCTATTTAACTCTTTTTTTTCGTCATTACTCGTTTTTTTAGCTATTAAACTTATGGATAAACCTAAAGGGGCGGGGACAAATTTTAATAGCCAAGTTTCAAATCGAAATATATGAAACAAAAAGCTATTCAATAGTTCGTTGGGGGGCGAGGAGCCTGTAGGGGTAACCCTCCTCGTAACTTTGTCGAAAAAACGAGTTAGAACAGCTAAGGGTAACAATAAAAAGTTGAAATACTGTTTATGAACTACTTTAAATCCAGAACTTTCAACTTTTTTAACTAAATCATCTATTTTATAGCGGCGAAAATGATGTAGTTTAATATCGTGAGGACCAAACAATTGCGGAATAGATGGAACAGTAATAAGAATCTTTCCATTATTCTTTAAGCTATCATATAAAACTTTTAATGCATCAACATCTTCTTCTATATGTTCTAAAACATCAAAAAGGCAGACAACGTCAAATGCGTCGTTTGAAAACGGGTACTCGTAGGGGAGTGATCCTTTTATTATTTTTATATCTGTAACCGTCCTCGCAAGTTTGACCGCCTCATCATTCATTTCAATCGCGGTAACAGTGCCATAGTTTCCTAATAGCTCTAAATTACCTCCGACACCACAACCTACTTCAATAATAGATGAGTTGGTATCGGATAAAGTTTCATCTAATAATTTTTTAATAACTAAACGACGTCCTCTAAACCACCAATGGTTTTGCTGTTGTTTAAACATTTCGGTATAGCATGATAGTTCCATATCGGGGTTAATACTCCTTTTCAATTATATAAAGAGGTCTTTGCTTAGCTTCCATATATATTCGGCCAATGTACTCACCTAATATCCCAATTCCAATTAATTGAATTCCACCTAAAAATAAAATAATGACTATTAGTGAAGAGTAGCCAGGTACATCGATTCCAGAAAGCAAAGCTAGTGCTATGATAAACACTCCATAACAGAAAGATAGCAACGCAACTATTACGCCAATATATGTCCAGATTTTAAGTGGGATCGTGGAAAAACTGGTTATGCCCTCTATGGCTAAATTCCATAACTTCCAAAATGTAAATTTACTTTCACCATTTTCTCTACAAGGGCGCGCATAATTGATCGTTGACGATTTAAATCCAACCCAGGAGAATAAACCTTTCATGAATCGTTGAGTTTCTGGTAACTCATTAATATGATCGACAACCACTCGCCCCATCAAACGAAAATCACCAACGTTTTCTGGTATTTTATGGTCAGCCATTTTGTTATGAAAATAATAAAAACCTTTTGCAGTTAGACGTTTTAAATAGCTATCACTGTTTCTGTCTACTCTTTTAGCTAAAACAATTTGATACCCTTTTTGCCATTCATCGAGTAACTTTAAAACTAATTCTGGAGGATCTTGCATATCGACGTCTATCGGAATGACAGCGTCACCTTTGGCATATTTTAATCCTGCGGTTAACGCAGCCTCTTTGCCAAAGTTTCTAGAAAATGAAATAATTCGAATTTGTGGAGTATTACGTTTCTCTTCTCGTAACGTTCGCAAGGTTTCGTCATCTGAGCCGTCATCGATAAATAAAAATTCAAAGCCGACATTTTTGCATTGCATGACCTCTTTCATCTTTTTGATAAAAAGGCCTACACTTTGTTGTTCATTATAAACCGGACATACTATTGATATCATTTATCACTTCCTATGGGTAAATAAACATCGTAGGTTTTGCCACTGATGAAAGAAATTTGGTCACCACTATTGAAGTAGTGTCCTAATATTTTCTTAAGTTGTGGGTTTTTTTTAATAAAGCTTTCATATTTGAAGTTTTCAGTAAAGTAGGATGGCGATTCTGAGCTTTCAATAAATATAGCTTTTGGTTGATAATCCGAAATTTCTTTATAGATTTTATCCATTACTGGTAAAGTTATGTCGTTAATTTTTTGTATTTGGTCTTTAGTTAATTTTTCGGGGGCTCTTTGCATAGTATCAATGGCTGGGAGAGGCCAAAGTGCCGGGAATCCTGATACCCAATTGGCCTTTGTATAGTGTCTTATAAAGGTTGATGGCCAAACATTTGTTGAAAAAACGTAAACGTTCTGATTTGCGAAGTTTCGATTTATGTAATCAGCAGTATCTCGAAAAGAGTCAATTCCCAAAGACTGAAATGATGGTGCCTTTTCTTGTAGTAATTTAGCGACTACGTAACTTTTATTTATTAGGTGATAAGAAGAAAAAAGAATGAGAAAAGTAGCCAGGGTCATTAATGTTTTAGGTGAATTTAAAAATGATGAAATCTGTTTTAAATAAACAATCGTTGTAATGCCAAAACTGAATGTCAATAAAACAGAATGTGGAAGTAACTGATATGAATAGTGTGACTGCAATAAAAATACAAGGAGGCCGATAAAACTTAAATATAAAAAGTAGTGAATTAAATTACGCTCAATTTTATTCTTTATTGTAAAACTTACGGCTATCAAAAATAGCAATAGCAGTAGGTTTACTTCTAAATTGAAAAGTTCAATAGGAATTCCATAAGCCCAATACGTTGCAACGGCCAAGGGAACCATCTTAGGAATATAATTAGGTTCGAGTACAATCAGATAGAGATAAAAAAAACAGCTACAAATTGCAATTAAAGACGATTCTAAGGTGAGTAAATTTTTAACCACTGGTTTTTGAATAAACCTCCAAAGTTCTGCACCTATAAAAAACAAGATAAAATAAGGTTTTATGCAGATACCTATAGTTGCTGAAAATGCCACTATAGTTTTACTTTTAAAAGGTAAGGGGGGGGGATTTAACCCTTGAAAAAAAGTCGAAATAAAATACGGTAAAAGTAATATTATAGCTAGATGGTCTCGCTGACCGAAGTCGTATTGGGCACTTCCATAACAGCTAACAATAACAGCTATAAATAAGTAATACCTTTCGGTCGAGCTAAAATGACTTTGCTTAAAATAACTTACAAAATTAATGATAAAAGGTAGCGTCACGATAAATGCATATAGCTTTAGAGACAATACGCTTGAAAACTCGAACGCCTGATTTATAGCAACGACAGGTACCAACAAGTAAAAAATAATGGGAGGGTTTAACTCCATTATTTCCGAATAAAGTAATTTTCCTGCTAACCACTGTTCTGTTGCAGTGTAAAGCCAGCCAATATCATGATTTAAGTGTAGGGCTAGATTCGAAAATACATAATACAGGATAAGGCTAGCAAGACTTACTAACCTTATCCAATATATGAAACGTTTTATATCGAATGCGTTTGATTTTACAAATAATGCTTTACTAATCATTTTACCTTCATGATGTTCTTTTAAGGTGAGCAAATTGCCGGAAAATATTTGTCAATATCAGGTTTATAATGACTGCAGAGCTTTTCTTTCATGAAATGTTTAGGAGCCTTTCCGTCATAGTCATCAAATACAGAAATATGTCGCTCTGTTATATCAACTATAACAAATTGATTTAACTCGGGTATTAAGGCCAGTTGCCAGTTCTTGTATAAAATAGAACGGTGTATTTTTCCAAGTATCTCTTGGTAAGATTCTTCTTTAACAACAGAGTGTCCTTGCTCGTTTACAGTATAGTGGCCAATAGAGTTATAAATGACACTTTTAACATCGATATCACTATTGTTGAGTGACTTCATCGGTAAAGAAGACTCGACATAAATATAATTTTCTTCTGAGTCTATTGAAGAGACTATTGGTAGTAATCGACCTTCGGTTTGTTCGATTTCTATATCCACTTGTTTGGCGATGGTGGGAATAATATCGAGATTCGAAAATAAGCCATTATGAATTTTGCTCTTACTGACGCTTTGTCCTTTTTCATATTTAGCAAAAGCTAGCAAAATCTGTGATTGGCTATGGTCGAGGACGTTAGTTCCATGGCCATGAGAAGTTGATTTTATATATTCTACATTTGTCGTCATCTTATCTTTATCTAGAGCAAAACTCTCTCCATGGTCAGACACGACATAAACGAGCGCATTGTCCAAGTAGCCCTTGCTATTTAATTTATTCATTAAGTCAGCAAATTGATTATCTACTTGAGGTAGTAAAGATTGATACATAAAGTGTGTGTGATTGCCTTGCCATAGATCTTCGTTAACCTCGATAAAATTTTGAGATGTATATGGCCAATGCAACATACAAAAATGAATAGCTAAAAAGTTTGCTTGAGTCGGAGATAATTGCTCTAGAGCTGCGTCATTAAAGCTGTCGGGTTCAAAAGTCCTACCAACAGCGCGATTCATGTTGATAAATGGCAGGAAGTAATATCCAAATCGAGTATTGGTGAGAATGTTTAAAATTGGAAGATCGGAAGCGCTGTTTATTAAATTGTCTGTTATACCAAGTTTGGGGCCAACTATATTGTCGAAACCATAGCTTGTATCTATGCTGTTAAACCGTCTTTCATCTAATGCCCAAGTGGTGTTATACCCCTCATTTTTAATAGTATTTATGAAAGGTATATTTTTATTTACTAAATTATCTGGAGTTAGATTGAACCGCCCTCCATGTGAAATTGGATATTGGCTTTTCAGCAAGCTTAACCAAGAAACATAAGTTCTTGGGAATACGGTATAAGTTTTGTCAAAGACTTCAGCACTTGTGAGAAACTTATTTAGGTTAGGTAATAAATTGTGTTTGAACCCTTTGTGAGCTAGGTGATCCGGCCTTAATGCATCTACACCTATGATGATGATATTGGGTGTTTTATCTGATTTGAATTTGTTTTCTGGCGTATAAAAAAATGGAGGGGTCAAAAACAAACAGAGTAACGCACACCAAATAATAGCTTGTCTTTTAGTGTGATATTTATAAACGTTATAAACGAATAAAACGAGAATTGTTGTTGTTAAAAATGTAATAAGCGGAATAGAAGATAGCCAAGAAGTGCGCAGTATACCCAAAAGTGACGTGGGACTAACGTAAGCGTTAACGGCCAATACAGTCAGAAAATGAAGAGAACAAATATTAAACCAAACGAGTGTTTTAGCCGAATCATCAGAAAGTTTATTGAAAAAACACTTACAAGAAACCGTAATGACATATGCCCAAACTACATTAATGACTATAAATAGTGTAACAAAAATAATGACTTCTATGATAAC
Source organism: Thalassotalea ponticola (assembly GCF_041379045.1). NCBI lineage: Bacteria > Pseudomonadati > Pseudomonadota > Gammaproteobacteria > Alteromonadales > Colwelliaceae > Thalassotalea > Thalassotalea ponticola. The sequence continues at coordinate 1,100,246 of NZ_CP166871.1, forward strand.
TGCAAAATTAATGAGGTTCAGCACTTTTTCATTCGACAAAAGAGTCAGTATGGAAAAGTTTGATATGGGCTGTAATGAGCTTCTAAATGCTAAACAGCACACACTAAACAAGGCTATAAGAGCCAAGGTACGGAAAAATGTTCTTTTAATTGTTATCATTTTTACTCACTACTGATTTACTATTTGTAGACGATTCTTTGTTATCTTTATCTTTAGGTATTACAAACTTTTCAAATTCCGAAATCAGCTTACTCTCCTCTCGTGATGAAGGCCATTGACCTGATTTTATATATCGTTGTGCTGCAATATTTAATTCATCTTCGTCCTGAAAAATGGTCTCTTTAAAGGCGTAGTCCTGATAACCCAAATAAATTATCGGTCCCCAGATAATTGCCAATAGCGCAGTCAACAACGCTTTGTGAAAGTTTTTTTGACTCATTACCGTATCTCCTTACTTAGTAATACTCCGCCTAGCTTTAATCACATTGATAACGAATCTTAAAAAATAAGTTCAAGAAATTTTGGCTAGGTCATTATTCTTTTAGTGATCCTAGATTAGTTATGGATGGGCATTTTTGGCAATTACAGGGACGTATTTGTTCTAAACTTCGCAATTTCGTGTCAAACAATGCAATTTCGTGTTAAGCGAAACCCAAATTAGCCTCTAGTCTTAATCTGTCACTGTGCAAAAACAGTAACATTTGAACAGCAAGGATTGGTGCTTGCTGTTCTTATTTGAATTAATTTCAGGAGATGAATAGATGAATACTTTCAAAAAGTTAATGAAGGACTTTATTGAAGATGAGAGCGGTTTAACAACAGTTGAGTACGCAATAGCTGGAGCGCTAGTTGCAGGATCATTGGTTGTTGCATTTACTCAATTGGGGCAGGCAGTAGGCTCAACAATTAGTTGTTTAACAAGTGCTGTAGGTGGCGGTTCTACAAACTGTTAATCAGTGTATAGCTTACTAACTACGGTGCGTGGTGATGCTCGATTACGTAAAGTTAGCGATGATGTCAGTCATATTGCTAGTGTTTTTAATATCGTTTTATACGGATTTACGTTTTCGACGCATCCCAAACATCTTATGCATCGCTGCACTTTTTGTGGGGCTTGTGTTGCAATTCGTCTATAACGGTATATCTGGACTGGTAGACGGATTACTTTGCGTTGGGCTGGCTTTTCTAATCCTTTTTCCGTTTTTTGCATTACGGGTTCTCGGCGCAGGAGATGTCAAATTGATGATCGCTGTTGCCAGTATGATGAACACCGAATTCTTCTTATTGACGCTTGGTTATGGCATGGTCGTTGGTTTTTTTACCAGCGTACTGTTCGCTCTGTATAAACTGGGGTTCAAAAAATTGATAGCGATAATTCGTCATTACTTACGCTGTTTGTATTTGAGACAGTTTATTTTGAGTAACGATAATGGCCTTATGAAGCTTAAGGTGCCTTATGCACCCGCGTTGGCTCTTGGTTGGGTAATTGCTTGTAGTCAAAACGAAGAAGTATTGTTTTTAGTATCCGCATTTCGTTATCAGGTGGGAATTTAATTATGGGGCTGTTTAATTTCGGTAGGAAAAAGGAACTAAAAATTGAGGAGCCTAAGGCTATGACTCATGCCGCCGAAAATCAGTCTGATGTTCAGGTGGAGACAATGCCTGAAAGCTCTGAATCTGAAAGTAAAGGAACTGAATCTGAACCTAATGCAGATATTTCGTTATTTCAACACATCAGTAGCAGTGAAGTTCAGCAAGAAACGTCGCCATTATTTGAAAGCTTTCAAGAAACTAAAATCGTAGATAATTCGAACAGTAAATTAGTTCATTTAGCGCACTTAGCTCCTCGCCCAAAAGACATCAGTGATACCGGTTTATCCGAAAAAGTATTACTTGAAATATTAATAAAGGCTCTTTATAGCAATGGCGTTTGTACAATTCGAGAACTGGCAAAGTTTACCTGTCTTGCTGGCGGTATTCTGCAAACATTGATTGATATAGCTAAGCAAAAAAAATTAGTAGAGAATCATCAGGTTCAAAATAACCAAATGCGTTTCGGCTTAAGTCATATTGGTGAATTATCCGCTGAAAAAATGCTGGCCAAAGCAGGTTATCAGGGACCCGCACCCGTACCGTTGAATCAGTATGCGCAAATCGCGGTTAAGCAATCGAGCCGTAATCACCTAGTAACGAAAGAGTTGCTGATGAAGGTGTTTTCTAATTTAACCTTTTCTGATGAGTTATTGGAAAAAGTTGGCCCCTCACTAAATTCATTTAAACCCGTACTTATATACGGTGCTCCGGGTACAGGTAAAAGTTATTTCTGTCGTCACCTAAATTTGGTTTTTGGAGATACGGTACTAATTCCTTATTCGATCGAAGTCAATGGTGAAATCATCAGGATTTATGATCCTGAAATTCATCAGAAAGTGCCTGTCGAGCCTGCTGAGCCTGAAAACGGCGTATTGAGTTTAACCCAAGGATTTGACCCTCGCTGGGTATTGTGTCAGCGACCGTTAATTGTTACCGGTGGTGAACTTGATGCAGAAATGCTCGAAGTGCGATTTGATCCGCAAAATAAAACCTATAAAGCGCCACTGCAGTTAAAAGCTAATAACGGCATTTTGCTACTTGACGACCTTGGTCGTCAAAGAATAACGCCTAAACAACTGTTTAACAGATGGATAGTACCATTAGAGGAAAGAAGAGACTTCTTATCTTTGCAATCGGGGGCTCACTTTGAAATTCCATTTGAACTGATTATGTTGTTTTCTACCAACCTTTCTCCAACCGATTTGGTTGATGATGCCTTTTTGCGCCGTCTGGGCTACAAAATTCAATTCGAAGAACTTGCTGAATCTCATTATCGACAAATTTGGGAGCAAGAGTGTGAAAAGTTTGGATTGGTGGGTAATAGCGATGTTTTTGAATACCTTGTTAATCAATTACACAAAACCCACGGTAAGCCTTATCTACCATGTTATCCAAGAGATTTACTATCCATTATAAGTGATCAGGTCAAATACAAGGGGCTCAAAAATGACGTTAATTGCGAACTGTTAAATTTTGCCTGGACAAGCTATTTCGTTAGCGAATAACGATAATAATTGGGAGCAAACAAATGAACAAGAATGTATTGATATTTATATTACTATCCCTAGCTTTTGGAATTGCTGCGGTGTTTATTGCCCAAGATTGGTTGGATGCGAACAAAGTAGGAAATAGTGAAGAGGGTAAGAAGGCGGCAGTCGTCGTTACTTCAGCGTTGCCTGTGGGAACCATTATTGAAGCGAAGCACGTAAAAACTATGCAAGTGTCGGAAAAACTCCTGTCGGAAAAAAGCTTTACTAAAACTGAAGACGTCATTGGCTTAGTTGTTAAGAGTCAGCTTTATCCTAATGACATAGTTCGCAATGAGCGTGTTGCCGAGAAAGGGGCAGGTAGTGCATTAGCAAGCCTTATTGCCCCAAATATGCGTGCGATTAGTATTCGTGTAAATGATGTGGTTGGTGTTTCGGGCTTTATTCTGCCCGGAAATCGCGTTGATGTTTTGATGACTTCGAACCGCACTGGAACAGTACAAACAGAAGTTGTTTTGGAAAATATTAAGATTTTAGCGATTGACCAGCGAGCTTCATCAGATGAAAACAAACCAACGATAGTCAGAGCCGTTACTGTCGAAGTTGACTTAATGCAGGCAGAAGTTTTACTGAGCTCAAGAAACCAAGGGAGTTTGCAATTGGCATTGCGTAATCCAAATGATGAATCGCGCACTATTATCGCGAGTGATCCAGAGCCCGTTAAAGCTGAAGCAGAGATAGAGCAACCAGTAGAAACAGAAAAAGTTATAGCTGCAGTAGATTCTCGTAGAAAAGTCGAGGTGATAAAGGGAGTTAAACGAGAAACGGTGCAAACCACCAATTAATTAAGTTAGGACTATAACAATGAATATAAAACTAATCGTAGTGCCGTTTATTATGCTGACATTAAGTGTTTTTCTAGCAGAACAAGCGTATGCTGGCGGACCATTTAAGAAAGACGGTGATGTCGTCACTGTGCCCATTTTTAAATCAGATAGCCTGAGAGTCAAAGGTGATATTCAACGTATTTCAATTGGCAATCCAAATGTTGCCGATATTTTGATTTTGCGAAGTGATGAATTGTATATCTTGGGTAAAGCATTGGGTACCACAAATGTCATGCTTTGGGACGAAAACGACAAGCTTATAGATGTTATCAATTTACAAGTTACACATGATCTCAATAGCTTAAGAAAAAAATTCCATTACTACCTGCCAAGTGAAGAAATAGGCGTTGAAAGCTCGCAGGGGCAACTTGTGTTAAGTGGACAGTCTTCGTCTCTTGCAAAGATGGATCAAGCGGTGGAATTGGCCCGAGCATACGCTGAATCAGCAAAAAGTATTGGTGGTAAAAAAAGTGAAGTCCTCAACATGTTGAGCGTCGGTGGTGGTCACCAAGTGATGTTGGAAGTCACCGTAGCCGAAGTGCAAAGCGAAATTGCGAGAAAATTAGATTCAAAAATGTTGCTGACCTTTGACGGTTCAGATGGCTATGGCGGTGTGATCAGTGGTGGTGACTTTTGGGATGCCTTAAACGTGGGGCCTGCTCTGAGCAAAGGCTTCTTTGGTACTTACCTTGATGGTGACATGTTATTTCAATTTGCTTTTGATGTTGCCAAGCAACATGGCCTTGCGAAGATTCTTGCCGAACCAAACATTACCGCACTAAGTGGGCAAAAGGCTGAATTTTTATCAGGTGGAGAATTTCCCATTCCTGTTCCGGGGGGAAGTAATAACGGCACAACAATTCAATATCGTGATTTTGGTGTCGGGGTAAGCTTTGTACCAACCGTGTTAGATTCAGGAAAAATTAATTTAAACCTAAATGTGTTAGTGAGTGAATTAAGTACCGCAGCCGCAGTACAACTCGTTCCTGATGGCACAAGCTCACGCTTTAATATTCCCTCTATCGTCAAACGTTCAACGTCTACAACCGTTGAACTAGGCGACGGACAAACTATTGCTATTGGCGGTTTGATCAGCGACACCTTAAGAGAAACCGTCGATAAGATTCCCGGGCTTGGTGATATTCCGATTCTTGGTCAGTTGTTTAAAAGTCAACAGTTCCAAAAATCACAAACCGAGTTGGTCATTATGGTAACACCTCGTCTAGTTCGCCCGTTTAATAAGAAGAGGGTTGTACTGCCCACGGACGGTTTTGTTCCAGCTAACGATTTGGAGTTTTACTTATTAGGTAAAATGACAGACAAGAAACAGCCCGAAAGCTTAGATGTAGCGCCAAATGAAATGGAATATAGCAGTAATGATGTGTTGCCAGATAACGGTGGTACACAATCATCTTATGGTCATGAAATTCAAACAGAGGAAGGAAAATAATGAAAAATATCCTTATCTTGTTGTTAAGCGCAACCCTATTTAGTGGCTGCAGCACCGTACCTGAATATCCTATTTCCGGTACCTACGCAAAAATTAATGAAATGCAAATTCTTGACCCAATGGCGCCTGATAATAACAACGGTATCGTCAATGAGCTAGATGGAAATTATGGTAAGAAAGCAATGAATGCTTATAAAGAATCAACCTACACATCCAAAGAAGGGCGGACCAATACTAGTGCAAAAGAGGTTGGCAACTAGTTGATAATGAGAGAAATATTTGATCGAGGTGAATGATGTTAGAGAGAGGTCAGTCGATTTTTAAACAGAGGGGTAACATCTTGGTGTTGTTCACCTTAGGTATTTTCGTCATTTTAGGTATGGCCGCGTTAGCCCTTGATGGCGGGCATATCATGCTTAACAAAAACCGACTGCAAAACTATGTTGATGCGGCCGCTTTGCATGCGGCAAAAACATTAGATACTGGCGGAAGTCATGCAGAAGCTCGATCTGCAGTGGTCGAAATGTTGACGACTAATCTGGCCCATGGTGACGCATTTGAAATTGCTAACGGTGTCTCGCCGTTGCCGGCACCCGGCACCGTACTAACTAGCAATACAATAACCGCACAGGTGAGCGTCGATTTCTCTTTACGCCCAGATCCTTTTACCAGCAGTACAGATACCGCAGCTCGTTATGTCATGGTTCGCGTTATTGATGTGGAGTTGAATGGTTTCTTTGCTGGTTTATTTGGTTTAGATAAAGAAGTTTCAGCTTCAGCAGTAGCTGGTCCGAGTACCGCAATTACATTCTGCTCTAATGACTTAGTGCCGATGATGATTTGTGGAGATTCATCGCAAACAGCCGAAACTAACTTTGGCTTGGGCGCAGGTGAGCTATTGGCACTTAAAATTGACGCTGATCCTAATTCCCCCATAGGACCAGGTAATTTTCAATTAATCGAACTAGATGGGTTAAGTGGCGCTAACGATTTACGCTATGCCATGGCTGGAGCAGACGCGAGTGAGTACTCATGTTTTTCGCCTGGTGTTGGCAATGCAAGCGTACCGACCCAGCCGGGTAATGTAGTTGGTCCTGTTGCCGACGGCCTCAATACTCGGTTTGGTGATTACCACGGTACGATGAAGGGGGAAGAAACTAGCTACCCAAGAGATCAAAATAATTGTGAAGGTAACCTGATTGATTTTGATGAGGATGGCAATGTTGTTATACCTCAGAAAGATAATGACGACGGTACGACATCAGATGACTACTATACCTATCAAAATTATTTGGATGATATTAGCGCACAAGCCTGTAATACCTCTTCAACGTATATTCGGCAAGGAGACTATATCGATCCGGATAGTAACAATACCGTAAAACCTCATCGCCGTGAAATACGGGTTGTTATAGGTGACTGTGGTGACGGTTCCATCAATGGTTCAAATAATGTCGACTTTTTAGGCTTTGGTTGTTTTTTCCTTACTCAACAAGTTGCACACACTGGAAACGAAGCCTATGTGGTTGGAGAGTTCAATGAAGTCTGCTCTGGCACTGGCACGCCATCAGGTGTCGCGGAAGATAATCCAGGCCCATACACGATAGTTCTTTACCACGTACCAGGAAGTACTACATCATGATACGTCAGAGGAGCTTCGCCAAAAATATTGAAAGGCAGCAAGGTTTGGCCGCAATAGAGTTTACTTTAATTTTACCTTTGCTGCTGTTTTTCACCTTTGTGGTCGCTGAGTTTTCACGTTTGTTGTATCAGTATAATGCCTTAAATCACATTGCCCGAGATGCTTTGCGTTATGCCATAAATGATGCAAGAGATGGCTCGACGGGAAATGTATCAACAACGAATATTGCTGCCGAATCAAGAAATATTGCTATGTATGGAGGGCTTACTGCTAGCGGTATCTTATTACCTAATTTAGCGGCTACTGATTTTGTTTTTACAGATGCGGTGGGTACGGATGGGGAGTTTATTACCTTAACGGTAACCTATGATTGGCAGCCGTTGATTTTTAGCCAGTTGCCTTTGTTTGTCTCTGCTAACCGTATCGACATGACATTTCCTCTCGTTGTGCGTTATACCATGAGAGCGTTATAAGATGAATGTACGCAACAAAGTTAAAGGTTTGTATACGGTAGAATTTGCCATTGTTGGTAGCGTATTTTTACTTTTGTTTTTTGCGGCAATAGAAATTTCTCGTTTGATGTTTACATGGAATGTTTTAACCGAAGTATCAAGACGCGCAGCCAGAGTCGCAACAGTGTGTAATTTACTCACCGACAATACAGATATCACGTCAATACCGGTAGCCACGTCACCACCTTCAGGTGTCACCAGTGCAGCGATTGCAGGCGTGGAGAACATTATCCCAAACTTGAGTGCAGCTAATATCAGAATTTCATATTTAACGCGGACGGGCGCCAATGCATCTTCGTTGTCTACGCTGAATTTGGTTCGAGCCGAAATCATTAATTATCAACATGACCTGCTGATCCCTGGTCTGTTTATCACTCTGAACTCACCAACGTTTAGTACAACGTTACCAGCTGAGAGTTTAGGGGCAACCCGATGGGGATATACAACGTGTTAACAGAAAACATTATTTATTGTGAGGGTCTCATTAGCACAGAATTTTAATACCGAGGATGCGATGAAAAATAAAGTACGTAAATTGTCTGATTGGCAAGAAAATAATAAAGGCTTGAGTCAACCAAAAGTGATAAAGGAAAAATCAATAATGTCTTTACCTGTATTAATCGAATCACTATTTGTTTGCGCTGACCCGAATTTACGAGTGACTGCAGAAACCTTTTTACAGCAAATTAAAAACCTAAAGGTAAGCTATGACAGCCAGCTAAATACTACTAATAAAGACTATCAAGTGGTCTTTATCGCCCATATAGGGAATGAAAATGAGACTAGACGTAATCTAGAACGTGCTAGCAATGCAGGCTATCCAATTGTATTAATTGCTGAAAATATTTCTCAAGAAATTATGAAGCAGGCGATTTCTCTTAAAGTGCAAGATGTATTATCGGTGACTGAATTTGAGAAGGAAGCCTTTAACTCACTCAAAAAAATAAGCGATGAGATCTTAAGTCAAGTTGAATTAGCGCCGGTCATTTCAATTATCAATGGCAAGTCTGGCAGTGGTGCTAGTTTTATTGCCAACTGTATGGCACAACTCGTCGCAGAAGGCAGTAGTAATAATAAAAATATTGCAGTTTTAGATGGTGATTTACAATTTGGCACCTTGGCGGATAGTATGGGGTTTAGCCCCGATTACTATTTAGACCAGGCGCTACAAGATGCGGATGAGCTAGATTCTACTGCGGTTAAAGCCATGATGTGCCATCGTGATAACCTTAGTCTTCTACCGGTAAAATCCTTTTCTCAGTTAAACGAGTTGAGTCATATCGATCAGCTGCAGCTATCCCAACTAATACACAAAATTCGCTCTTGCTACTCTTATTTGTTATGTGACTTATCTCGAGGGTTAGAGCGTTTTTCATTCAATGTTTTGGATGTATCCGATTCAATTTTTATTGTTGTGCAGCAGAATATTGTCAGTATTAGACAAGCCAAGGCGCTTGTTAAACAATTGACCGAACGATTAGGTATTCCTAAACACAAGATTTCGATTCTGCTTAATCGCTACTCTAGCAAGTATAGCACAATCGGCGCTAAAGACGTCGCAGAGGCAACCGGCGTAGAGTCGGTTTTCATTATCGAAAACGACCACCAGTTTGCCAATGCCTGCACCGATTTAGCCAAAACCGTCAAAGACATCGCCAACTCAAAAGTCATTAGACAAAATATTCGCACGGTTATTGCAGAAGCAACACCTGTTGCATGTGCAGAGCAACAAGCCACAGGCAGTTTTTGGTCATTCTTTAAGAGGGATAGGTAAATGGAAATGGTCTCAGAAAATTACTTTGAGTCATTAAGTGTACAAGACTTACAAGTAAAACAAGAACTATATAATCAACTATTAAAAATGATGGATTTGTCGGTATTAGAAACAATGGATTCTGCCAATGCCAAAGAACAAATTACCGAAGCTTGTAACCAGTTACTTAACGAAACATCTCGACCATTAAACTTGTCGGTACGCCAGAAAATTATCAAGCTTATTATCGATGAAATATTAGGTCTTGGTCCATTAGAAACCTTGTTTGCTGATCCGACAATCTCCGATATCTTGGTGAATAATTACGACAACATCTTTGTTGAAAGGCACGGCAAACTCGAACGAGTACCAGTGCAATTCTACGACAATAATCACTTGCTCAATATCATTGATCGCATCGTATCCGGCGTTGGTCGTCGTATCGATGAGTCGTCTCCTATGGTCGATGCTCGCTTAAAAGATGGCTCTCGTGTTAACGCAATTATTCCGCCACTGGCATTAGATGGCCCTTCACTTTCTATTCGCCGTTTCACCGTTGAAAAACTTAAAGCGCGTCAATTAATTGAATATCGCTCTATGAGTGAAGAGATAGGCAAATTGATCCAAGCTGCTGTGCACGGCAAATTGAATGTATTAATTTCTGGTGGTACCGGCAGTGGCAAAACAACACTCCTAAATATTTTATCCGGCTATATACCATCAGATGAGCGCATCATTACCATTGAAGACTCTGCTGAGTTACAACTGCAACAACCACATGTTGTCAGACTGGAAACGCGTGTTGCCAATATAGAAGGTAAGGGGGAGGTGTTACAACGTGATTTGGTAAAAAACTGTTTGCGTATGAGACCGGATCGTATCGTTATTGGTGAGGTACGTGGTGCGGAGGCTATCGACATGTTAGCAGCTATGAATACTGGTCACGAAGGTTCACTAACCACCTTACACGCTAACAGTCCGCGTGACGCACTAAGTCGATTAGAAAATATGGTTTGTATGAGCGGTCTTGAGATGCCTGTTCACAATATTCGTGCACAAATTGCGTCTGCGATCGACTTGGTCGTGCAACTGCAACGCCAAGAAGATGGTAAGCGCCGTATTACGAGTGTTTCAGAAATAAATGGGATGGAAGGAGATGTGATAACCATGTCGGAGATATTTACTTTTCAACGTCGCGGCAAATCAGAAGATGGGGAAATCTTAGGCGAATTTAAAGCGACAGGTGTTGTTCCTAATTTCCACAAACAAATTCTGCTTAAGGGGATAGATTTGCCTCATTCTGTATTTGGTGTAGATATCGAAACCATCAATTTCTAGGAGAAACGTATGAGTACCGAATTAACCTTCCTGTTATTGATTTTTGGTGCGGTGATATTCATGTCACAAACCTTGCTAGTGTCAGTATACAGCCCGCAACGGGCTAAAACCAAAATGCTGAAAAACAAGTTAAAAGATTTGGCAGACTCTGGCGATACACAACTCGACTTGATAAAAGCGAAACGGTTGGAAAAGTTACCTCCAGCACTTCGCTACATTGAAGCTGAAACCTTTGTCGGTGAGATTACTTCCAAACTGGAAATGGGAGGTTCTAAACTATTTGGCTATCAATATATTTTATTTACTCTACTTATTATCGCTGTTGTTTCACCGTTGGTGTGGACGTTTACTCGAGATTGGATATTTGTGGTAGCGGTTGCTGCCATTATTTGTTTTGGCGCATACGTTAAATTAAACCGTGATATCACAAAGCGTTTTGAAAAAATTGAAGAGCAATTTCCCGAAGCATTAGATGTTCTTAAACGTGGTTTACAGGCAGGTTATGCATTTTCAGAGGCATTAAAACTTGTGTGTGAGGAATCTCAAGGTGAATTAGCCTACGAGTTCAATTTAATGTTTCATCAAATCAACTTTGGTAATGACATTAAAACCGCACTGTATAATTTTGTAAATCGCGTTCCTATTACTTCAGCGATGGCATTTGCCAGTGCAGTTAGTATCCAAAAAGAAACCGGTGGTAATCTCGCAGAGAAAATTGAAACGCTATCTCGGGTGATCCGACAGCGATTCAATTTTAAGAGAAAGGTTAAGACTTTGTCCGCCGAGGGGCGTTTATCGGCATGGATATTGGTTTTAACTCCGTTTTTTTTATTTGCCATGCTACATCTTGTTTCACCGGGATATTTAACTCAATTGGTGGCTTCTGAGGAAGGTATTGATCTATTGAAATTTGGTCTGATCAGCATGATGGTGGGTATTTATTGGATCAGCAAACTTATTCAGATCGAGGTTTAGTATGGACTATTTACTGTCACTAATTCGTCAATACACAGATGATCAACAAACGGTGCAAATCATATTTTATACTGTTACGGGGCTGGCTGGAGTTACGTTAGCTGCAGCAATTAGTTTGCTAGTTTCCGGTGTCTATTCACCATTGAAAGTGCAATTGCAACGTCTTAAAAATGGTGAGAAAGAGCCGGTGTCAAGACATGAAGGTTTCACCAAGTCATTGGAGCATACGCTTGATAAATCAAGTTGGTTACCGGCAAAAATGGGTGGTGATAGTGAAAGTAAAACGTTATTAATCCATGCCGGTTATCATAATGAAAATGCTTTAAAAATTTATAATGCCATAAAGCTTTTCTTACTTTTAGCTGCAGGGATTGGCGCGTTAACTGTGTTACAATATCTACCAAACATGTCATCAACAGTACAATTTTATATTGTCCTGTTGATTGTCGGTTTAGGCTATATCTTACCTGGTCTTGTTCTTACCCATCTTGCCAACAAACGCATGAATGGTTTTCGGAAATTTTTCCCCGATGCGTTGGATTTGCTGGTGGTCTGTTGTGAGTCTGGTTTGGGGTTACTTGAAGCATTTCAGCGCGTCAGTAAAGAGATGGAATTTTCTCATCCAGAGCTATCTCATGAGTTAGCGTTAGTGTGTCGCAAAGTTCGTGTTGGTTATTCGATGCAGGAAGCATTGCATGAATTCTCTTATCGAACAGGCCTTGAGGACATACGTGGCTTAAACTCCGTGATCGTACAAAGTTTACGTTTAGGCACGGGGATTGCTGATACATTACGAGTATATGCGGATGAGTACCGTGACAAACGGTTGCAAGCTTCTGAAGAAAAGGCGGCTAAGCTTGCTACTAAGATGTTGTTTCCTATGCTTTTTTGTATTTGGCCGTCATTTTTTATTGTTGCCGTAGGACCTGCTATATTAAAAGTGATGAGTGTTTGGGATAGAGCATTTTAATAAAGCATGGTGGAGTACATATGCATAAGTTTCAAAAAATACTAAAAACAATGTTGGTGATATTTATAATGACAGGGTTATTTGCTTGTCAGTCGATTGAAGAGTCGCCAACCTCAATGCAACAGTATGCAAGACAAGATTTATTGGGTGACGAGAAAACTACTACTCACCTGACAGCTAAAACCTTTGAAAGTGCTTTTGAGCTTGCACAGAAATCCGAAAATTCTGATGACCTAGAACAAGCCCTGTATTACTACATTCAATGTCTAGAATTTCAGCCTGATAACGCTGAGGTGTTGTATCGAATAGCAAGAATCCACGATCGCGCAGGCAATCGTAAAATTGCCACTCGAGCCTACAGAGAAGCTCTGCTAAATGATAATACAATGGTCATGGCGCATAAAGCGCTAGGGATTATTGAGGTTGCAAATGGCAATTTTGAACGTGGTAAGAGTCACTTGTTGCAAGCCATATTTCACGATCAAAAACGTCTAGAAAGCCTTGGTGCGACAAAGGAAATGGGGTCTTTTGTCCCTGACTTGGAATCTCCTATTGAAGCCTATAATGTAATAGGTGTTTTAGAAGACATGGAGAGAAACTTTGGATTAGCGAGAACCTATTATCAACTCGCTCTGAAGGCTAACCCAAGAACCGCTAACATTCTGTCAAATATCGGTTACTCCTACTATCTCTCTGGTGAATTAGTCCTAGCTGAAAGGTATTTCAAAAAAGCTATTAATATCAATAATACATTTGAAAGAGCTTGGACTAACTTGGGGCTGGTCTATGCACGGAAAGGTCAATATGATAGGGCCATTAAAACGTTTAAACAGGTCATGCCTGAACATGATGCTTATAACGATCTCGGATATTTTGTTCTACTCGAGGGGCGCGTAGAAGAGGCCGAATACTTTATTAAAAAGGCAATTAGCCTTTCACCTAAGTATTTTGAAAAGGCCAATGTAAATTTAGAAAAAGTAGAGATGAAAAAGCGCGAACTTAAACTGGATAAAGAGTCAGTTCCGGAAGTTACCACGGGAGCAATATCCTTGCAACAGAGTAATTCGAATGACATGTCTGAAACTGACATTGTTGTGTCTGCAGACACAACAATGGTAAATACGGGTCAATAAAATAATTTAAAAGAGAGTAACTGTGATAGCTGTGAATAAAGGCGAGTTATTGATATCGGAACTAGAACGCAACGAGTTTGGTTCCATTGTGCAAAGAACCATAGCAACCGATATACAAATTGTTGAATTAACGCATAAGAATTTTTCTGCGACTATATCTCTTTACGGCGGTCAGGTATTGAGTTGGAAGCCAAATAAACAACGAGATGTCTTTTGGCTTAGCAAGAGAACGTTTTACGAAAAAGGCAAGGCGATTCGTGGAGGTATTCCTTTATGTTGGCCTTGGTTTGGTGCTCATAAAGACGCTGGCAATCACGGTTTTGCTCGTAATGTCAACTGGCAGTTGGATAACTTCTCTGTAGATTCAAGGGCAATTACCATAAAACTTAGTCTAGAGGGAGAACAGGCGTACAACGTTTGGCCTTATAAGTACCGCGTGGTGCAAACTATAGTCATTTCAGACACATTTTCACAGTCTCTCGTCGTACAAAATTTGAGCGACAGGGTGTTTCAATTTAATGGCGCATTGCATAGCTATTTTCAAGTAAGTGATCCAGCTAATGTTGCTGTACCAGGATTAAATAGTCATTTTTATGATGATAAAATTAGCTCATATCTAAACTGCCCCCCGCGTGATGTACTTGATTGTACTGGGCCAATCGACAGAATTTATCACAGTGATGCATCGGTTACGCTGTTCGATAAAGTATGGAAGAGAGCAATCGAAATTAATAAGTCGAATTGTCCACAGTGGGTGTTATGGAATCCGGGCAAAGACATCGCTTTATCAATGGACGATATTCATCAACTAGGAGAAAACGAATTTGTTTGTCTTGAAGCTGCGAACACGAACGGTGTTACGGTGAATCCAGGAAAATCCGCGGAGCTTTTTCAAGAAATACAAGTTTATAACCTCTAAAAAACTATATGATTTAGTCGGTTAAGCTGGTTTGATTTGAACGGGCTAGTTTACCCGCAAATGATTTAACAAAATTTGATGAGTAAATGGAATTTTTAAGTAAAAACCGCGCGGCAAGGTCATAAACGGTTTGCCGTGCTTATCAAATGCTTGGGTTTTCGCTTTTGAGTTGGCGGCTTTGGGCCTCAGTTGCATGACTTGACCGACTCTGGCGTTAATTTTTTCTACTTCGCCCATGGCAATCATATCGGTCAGTTCTTGCCAATCTTGTGACAACAACAGATCTTCCTCGGCATTTGGTTGCCATAAAAACGGTGTACAGACAATGCGCTCTCGAATAGGAATGTGACGTTCCGATATTATTGGTACCCACAGCACTTTTTTTAATTTGTTGCACACGTGGCTACTTTGCCAGGTTTCGCCAACAAAGCCGGTGAGAGGGGCGACGCAGACAAAAGTGGTTTCCAGTGGTTTTCCGCTAGCGTTAATGGGCAGGGTTTTTAATTCAATACCCAAATCGGGAAAGTCGGGTAATGGCAATGAACCGGCATGAGCGCCCAACACAGTTTCCAGTAATAACCCAATCCAGCCTTTTTCCCGGTTTAGATTATCAGGCACCGCAATGCCGTGTTGTTCAGCGAGTTCGCCCAAGCTACTACCGGCAATAGCATCGGCGTTTTTAAGTAATTGCTGCTCACTAGTGGGAATACGAGTCATAAAGCCTGTTTTGTTATTTAAGCGAGTATTGTTCGCTATTATGTCGCGATTGACAAAAAATATAAATTCTTTGTGTGATTATTTGCTCAAACGACAACTTTGTGGAACAATCAATTTTAACAGCAACGTTTGAACGGGAGTTCTTGTGATTGATGCCGACGGCTATCGCGCCAATGTTGGCATAGTAATTACAAATGGTAAAGGCCAGGTTTTTTGGGCCAGACGCTATAATCAGCACTCGTGGCAGTTTCCGCAAGGCGGTGTCGACGAGGGTGAAACAGCTGAACAAACCATGTATCGGGAATTGTATGAAGAAGTAGGTTTAAAGCCTCACCAAGTCGAAGTGGTCGCTACCTCTAAACACTGGTTAAAATATCGATTGCCCAAACGCTTGATCCGTCACGACAGCAACCCTGTTTGTATCGGACAAAAACAAAAATGGTTCTTGTTAAAGCTCACCTGCGCTGATGAGGATGTTAACTTATTGCATTCATCACACCCTGAGTTTGATGATTGGCGATGGGTTAGTTACTGGTATCCAGTACGACAAGTGGTATCATTTAAACGCGATGTGTATCGTCGGGTGATGAAAGAGTTTATTCCCATGGCTTTGCCAAAAGGACAATTTACTGGGGTCGACGTACCCAACAGTAAAGTGAAAAAAACGAATCACTCACGCCGCAACCATCGACGTCGTAAAGCCAAAAGTTAAAATGTAGTTACTTTGCCTTCACAACAAAAACCACGCTTGTCGTGGTTTTTTCTTTATCATTACTATACAACTCATGCTCGATACAGTTAAGTTGCTGATTTTAAATAACAACTAAAATAGTTTATACTTAGTCGCAAAACGGATGAAAACAACTCGCTACGACCGTACCGTATCGCTGTACGACACCAATCAACAAGAGATAGTATGTTAACCACCTTACGCCGCATAGTTTTGTCATTTTCACAGCAGCCAGAGCTAGATGCGGCGTTAGATAATATGGTGAGTGACGTCAAGCGAGCAATGAACACTGACTGTTGTTCAATTTACTTAGTCGACTACCAGAAACAGCACTTTGTGTTAATGGCCTCAGACGGTTTAGCCAAAGCGTCTCTAGGGCGCACCACCATTGAATTTTCAGAGGGGCTGGTTGGCTTAGTGGGGCAACGCGAAGAACCGATAAACGTGGCCAATGCACGTTCTCATCCGCGTTTTAAGTACGCACCAGAAGTACAAGAAGACGACCTCAATGCCTTTTTGGGCACGCCCATCATTCATCAGCGCAAAGTGTTAGGGGTTATTTCTGTACAGCAACGCAAAGCACGTCAATTTAATGAAACCGAAGAAGCGTTTTTAGTGACATTGGCCGCTCAGCTCGCGGTCGTTATTGCCAATATTGAAAGTAAAGAAGTCTTAAGTCGCAACAAAAACCAACAAAACCGACAAATTATTCAAGGGGTTCCGGCATCACCTGGTTTGGTTATTGGGCCGTTATACGTAAGTTACCCTGAAGCATCTTTAGCGGGCGTTAACTTAGTAAAAACAGACAACGCCGGTAAACAAGCTAAGCTGCTGAGCCGAGCGGTGGCAAAAACCAAGCAAGATTTATTGCAAATGAGCGAGCGGATGCGCGGGGTCATTGCCGACGACACGCTTGATATATTTGAGATGTATCGACACTTGCTTGAAAGCGCCAGTTTAAGTGATGAGATTTTCGCCAAAATAGAGCAGGGCTGGTCAGCCCAAAGTGCGCTTAAGTTAGTGATTGAGCAGTACGTGCTGCAATTTGAGGCGGTAGAAGATGCTTATATCCAAGAGCGCGCTACCGATATTAAAGACTTAGGTAATCGGGTACTGTTTCATTTACAACAACAAAACCAAGTCACTGAACCCGTTCCTACAGGCAGCATTCTTGTTGCTGACGAGGTAACCGTATCATTATTGGCGCAAACGCAAAACAAAGGCGTTAAAGCGATAATCTCCTTAAAAGGTTCAACGAACTCGCATGCGGTTATTCTCGCAAGGGCCTTAGGCATACCGGCGATTGTTGCCGTAGGTGATGTCCCGCTGTCGCTATTTATTGACAAACAAGCGATTATCGATGGTTATTCAGGACAAATTTATCTCTCACCCGATGTCGCAACACTCAAAGAATACCAACTGTTGGTCAAGGAAGAGTCCGAGCTACAGCAATTAATTGCCAAAGATGCGCATTTACCGGCAGTGACGTTAGACGGTCGGACGGTACAGGTATTGTTAAATGCGGGACTGAGTTCGCAATTTAACGAATCAATCAAAAATGGTGCATCGGGTATTGGCTTGTATCGCACAGAAGTGCCGTTTATGGAACGCGCCTGTTTTCCCTCTGAGCACGAACAAATAGACTGGTATAAACGCGTGTTGCAATTGTTTCCACGCCAGTCGGTGGTTATGCGTACACTTGACGTCGGCGGCGATAAAGCGCTGTCGTATTTTCCCATAAGCGAAGACAATCCGTTTTTGGGATGGCGCGGCATCCGCATCACGTTAGATCACCCTGAAATATTTCTCGTACAAGTCAGGGCGATGCTAAAAGCAAATATTGGCATCGGCAATCTCGAAATCATGCTGCCGATGGTGTCTAGATTAAGCGAAGTGGATGATGCTATTAGGTTGATAAATCAGGCCTATTTCGAGGTGGCTAATGAAACTCAACAGGAAATTGAAAAGCCTAAAATCGGTATCATGATCGAAGTGCCATCACTGATTTTTCAGCTTGGCGAACTCGCTGAAAAAGTTGACTTCTTTAGTGTCGGCAGTAACGATCTCACGCAGTATTTACTGGCTGTTGATCGCAACAATGTGCGCGTTGCAGCGCTTTATGATGCGTATCACCCTGCCGTACTGCGAGCGCTGAAAATGATTGCTGATCAGGCGCAACAGAGTCAAATAGAGCTCAGCTTGTGCGGCGAGTTGGCCAGTGAACCAGGTGGAGCATTACTGCTCATGGCCATGGGCTACGATAAACTCAGCATGAGTTCGCACAGCGTGATTAAAATTAAGTGGTTAATCCGCAATGTTAATTATCACCAATCACAACACATATTAGCCCAGTGTTTGGCGCTGCAAAATGCTCACGATGTGCATACGTACCTCAATGCCCAACTCGAATTATTAGGGTTAGGTGGTTTTGTTCGTGCAGGTAAATAATTTGCCGACTATGGTTAACATAGCAGTGCGGTATTTGTCGGTAACCAAGTTGATTGACACAAGAGTGCCATACTCTTTGCCAATCTCGCGATAGTTATACAAGGTCATGTTTCTCTCAGTCTTTTTAGTTTGTATGTTTATAGGCACGCTCGTCGGCTTCCTCGCCGGTTTACTCGGCATAGGTGGTGGCTTGATCATTGTGCCTGCGCTCGCATTTTTACTACCCAAATTTGGTGTTGCCAAAGATATTGTCATGCCCATTGCTCTGGCCTCTTCACTGGCATCTATTGTAATCACCTCGTCCATGGCGGCATTTAATCACCATAAGCTCGGCAACATACCGTGGAAAATTGCCAAGAAGCTGATGCTGTATGTGGCAATAGGCGCCGTTATAGGCGCAAATCTCGCCGACTTACTATCGGCAAAACAGTTAAAAGCAATATTTGCCACCTTTGTGATCATGTTAGCGACTTATATGTTATTTTCGATTCGGCGAGTATCACAACGCGATTTACCCTCTGATCGGGCGTTGAAGTCTACATCTGCGTTTGCCGGTGTCATTGCCAGCTTGATGGGCATCAGTGGCGGCGCTATTTTGGTGCCGTATTTAACCTATTGTGGTATGAATTTGCTACATGCGATTGGTATATCTACCGCATGTGGCATGATAGTATCGCTTTTTGGCACAATGGCGTTTATGATAGCAGGACTTGATAACCCAAATTTACCCGAGTGGAGTTTGGGCTACATTTATTGGCCTGCCGTGCTTGGTATTACCTCAACGTCAACAATATTAGCGCGTTACGGGGTGAAATTAGCAAGTCGCCTACCAGTAAAAACAATAAAAAAAGTGTTTGCCGCCTTCTTAATTATCGTGGCAATAAGAATGATGTTTTAAAACGGAAAGTCTATGACATTAGCAGCAATTCAATTTCCGCAAATTGATCCCATTATATTTTCCATCGGTCCGGTTGCCTTGCGCTGGTACGGATTAATGTACTTAATTGGTTTTGTCTTTGCGTTGGTTTACGCCAACAAAGCCGCCGATAAATCCAATGGTATTTGGACCAGAGAACAAGTCAGTGATTTACTGTTTTATGGTTTTTTAGGGGTGATTATCGGCGGCCGTGTAGGTTACGTTTTATTTTATAATTTTGATTACTTCCTCGCCGATCCCCTGTACTTATTTAAAATATGGACCGGAGGCATGTCGTTTCACGGTGGGTTACTTGGTGTTATTACTGCTCTGTTTGTCTTTGCCCGCAAAGAAAACAAGCGCTTTTTAGATGTTGGCGACTTTGTTGCCCCTTTGGTGCCGTTTGGCCTAGGCGCTGGTCGCATTGGCAATTTTATCAATGCCGAACTTTGGGGGCGTGAAACTGACGTCAGCTGGGCGATGGTATTTCCCACCGATCCGCTCGGTCTCGCCAGACACCCATCGCAACTATACGAGTTTTTCCTCGAAGGTGTGGTGTTGTTTTTCATGGTCTATTTGGTCAGTAAGTACGTTAAAGCGCGCGGCGTTGCCAGCGGTACGTTTTTAGCTGGTTACGGATTATTCCGCTTTATTGTAGAATTTTTCCGCGAGCCAGATGCCCATTTAGGATTTATCTTTAGCTTCGTGTCGATGGGACAAATACTCTCGCTGCCAATGATAATTATCGGTGTTGGCCTAATCGTTTGGGGATTGAATCATCCGACCGCAGTACACACTAACAAGTCAACAAAGGGAGCGTGTTAATGAACCAGTATCTACAACTTTGTCAGCGCATTATCGATGAAGGCGTTTGGGTAGACAACAAACGCACCGGTAAACGTTGTTTAACCGTGATTAATGCCGATTTAGAGTACGACGTAGCCAATAATCAATTTCCGTTAATTACCACTCGCAAGAGTTTTTACAAAGCAGCTATTGCTGAGTTGCTCGGTTATATTAAAGGCTACGATAATGCTGCCGACTTTCGCGCCTTAGGTACCAAAACTTGGGATGCCAATGCCAATGAAAACAGCGCTTGGTTAAACAATCCATACCGCAAAGGCGAAGACGATATGGGACGCGTTTACGGCGTTCAAGGGCGGGCGTGGAAAAAGCCTGACGGTGGCACCATCGATCAGTTAAAAAAGGTGGTAGACAACCTAAAAGACGGCATTGACGATCGCGGTGAGATTATCTCGTTTTACAACCCAGGTGAATTTCACATGGGCTGTTTGCGTCCGTGTATGCACACCCATAATTTCTCACTGCTCGGGGATACCCTTTATTTGACCAGTTTTCAACGCTCTTGTGATGTACCTCTGGGACTCAATTTCAATCAAATTCAGGTATTCACCTTTTTAGCTTTAATAGCGCAAATCACCGGTCACAAAGCGGGCACGGCGTATCACAAAATTGTCAACGCTCACATTTACGAAGACCAGTTAGATTTAATGCAAAATGTGCAATTAAAGCGCAAGCCTTTTCCTGCGCCGCAATTAGAAATTAACCCAGACATTAAATCGCTTGAGGATATTGAAAAGTGGGTAACCGCTGATGACTTTAAAGTAACAGGCTATCAGCATCACGATCCCATTCAGTACCCGTTCTCTGTGTAAGTCGTTAAATCTGCCGTCAGTCGTTCGTTGCGGAGCATCAACCGCATTAGAAATAAAAGGCTACAAATAAAAGGTGAATAGCTGAGCTATTCACCTTGCTTTTTTTGGAAAGGTAACTTATTTGCAATTCACCAAGTGCGTTGTTGGATATTGCAACAAGCTAATAAAAGCGCTTGTTATTGGCGCTAATTTCTTTGGCGACGCAGCAGCAAGCCAGCAACACCACTGAGTAAAATTAACAGCGTGCTTGGTTCAGGTACATCTCTAGGGTCCGGACACCTTGTACCTTGACAGGGTGTGTTACCAACATAGCGTTTGTACAAGGTGATATGTGATACGTCTTGGCGTTTGCCGTCGCTAAAATCGCCTTTGTAAAACACACTTTCCCAACTGATTGAGTACATACTTGATTCATCGTCAAACGCACTGCTTAAATCGATTAAAAAGCCCACGTAACTCGATGACTGGGTATCTTTTGAATTTGAGCCTTTTAAAACAACCATGATTTCATAGCCGTCCATATCACCAAATGTTAACTCACCCATCTGACCATCATCCAAATGATCGTATTTTTCGATAAGCTGCCAGTCGCTATAGCCAAACATTTGATGTTTATTGACGTATAACTCAGATTTAATCTTATCATTGTTGGACTCACCAACATCGCAACCACTGCTGTTTGACACGGCGCTTTCGATTGCATCACCCAACCCTGAGCCAAACTGCTCAGCGCAAGAGATATAAGCGGCCTTAACGCCAAACGGTTGCCACAGCAACAGTACTAATGCGAACAATAGGTATTTTTTGTAATGCATGAAAGCTCCAAGGTGTTGTTATTTATTCACTATTTTCTACTGGGTTAATTTAAGCACTATTCATGCCAGTATTTTGCAGGTGACGTTTTTAATGTGCTAGCGAGGTTTTTTGCATTGATGTCGATAATGCCGTGCTTGCTGATGTAAAAAAAAGCGACACAAAATAATTGTTAACTTGTTGTAGAGCTGATGTTGTTAGGTGTAGTTAAAGACGTTTACACGCCCTAGGGCAGTTAACCGCACTCACAGGTATGCTTGATTAAAAGAGTCTAAGAGATTGTTTTTTGATGAGGTTTTAATCATGAGGGCGCGGTGGTCATCATCGTCCGATAGCAGTGTTAAAAGTTCGTAACATTGCAAGGTAATGCAATTTTTAATGCCGTATCGCTAGTTAATGTGAGGCGACAGACAGTGTTCAGCGATGGGATATGACAGATAAAAAAATACCGCCCTAAGGCGGTATTTCTCAAAAACGTTTTTGCAAAAACTTATCGAGGCAACTTTATAATTAAAGCGCTTTGATTTTTGCATTTAAGCGGCTCTTAGCACGAGCAGCTTTGTTTTTGTGGATTAAACCTTTACTTGCGTAACGGTCTAAAATTGGGGTAGCAGCTGCTAATTCTTTTGCAGCAACTTCTTTATCACCAGCTTCGATAGCAGCGATAACTTTTTTCACGTAAGTACGCATCATAGAGCGACGTGAAGCATTGTGTTGGCGACGCTTTTCAGATTGGATAGCGCGCTTCTTAGCAGTCTTAGAGTTAGCCAAGATGAACTCCTAAAATTTAAATAAATATAGCCATAATTTAAGGATGCGAAATATGCCTGTTTTTTCTGCTCATGTCAAATATTTTATCAGCATAATAGACATTAACTACTTATTGGCTTTAAATAGCGGTTTTAACGCAGCCCCGCAAAGGCTATGATAGTAACACAAATCGCCCTTGAATCGAAAGTTTACTGGGCTTGGTTACGAAAATAATCAAAACAATAACAAAGGAGCAGTAATTTTGGCCAAGCGCTTGCTCAAATCAGGCTTAGTCGTCAGCTTTATGACCTTACTATCTCGAGTACTGGGATTGGTACGGGATGTGGTTATCGCTGATAAGATCGGTACCAGTGCGGGTGCGGATGTATTCTTTTTTGCCAATAAAATTCCTAATTTCTTGCGTCGCCTATTTGCTGAAGGAGCCTTTGCACAGGCGTTCGTTCCCGTCTTGTCGGAGTATCAGCACCTCGATGATGAGAACAATAGTCAAACAAGTCGACAGTTAATCGCTAAGGTCAGTGGTACGTTAGGCGTCATTGTGACCTTGGTTACCGCATTTGGTATGATTGCATCGCCGCTGATGGTTGCGTTGTTTGGTTTTGGCTGGTTCCTCGATTGGCTTAACGACGGCGCCAATGCCGCTAAGTTTGATCTTGCCTCAAGTCTATTGGTGATTACCTTTCCCTATTTGTGGTTTATTTCGCTTACCGCCTTAGCGGGCTCTATTTTAAATACCCTTGGCAAGTTTTCCGCAGCCGCCTTCACCCCGGTGCTACTCAATGTGTGTATTATTTTAGCGGCGATATATGGCTCTGATCTATTTGAACAACCGGCCTATGCGTTAGCGTGGGGGGTATTCTTTGGCGGTTTGAGCCAGTTTTTATTTCAATTACCCTTCCTTTACAAAGCGGGCGTGCTGGTAAAACCGCAATGGGGATGGCGCGATCGCGGGGTTCAAAAAATACGCAAGCTGATCATTCCTGCACTATTTGGCGTATCGGTTACGCAAATTAATTTATTGCTTGATACCTTAATTGCCAGCTTTTTAATTACCGGTTCAATTAGTTGGCTTTACTACGCCGATCGTTTGTTAGAGTTTCCTTTGGGGCTATTTGGCATTGCTATTGCAACGATTATCTTACCGAGTTTATCGCGTTTACATGCAGGACAGAACAAGGCGCAGTTTGCGGCAACGTTGGGTTGGGCGCTAAAAGTTGTTAGCTTATTGGGTTGGCCGGCCATGGCGGGCTTAATCGTATTGGCCCAACCGGTTATCATGGTACTTTTTATGCGTGGCGAATTCAGTCAACACGATGTCCAACAAGTATCGTATGCGTTATTTGCTTATATGAGTGGCTTGGTGAGCTTTATGTTTATCAAAATACTCGCCCCGGGCTATTACGCCCGACAAGACACCACGACACCGGTTAAAATCGGCATCATAGCGATGGTGGTGAACATGGTATTTAACCTTATTCTCGCACCGCTGTTTGGTTATGTGGGACTCGCTATCGCCACCGCTATATCGGCGACGGTTAATGCCACATTGCTTTACATCGGTTTAGTGAAAGCCAATATTTATCGATTGGATAAACACACCTTTATCGTGATGGCTAAATTGGTGGCCAGTGCATTGGCAATGGCGTTACTGCTTTACTGGCTGTCACCGAGCTTTAATCAATGGCTCACTTTTAGTTTGTTCGAAAAAGTATCGCGCTTAGCCATACTTATTGGTGTTGGTGCAATGAGCTATTTTGCTCTAGCGTTGCTGCTTGGAGTAAGAGTTAAGCACTTTACCGATAAGGTGTAAATTAGCAATGCGTTAGTCACAACGCGGCGACCTGTCGACTCGTCACCGCGATTAACGCACTCGCTTATGCAATCTGGATATTGATGTCAAAGTTGCAACACAAACCGTTGCACATTGCTCATCAATCGTAAATTTTCAGATAAAACTTTAAAAAATATACAAACTTGCGTTTAGATGCTGATTATTGCGCCACACTAAGATATAATTCGCTGGTTTTATCAACGTATGATGTGGCTTGTAATGCGTTGCTCTATGCAAAGCAAGTAAACAATTGAGGTAGGGTTCTTATTTAAATGCAATTGGTTAGAGGTATCCATAATATTCGCGATGCGCACAATGGCTGTGTGCTAACCATAGGCAATTTTGATGGCGTTCACCTAGGTCATCAGCGCGTGATTAAGGCTTTGGTTGCAAAAGCAAAAGAAATGAACCTGATGCCGGCCGTTATGGTATTTGAACCTCAACCGCAAGAGCTGTTTAACCCACAGTCAGCGCCAGCGCGTTTAAGCCGCTTGCGCGACAAGTATTCTTTACTCAAAGAGCTTGGCGTAAAACGTCTTATTTGCGTCAACTTTAACTTTGCTTTTGCCGCCCAATCACCTGAGCAATTTGTAGAACAATTACTGGTTCAAAAGCTCGGTGTTAAGCACTTGATCATTGGCGATGATTTTCGCTTTGGCAAAAATCGCTTGGGTGATTTTTCAATGTTACAACGTGCTGGCCAAACTTTTGGTTTTGGCGTTACCGATACCAAGAGTTTTAAGCTGGATCAGTGTCGTATTTCGAGCACTGAAATTAGAAAGGCACTTCAACAAGACGATTTGGCCGAAGCACAAACCATGCTCGGTCGTAAATACAGCATCCGAGGGCGTGTTGTACACGGTGATAAACAGGGACGCCATTTGGGCTTTCCCACAGCAAATGTATTACTAAAGCGCTGCGTATCGCCGATTCGCGGCGTTTATATAGTACAAACCCACTTAGACGGTTTGTCATTTTTTGGCATCGCCAATATTGGTTCGAGACCAACAGTAAGGGGCACCCGACAACAGTTGGAAGTGCACATTTTTGATTTTAAAGGCGATTTATACGGTAAGCAGATTGAAGTGGTGTTATTACACAAACTGCGCGATGAACAGCGTTTTGCTTCAATCAGCGAATTAACCGCACAAATCAGCCGAGATGCAGAACAAGCGCGTCAATATTGCCAACAGCTTGGCTAATACTGAACAATGCACGTAACTAATTGATAGCGACGGATAAATATTTAATGAGTGATTATAAACATACTTTAAATCTTCCAGATACCGAGTTCCCGATGCGTGGTAACTTGCCGCAACGCGAGCCTAAAATGTTAAAAGAGTGGGCTGATAAAGATCTTTACGGTCAAATTCGCGCGGCGAAAAAAGGTAAAAAGTCATTTATTCTGCATGACGGCCCTCCGTACGCAAACGGCAATATTCACTTAGGTCACGCAGTAAATAAGATTTTAAAAGACGTGATAGTCAAAGCGAAAACGCTGTCTGACTTTAACTCGCCTTATGTACCAGGTTGGGATTGTCACGGTTTACCGATTGAGCTCGTAGTGGAAAAAAAATGGGGCAAGCCCGGCAAGAAGCTTGATGCCGCTCAGTTTCGTCAAAAATGTCGCGACTATGCGATGACGCAAGTTGACGGTCAGCGAGAAGACTTTAAGCGTTTAGGGGTTTTTGCTGATTGGGATAAGCCGTATCTAACGATGGACTTTGCCACTGAAGCAAACATCATCCGCGCACTGGGTAAAATTACCGAAAACGGGCACCTCCACCAAGGCTTTAAACCAGTACATTGGTGTACTGACTGTGGTTCGGCATTGGCTGAAGCCGAAGTTGAATACAAAGATAAAGTGTCTCCGGCGATCGATGTCAAATTTAACGCCGACGATAGCGTTGCCGATTTATTTGATCACCCGGATGGTCACAAAGGTGAAGGTCAAATAGGCATCGTTATTTGGACCACCACGCCTTGGACGTTACCGGCTAACCGCGCTGTTTCGGTTCACCCTGAATTGCAATACAGCTTAGTGCAGGTTTCTACCGAGCAGGGGCCAAAGCGCTTTGTGTTAGCCACTGATTTGGTCAAAGACTGTATGGATCGCTTTGGTTTTGAAAAATACCATGCACTGGGTTTTTGCCAGGGCCGCGATTTGGAAAATGTACGTGTTCAACACCCGTTTTACGATATGACCGTGCCGGTTATTTTAGGTGACCACGTTACCACTGACTCTGGTACGGGCTGTGTTCACACCGCGCCAGGCCACGGTGTTGACGATTTTAACGTTGGTCGTAACTACGAGTTAGAAGTTGCTAATCCAGTGGGCGCAAACGGGGTGTACTTAGCGGACACGCCATTATTTGCCGGTCAACACGTATTCAAAGCAAATGACAATGTCGTTGAAGTGTTAAAACAAAACGGCGCATTAGTGCATCACCACGCGTATGAGCATTCATACCCGCATTGCTGGCGTCACAAAACGCCGATTATTTTCCGTGCGACACCTCAGTGGTTTATCAGCATGGACAAAAACAACTTGCGCAATGACTCGTTGAAAGAAATCGCTAACACCAAATGGATCCCTGATTGGGGACAAAGCCGCATTGAGAAAATGGTCGAAGGTCGTCCTGATTGGTGTATTTCTCGCCAACGCACCTGGGGTGTACCAATTGCTTTATTTGTGCACAAAGATACGGGAGCGTTGCACCCTGATTCGGTTGAACTAATTGAAAAGGTCGCCCAACTAGTTGAACAGCAAGGTATTCAGGCGTGGTTTGACTTAGAGCCAGAGCAGTTAATCGGCGATGATGCAACAGAGTACGTGAAAGTGACCGACACACTTGATGTGTGGTTCGACTCTGGTGTATCTCATTACTCTGTAGTTGACGCACGTGAAGAGTTTGACAAACGCGCTGATTTGTATTTAGAGGGCAGCGACCAACACCGAGGTTGGTTTATGTCGTCGATGATGTCATCGGTAGCGATGAACGGCAAAGCACCTTACAGTGAAGTACTGACACACGGTTTTACCGTTGATGTAAACGGGCATAAAATGTCTAAATCGTTGGGCAATGTTGTTACGCCAAGCGAAGTGACCAATAAAATGGGCGCAGATATTTTGCGTTTGTGGGTGGCATCTGTGAACTACACCCAAGAAATTACCGTATCTGATGAAATATTTAAGCGTCAGGCTGATGCTTATCGTCGAATTCGCAACACGTCGCGTTTCTTGTTGGCCAACATGAATGGTTTTGAGCCGAACAAACACATGGTTGCCTTAGACGATATGGTTGCCCTTGATCGCTGGATTGTGGCCAAAGCAGCTAGCTTGCAAAAAGATATTATTGATGCCTACGACAATTATGAATTCCACGCCGTAGTACAAAAGTTAATGAACTTCTGTACAACCGAGCTTGGCGGTTTCTATTTAGATATCATTAAAGATAGACAGTACACTGCAAAAGAAGATTCAGTTGCGCGTCGTTCGTGTCAATCCGCGTTGTTCTTAATTGCCGAAGCGATGGTGCGTTGGATGGCTCCGATCACCTCATTCACCGCGCAAGAAATTTGGTCAGCGCTACCAGGCGAACGCGATGAGTTTGTATTTACCGGTGTTTGGTTTGACGGTTTAAAAGAGCTTGACGAGTCTGTTGAATTAAACGATGCGTATTGGACTGATATTTTAGCCGTGCGTACTGAAGTCAACAAAGCGCTTGAACAAGCTCGACGCGATGAGGTTATTGGTGCGACACTACAAGCTGACGTAACCTTATACGCGACCGACGAACTCGCCGCTAAGCTTAACCACTTGCAGCAAGAGTTGCGTTTTGTGTTAATAACGTCATCGGTCAATGTCGTTGTTGAAGCGGCGCCGCAAAGTGCCTACCAAAGCGCCATTGATGGGTTGTCTGTTGGGGTGACTAAATCAACAGGCCACAAGTGTGAGCGTTGTTGGCACTACACCGATGATGTGGGTACCCATACAGAACACGCAGAGCTTTGCGGTCGCTGTATCACCAACATTGAAGGCGATGGCGAAACACGTCAATTTGCATAAGTTAACGAGTAACGAAGAAGTAGTCTGATGGCACATATTTTTAAACAAACAGGGTTGCGCTGGCTGTGGCTAGCGCTGTTGATGCTTATTGTTGATCAAGCCACCAAGCAATTGGTGGTGGCAACCATGGATTATCGACAAAGTATCGCCGTCATGCCGTTTTTTAATTTGACCTATGTACACAACACCGGCGCTGCATTTAGCTTTTTAGCTGACCAAGGTGGCTGGCAGCGTTGGTTTTTTTCAGCGATAGCGGCGCTGATGAGTGTGTTGTTGGTGGTTTGGATGGCGAAAACCCCGAAACAGCAAAAGCTGATCAGTATTGCCTTTGCGCTCATTTTAAGTGGTGCATTGGGTAATCTTATTGATCGCTTGATGTTTGGCTATGTTATCGATTTTCTAGACTTTTACCTAGGAAATTACCATTGGCCAGCGTTCAACGTTGCTGATTCAGCGATCTTTGTTGGTGCTGCGCTGATGATTTTCGACGCCTTTACCAGTGATGATAAAACAACGCTTAATGCCCAGTCTCAAGAGTAGTATTTTATGAGTGAAGTAACCGTTTCAGAAAACAGCAGTTTGTTAATGCATATCACCATGACCTTGTCAGATGGCTCTGCCGCTGACAGCACCAAAGTGAACAACAAACCTGCCCGCGTCAATTTAGGTGACAGCAGTATCTCACCGGCATTTGAGCAGCAATTGCTCGGTTTGAAGCAAGGCGATGAGAAAGAGTTTACCCTAGAAGCAAAAGATGCATTTGGTGAGGTAAACCCCGAAAATATTCACTATGTTGACCGCCAGCGATTTACCGCTGAAACGCTACCGGAAGTAGGCGCGATTATGACCTTTACCGCTCCTGGTGGCGAAATTCCGGGCGTTATTCGAGAAGTTAATGACCTCGCTGTTACTGTCGACTTTAATCACCCTTTGGCGGGGCAAACGATTAACTTCGCGGTTGAAGTGGTTGAAATATTATAAAGGGCACAAGCTATGGAAATTGTTTTAGCTAATCCGAGAGGTTTTTGCGCCGGTGTAGATCGAGCAATCAGTATTGTTGATCGCGCATTGGATATTTTTGGCGCGCCAATTTATGTGCGTCACGAAGTTGTGCACAATAAGTTTGTGGTCAATGGCCTTAAGCAGCGCGGTGCAGTTTTTGTTGATCAATTATCTGAAGTACCGGACGACAGCACTGTGATATTTTCGGCTCATGGCGTGTCGAAAAAGGTCCGTCAAGAAGCCAAAGACCGAGGCTTAAAAGTATTTGATGCAACGTGTCCATTGGTGACAAAAGTACACATGGAAGTAACCCGTGCTTCGCGTAAAAATCACGAGTGTGTTCTCATCGGTCACGCCGGTCACCCTGAAGTAGAAGGGACGATGGGCCAGTATGAGTCTGAACAAGGCGGTATTTATTTGGTCGAATCGGTTGCCGATGTTGACGCATTGCAAGTAAAGAACCCCGACGTTCTGTTTTACTGCTCGCAAACCACCTTATCGGTTGACGATACCGCTCAGGTCGTTGACGCATTGCGCGCGAAGTTTCCAAATATTGAAGGTCCGCGCAAAGACGACATTTGTTATGCGACACAAAACCGACAAGATGCCGTGCGCTCTATCGCCCAAAAAGTACAGCTATTGCTTGTGGTTGGCGCCAAAAACAGCTCCAACTCAAATCGCTTGCGCGAGCTAGCCGATAAAATGGGTACAACGGCTTACTTGATTGATGGCGCAACCGATATCGAACAGCAGTGGCTTGAGCAAATTGACTCTGTTGGTGTAACGGCTGGGGCATCGGCACCTGAGGTATTGGTAACAGAAGTTGTTGATCGCCTCAAGGCTTTGGGCGGTCGAGTGGTTATCGAAAACCCAGGTAGAGAAGAAACCACGGTATTTGCCGTACCGGCAGAGCTCAAGTAACTCGCTTCACGTATTGCTTGTACCGCACTGAAAAGCTCGCATTAGCGAGCTTTTTTTTTATGGCTAATAACAACGTAAAACCAACAACGCTAAGGTTAAATTGGAGTCACAGTCACTTTCGCTGTTCTGAGTTCTATAATTTGGATGTGGAAATAGCAACGGGTGCTTTTAGCACTCGAGCGGTTGTACCGCTGGTCACCGCTTGTAATAGAGATATCAACAATACAAGGATGTAGAATCGATGTACTCATTATTTTTATCTGTCAGCGCTTGTCTCGTGCTGTGTATTCTCGCGATAGCTGATTGCGTTCGCTTTGTTACGGCTAAATCATTACCTACACGAAGTTGGTTTCGCCAGCGCGGCGTAACCTTAATTGAATTATTAGTGGTGATTACTATTATCGCTATACTATCCACATTTGCCTTGCCAAGCTTCAAACAAATGTGGTTAAAGAGCGTAGTCACAGCTGAAACTACTCGTTGGCAGCAAGCGTTTTCGTTTGCCCGTCAATCAGCCATTTCGCTGTCGTCTATCGTCACTTTGTGTCCGAGTATAGACGGAAAAAGCTGCGCTAAATTTTGGCATCAAGGGGCAATCGTATTTAGCGACAGTGACGGCAATAAGCAAGTCTCGACTAACGAGCACATCCTGTACCGCATCACGCCTAGTTCAGATAAAATACGATTGACTTGGCGAGCCTTTCAAAACAGAAATTACGTGCAATATCAGCATAATGGTTTTACTTGGTACCAAAACGGTACATTGCGCTTATGTGTAAAAGGCGAGTCTCAACACTATAACAGAGCGCTGATTATTACCCGTTCAGGGCGTATACGTGTCTCTAAAGATAGTAACGGTGATGGCATTCACGAGGATGCCAATGGGGTTGATGTACAGTGTTAGGGCGCATTACTCTTTGTTTAATATTTCTACTGAGCGACGAAATCGTTTAAATAAAGGCACAAATGATGTTGTTTCGTCGCCTAAATTCATCAGTTTTAACGCCGAGTCAAACGACTTTCGTCTCAGCCCAAGTAGCTCATTGTAGAACATCTAAACAAAACTCAACACGCCCTGGGGGGCTATTGCACTTTGCGGCTCTTATAAGCAGTGCGTGTTTATTTGGCCTAAGTGATCAAATGCTTGTAATTGTTGCACGTGATCAATCACAAATACGGCACACTGTGTATCGCGCAGCTGTTGCCCCCGGGCGCGTGCCGTTATCACAAATTTATCCACGGAGTGCTTAGCAAAGGTTTTTACCGTCACTGTTAAGCTGTAGTGTTGAGCAAAGCTAAGACTGGTAATTGGCCAATCAGTGTCAGCAAATACTTGTAAATCCTGGTGATAATAGCCGTGGTCAGCAAAAAATTGCATTTGCTTTATCGCCAATTCTATTAAGCTTTGTCGCGCATCATTGCGATGTATTTTCAATATCCAAGACTGATAATAATTAACACTGATCACCGCCATAATGGCGACGATAGCGAGGGTGATGAGTAACTCAATTAAAGTAAATCCCGCTTTTGTACGCACTGTTATTAACGTTGTCATCGCCTGATTTCCTTTGCTTTTGATGTGTCATATCACATACTGAGTAGATAATTCGTATCTCGCCTAGTTGACAGGAGTTGCCGCTTATGGGGCATTATTGGCCACCACCTCAATCGCGATGAGGTGTACCTGTTGAAAATGGGCATCATTATTCACTTTGGTTCGGGTAAACAGGTGAAATAAGTGATGTCTGGGTAACGATGTAGCTGAATTACTGCCGCCGCTGATGTTGTTGTCACTTTTACCTAAGTACACGGCAACGATTTCTGAGTTATCTGATACTCGCTCACCAGTTTGCCAATCTACTAGGTCAAGTGTTAATGAATTATCAATACCGCGATAAAAGCCTTGTATAGCGGTGAGGTCATTGCCGTTTGCTATGTATTGTTGTAGCTTGTTTTTTCCGTAGCGATATAACGCTTCGCTATTGGCATGAGCACGCTGCTGATTGAAAAAAGACTTAAGCTGCGCACTTTGATTTAGCCCCGTTTTATAAATGGCGTTGGCGACAAATAACACGATAACCAATAATATCAAGACAAAAATTAATACAGAGCCTCGCGGGTGGTTGATGGCGGCGGTTGGCATTTTTTTCTCTCCGTGATAAACATGTGTATTCGTGACACTAGACTGCATTTCTGTGTCGTTTGCTAATACGTCATTGTTGATCTCTGCCAATAGCGTTTCTAGGGTGCGGGTTAATTCGCTTAATGGCGTGTCGCTAAGTGATTTGCCGCCGTCCATTTAGTACAATAAGAACGTTTTTTTGAAGCGCTGTCGGTAAAAATTGTCGTTGACGCTGTAAACTGCGTTGCCAATGAGATAACTTTGCTTGTCGACATGTTCTCGATCTCGGCACAATGAGCGCACCAGCAATTCTACCTCTATTGATCTAACAGCCGGCCAATTGGTATTACTGTCGGCGACTTGGTAGTTGTCAATAATCATATCTCCATCTAGATCGAGCCCCAGTGTTACTTGTAAATGTTCAACACCGCGTAATAGCTCTTCTGGTGTCGGTAGCCCTTGCTTAACGGTTTGCCAAAACAATGAGGGGATAGGTAGGCCATGACATAACTGGTTGCTGTCACCAATATAATAACTGTGGGTAAATACTTGATGTTGAGTGCCTGAGTTAAGCGTGTTACTGCTTAGCGCACTATCTTTACCAAAGTAAAAACGAGACTGGACGCCATTGGTTTTAACGTACAAGTGGTTGGCATTGAACGCGGTGGGTAATTCGTGTTTTACACCGCGTAGGGTCAAAATATCTCCATGTATATAGCCATCTTGGGCAATACACGGATAGTTTTGCGTACCGTCGTTAACGACAAAAACCGTTTGTTGTATTGCGCTTGACCAACTTCGAGAGTTAGCCAGACATTCA
This sequence comes from Thalassotalea ponticola, assembly GCF_041379045.1. Lineage (NCBI taxonomy): Bacteria > Pseudomonadati > Pseudomonadota > Gammaproteobacteria > Alteromonadales > Colwelliaceae > Thalassotalea > Thalassotalea ponticola. The sequence goes on from NZ_CP166871.1 coordinate 1,133,741, forward strand.
TCGCTGATGGTACTGATATAGGCACTACCCGATAATTGTGTGTGTTGCATTAAGGTCCGCCAATAGCGAACTTCTTTGATGTCATGGGCGATTAAGGCAAAGGCGAAGCGCGCCGTTTCACTGATGTCATTTAATTGACGATGGTAATGCGCGCGTTTGTTGACAGCGACCAAACTTGACACTGCCAATGACAAAATAAATAGACCGAGCGATAAGCTTATCATCAGCTCAACTAAACTTATGCCTTTGATTAATCGGTCGTTACAGCGAGCTTTTTTGTCCTCTATTTTCTGCACTGTCATGGTTGTCATTCAATTGTATAGTGTACACACTGGTAATTTGCGTTATTTGCAGGACAAGGCTCACTGGCGATATTGACACTGCTTAGACGTTGGCTATAAGACCAATAAACGCTAACGTCAATGCGATTGGCATTGGCGCTTACCACACTGGCCGCATTAGGCAGTTCGCGAGCCAGGTCTTGTTGCCAATCGATTAATTGGTATTTAGCCATATCTACCGGGTCGCATTGACTTACTTGGCAATCGACATTGAGTATCGCCTGTGTACTCGAATGGGTGTACTTATCAGCGTGCAGTGGGTTTGCGCGAATATACGCTAACATATTGGCAATAAAAGCGTGTGCTTTAATACTGGCCAAATGATGTTGGTGTAATGAAATACTGTGCAGGTGGACTCTTAACACGCCCATCATGACTATGCTGAGAAGAATTAAGCCGATCAACAATTCAATTAGCGAGTAGCCTTTTTGATCGCCAACCATAGCCTTTATCATAAATACATCCTTGTAATTGTTTTAGTCATAACAGTTAAATGTTTTAGCTACGTAAAACAGCACCACAAAAAACAGAACCTCGTAAACCATGGTCATTTGAATTAACCCAATCAAAATATGGGCTGTAAACAGCTATTGAGTACCGCAGGTGACATAATGTGGCTGATCAAAAGTCTAGTTTGAACTGTAAAAATTGCTTGTGTTGATGAGTAATTTATAAGGGGCAGAGTATCGAAGATATGGTTAATCGCTGTGGCCAATGTTATTTTTTAAAGTATTCAAATTACCCGTCAAATGGTCACACTTATCAACATGAGAAGCGCCTTACTGCCGTTTAACCGCATTACAGGCACTAGCTTCGTTCTATCAATAAGCACTAACTATAAGCGCTAACTGTCAGCAGTAACTGTAAACAGTGTGCTCAAGGCATTTCGACCATTAAAGGCGAGTGTATAAGAGCTAATTGACTTGCTTATAAATGATAAAAAATAGCGGCTATTAACGAGAGTTGTGTATTAATGTACATACTCAAACTTACACACTTAATTAGGCGCAGAACAGACGGCGTTTGCGATGCACTCTCGCTTGTGAAAAATGTGTAAACATTGATGAAAAACAGCCCGTTAGCGATCATAAATGACAATAAAAACTAGCGCATATAGAATTAATGTGCTACGTTGTTTAAAGGTCGTAAAAATAGCGATCAAGCGGTATCAAACCGTACACACTAGGATGCGGTGTATTGGTTTGTTTATTTATCTAAAAAAACTAAATTGGATGTTCAAGCGATACAAGGGAAGCGCTTCTGTAGATAGGATTGTGTCTACAGATGGGGTATTGGAAATAATGAAAAAAATAAACGGCATCACACTTATTGAATTATTAGTCACTATATTCGTGTTGAGTATATTGGTGAGCGTTGCCGTGCCCAGCTTTCTTGACTCTCTAAGAAAACAAAAATTAATTAGTGCCGCCGAACAAATGTACTCGTTTGTTCAACAAGCGCGCTCTGAGTCCCTCGCTCGCTCCGAACCCATTTTTGTTAACCTCGCATCTTTAAATACATCCTCGTGGTCGTACGGGATGAAGGGGGAAGCTTGTAACCCCACCATTACGTCAAATACCGATTCAGCAGCCTGCGTTTTAGTTGTTGATGACGGTGACGGAGTATTTAACGCAGCTGCTGACAGTGTCATACATCGCGTAGACGGCAGTGAACACGACAATATCAACTTAAGCCTAAAAAACGGTAGCGGTAGTACCGCACAAATCGTATTTGATCCTGCGCGAGGCACAGTTGATGCAAGCCAAGACTTTAAATTTTACAATCAACAACAACAGTCAGTGGTCGTGCGCGTTAATAAATTGGGTATTGTCAAAATTTGTTCTGACGATTATGCGGAGTATAAATCATGCAACGCGTAATCAATCACAGTAGACAAATGGGCTTTACCCTAGTTGAATTATTGCTGAGTATGGTATTTGGCTTAATCGTCATTTCTGGCATAACCGCGGTTTACGTGGCCGTCTTGTCTAGTAGCTCAGAAACACTGCGAGCGGCAAAGTTAAACAGCCAGTTGATGACGATGATGACGGTTATCGCTAACGATGTTCGTCGCGCCGGTTATTGGCACAACGAAGACCGAGACTTACCATCAACCAATCCTTTTAATGTCGAAGATGACTCTTTGTTGGCCATTGTTAAATCGATTGGTGATAACAGTAAAATAGTCGAAGACACCGACGAAGCCGGACGGTGTATTTTGTACAGCTATGATCGCAATGAAAATGGTGACGTTGATGATATCGGAGCTGATAACGAATACTTTGGTGTGCGCTTAAATGACGGCGTGGTTGAAATTCGAAACCAAGGTTCGGTTACTGATGGCGACAATTGCAGTAATGGCGTCTGGGAAGCGATTTCAGATGCTGACTTGTATCAAGTCACCGAATTGTCATTTAACCCGGTGGGCTCTGCCTGTGTCAACGCATCAGAACCCAATGATCTCGACTCACCAAATGATGCCGACGCCGATGTTGATAACGACATTGAAGCAGACTGTTACCAAATTGATCCGGTTGCCGGCGATGTGACCGTTGAAACCCGAGAAATTTTAATTACCTTGGCTGCCCAATTAAATGCCGACGCCAACGTGGTTGCTCAAATACAGCAATCGGTACGGGTGAGAAACGACGTTGTGAGGATACGCTAATGAGTCCACTAAAAAAACAACGCGGCTTAGCCACTCTGGCCATATCGATAATTTTACTGATCTTAATTACCTTGGCATCGCTTTACTTAGGGCGAACTCTTATCCAAGAAAAAACCTTGGTGGGTAATGATATTCGCGCTAAACAAGCGTTTGAAGCAGCCGAAGCCGGAATAGCTGTCGCACAAGAGTATTTTGTTAAAGGTATTGCTGAGAATACCGCAGACGGTAAGTATGAAATATTTGCCAGTGTCGCGGGCGAGCCAGATGATTCGTTTCGAGGCACACTTGGCGATAATCGCTTTGAAGTAACCCTCGAAGAAGTTGAAATTGACGGTATTATCGCGATGGCGATTACCTCAACAGGGATAAGTAGCGACGGCAGTGCACGTAAGACGGTTCACTCGGATATTGTAGCGTTAAATCCGCTGCCTAATATCCCTGACAACCCAATAAGTACCAAAGGCGCCTTTATTATTGGCGGCTCTGCAACCGTTACCAATACAGAGGGACACAGTACCATATGGAGTGGTGAAGATGTTGACGTTGGGTCAAATAACTCGACCAAAACAGAAGTAGCCAACCCCAACGACGACGGCTATCCCGCGTGTATGGATATTCCCAATGCGTGTAGCACGATGCAATCGTCGAATCGCGAAATGGCAGGCTTAGATATCATTGAGCACGACACCGATTTAGCTAACTTGACCGCCGAAGAAATGTTCATTAACTTTTTTGGTATTGCGCCGAGTTCTTATAAAGAGACGATGGCGACACGGGTTATTGATCCGTTAAACCCGAGTGAAAGCCGAGGCGATTGCGGTAATAGCTGGGACGGTTGTGCCCATTTAGCACAAAACGAGGTGGTTTGGGTTGAAGGTGACTTGGTTGCGCAGGGCAAAACCGTTGGTTGTGCTGTTGCAGTGACTGGGTCAAATAGCTGTGCAGAGGCGGATGAAGCCCCCAGCATAGTGATTGTTAATGGTGATGCAGAGTTTTCTGGTACACCGCACTTTTATGGCATTTTGTTTATTATGGGCAACCTTAATGGTACCGGTAATATGACAGTACACGGCGCTATGATCTCGGCAGGTCAAGGCCACACGGGCTCTGGTAGTTTAGACGCTTATTACAATTCACGCTTATTAGAAAAATTGCAAAGTAACGGTCCTCGGGCTGTATCTGCTGGCAGTTGGAAAGATTTCTAGGAGAGACAATGAACACTTTTAATAAAAAGAAAGGTTTCGGTCTGATTGAAGTATTAGTGGCGCTAGCAATTATGGCCATTGGCTTTATGGCCGTTGCAACTTTTCACACCTCGCTTATTGGCGAAAGTGCTAACACCAGAAACCGAGCTGAGGCGATGTCTTTGGCGCAGGAGCGCATTGAGCAAATGCGCAACTACACCGACTTAGCCCTTGATCAAGATGCGTTTAATGACTTGTTTCCAATCAGCACAAGCGCAGCCAATCAAACCAGTCACCAGGGTACAAATACCTTGTTTACGCGACAAGAAACGATCACTGAAAATGACGATACTCGCGAAGTGACCGTACAAGTGTTATGGCAAGATGGCAACGGTGAAACGGAAGTTGTGGAATTATCTACAGAGCTTGCTTGGCGCTCGCCAAGTTTAGCCGGTGAAGTCGATGCCACCAAAGCCTCTCAACCGATTGTTCGCTCAGCGACCGGTCGCGCCCGATTAGGTAAAGGGGAAGTGTCAGAGGAAGAGCGCGGACAAGTTGACTATGCCACCAATGGCGATACCACCGGCTTGTTAGATCGCGGTGATGGTGACTTGCGGTTAACCTCGGAAAACGACGTGGTACTGACTCTGGAAGACGCGTGTGAACTCGATAACGGTGAACGTACCAGTAAACCTTGTACTGGTTTTGTTGAAATATCGGGTTCGGTATATATTGACTTGGATGAAGCCGATCTCGATATTTTTGATGTTCACGTTATCGCTTCTGATGCCGCTTATTGTCAGCGTTATATCATCAATGTGCACGGTGAGGCTGAACGCATCGATAAGCACAAAGAGAAAGGCTTATTTACCGCCAATGGTGACTACGAATACTTCAACTACACCTGTTATTTAGGTGGCGGCTGGCACGGTAATATCGGTTTGCTTATTGACGGTCCTGAATGGTCTTGTATGGGCGACCCCAATGCTGATATCAAAGCCGATGAACCGAAAGTAGCCATTCGTCGCGTTTACCGCGGTATGGCGTATAAAATCGATGACAAAGACGATCCAGTAACAAACGCAGATGGTCAAACAATTTATTATTCTGTTGGCGTGGCAGATGCGCTTAAATTGCCAGCAGAGGGGCAGGCTGGTCACGATTTTGTGATCGCCAACTTAGGCTCAAGTGATGATACGGTGTGTACAGAAGATACCCAGCACACTTCAGCAATTATGCTAAAAAACGACGCCACAGTAAATGGTGTTGCAGGTGGTTTGTTTGCCGGTGTGCCGACTGATTTCTTCTGTTTAAATCAAAACGTCGCTTGGGTGGACGATTTGAAAATGACAGCGTTTGATTACCAAATAGACGATACATGCCCATTTGACCCAAGCGATCCGCCGTCTGAGGAGCACATCATCACCGGTGATGTACATATAACCGCAAGTCTTAGCAACGCAAACAACAAGCTAGACAACTTTAATGTGTACACCTCTGATGGTTATGGCAACTGCGAGATTTATTTAGAGTCAGCTAACTTTACTTCTGATTTAAACATTGATGTTAAAGTACCTTATCGTTGTAAAGTCTACGATTGGGGCAACGGCTGGTCAGGTTATGTACAAATTACTCCTGATATTTCAGTATTCACGTGTAATCGATTGACCATTAACGTCAGTGAAGATAATGCCTTAACAGGCGATAAAGATTTGGGTGACTTTAAGTGTACCGATGGTTCAGACTCTGGTACTGATCCACAGCCTAGTCTGGGGACGGTAACGATCACCGGTAACATTGTGCACTCTGGTGGAGCAAAATTGGCATCACTTGTATTTGCTGGTAATCAGTGTGAATTAGCGAGAAATGCCACCTCGTACACCTGTGCAAGTCCTGAAGTTGATTTATCACTGGTGCCAACGTTTAAAGCGGTGTATACCTCGACTAAAGACAATGTATGTGTCACCAGTAGCAGTGCAACTCGCAGTGTTATGTCTGTTGCCGACGGATTACCGACAGCGACGGTCACAGTGGATAGTGCCTCAGCATCGTATAATATCGATATAGGCTTTTCTCCGGACGAATGTAGTAATTTAGCGAATTAGATATGAAAGGAAAAATCAGCGGTTTTACGCTCATAGAGCTTATGGTGGTGGTGGCAATTATCGGTATTTTAGCCGGTATTGCATACCCCTCATTTGCTGACTACGCCATGAAGGCGCGTCGCGCTGACGCCAGAGCCGCAATTATGGATGTGGCACTGGCGCAAGCCAAGCTGCGCACCTCGTGCCCTACCTACGCAAGTATGCTGGATGGGGCGAGTGATTGTGCAGCCGGTAAAGTTGGTGCTGCAACATTGAGTGACAATGGTTATTACAGTCTGGCGTTATCTAATGCCAGCGGTAATGCCTATACCATTACCGCAACGGCCCAGGGAGTGCAGGTGCAAGACACGGAGTGTGCATCGATGACCTATACCGTCAATGCCGCCAATCCTAGAGGATTGAAAGCGCCATCGTCGTGTTGGTAAGTTAAATCTAAGTACTTGCTATAACGTCGATGCAAGTCCGTTTAACATAAAAAAATGGCTACAATGGCCGCTACCGCGTCAACAGCAGTGAGTACAACCTACCTCCTACCGCAAGTTAGCAAACAACATCCAATTACCGTGAATTCTGGGGCGTTAATTTCGACCCGTTAATTCAAGTGATAGCAGAGAATAGCGGTTATTGACTATCTCTGACTATACCTATGCTTAACCCTTAACCCTTAACCCTTAACCCTTAACCCGTAATCCCAATCACTGGTGCCACTCACGAATCTTGACCTCCCGTGATCATCGACCAACAACTGCAAACCGAGTAAGTTATATTCATAGCAGAGTCTACTGCGTGACATGTAGAATCTAAATCGCTTTATACTGACCCTAGCGCTCGTTGGGGACAGGGCTATTTAGCTAATGCCAGAATTGATACATATCGCAGATATAACACGCAGCGGGTCGAATAAGTGGCCTGTGATGTGCTGATAGAAGACTTCATCGAAGAGACCTTATTGAAAAACGTACAGATGAGCTTATTGATAAACGCGATCTGTGGGCGAGTACGAGATAGGGATAAGGGGACTAATACAACAGCAAATACAACAGCAAATACAACAGTAACTATAACTGCTCAGGGGGGATACGCGACTTAATTTTAACTTGACGTTGTTGTATACAATACACGCAAGGTATCTGTTGCTGATTACATTGGCAGGGTTAATGGTTTATGCAAGGGGGGAAGTGGTTATGGTTTAGGCTGATTAATGCCTTGGCGTCGCTGCTAACGACGCCAAGTACTCGTAACTAAGGTATTAAACGCGACTTTGCTGTTCAAGCTGTTTATAGCGGTAGTCGCTAGTTGTTAACCACTGAATAAGGTCACCGCTTGATAGTGCCCTTGATAGCACATAACCTTGTACCATGTCGCATTGGTTGTCGCTGAGCCAGGTAATTGTCGCCTGATCTTCAACGCCCTTGGCAACCACGCGCAAGTTAAGTTGATGAGCTAGGTTAATCATTGAAACTACAATCTTTTGATCATTGGGCTGTTGCATCACGTGATCAATAAAGGTTTTATCGATATTCAATTCTTTAACAGGTAAAAAGCGCAGTTGTGCAAGCGACGAATAGCCAGTACCGTAGTTATCAATCACCAAATTGATACCGTATCGATGCAGTTTGATTATATTATCAACGGCAGCGGACGAGTGGTCATCAAAGGCCTTTTCACAAATTTCAAAACTCAGCATTTCGCGAATGCCGTGGTCATTACTGAGTTTATCGATCAAGTATTGACAAAATTCTGAATCCAATAAGTTTTGCTGTGAAATGTTGATGGCGATCTGCAACACAATACCCTGATTTCGCCATTCTAGGTGTTGCTCAATGCACTTGTCGACGACCCATTTACTCAAGGCGGTAATTTGGCCTGTTTTATCTGCAGTATGAATAAAATTGTCTGGCGTAATTAAGCCGTTAACAGGGTGATTCCAGCGCAGTAGCGCTTCAACACCATCGATACAGTGGCTACTTAGGTCAAGTTTAGGTTGAAATAGCAACATAAACTCATCATTGTCAATTGCCCCGTTAAGGCGATTGACCAGTTGCAGTCGGTCCAGCGTATTTAGGTCGATTTGGCGATCGTATACTTGAAAGTTTAGGTTGTCGCGCTTGGCAAGTTGCATTGCCGAGTCTGATTCTTTCAACACGCGCTTAGGTTGAGACCAACCATCGCTTACCGTCACGCCAATATTGGCTTCTAGATGAATAGCAATCGTTTGATAGATAAATGCCGGTTCAAAAACGCGGTTAATATCCTCTACCACACTATTGATGTCTTTTTGTGTTTTGTGGTCAAAGCGCAGTAAAAAGCCATTTCCAGATATGTGATAAATCGGCTGTGACAGCTTACTTAAGCGATGGGCTACCTCGCTGATCACATCGTCACCGACGTCGTGACCAAAGTTATCATTAATTTCGACAATGCGACGCACGTTTACTTGGCATAAAAGGTAAGGCTCTTTTATACTTTCCATTTCGCGATAAAACTGGCTGCGATTGGGCAAGCCAGTCATAATGTCGCAGTACGCCTCTTGATAAATTTTATCTTCTCGCTCACCAATGGCGCGTTCCATGACTTTTACTTGCTCAGCTAAATCGTGTAGTTCTGCTGTCGCGCCAGCTAGCTGTGTTTGAGTTGGTTGGCCATTAGTAATATTTTTTACTTGGTTGATTAGCGCCGAAATAGGCGATGCTAAGTAGCGCTGGATAAAGTAAGCACCGAGCAGTGCGCCAAGTAAGGTTAACACCGGCACCAAGTACGAATTCGGATTTGCTAGTGCAACTGCGTCACTGAGCTCAGCTTTCGTTTGAAACATCATTAGGTTAACCACAGGCTGCTCAGCCTGACTCAAGGCAATTTGTGTACCGTATAACTGACCTTGGGCGAGAGAGTCTGCAACTTCAGAAATAGACGGGGCAGTATGTAATTCTGCTAATGAATTACTGGTAATAAGCCATTGCTCACTATCGCTGTGATTAATGGCAAGGTGAAAACCGGTAAGCTTGGCTATTTCATCAAAAAATGTTTGGTTCAATTCAAAGCCAACTGCCACATGACCAATAATAACGAAGTCTTGTAAAATCGGTGTCACGAGCAATTGATATACGCGCTTATTGTCAACGTAGTAAGCGTGTACAGGGTGGTCTTTTAGCCATTGTGTTTGACCAAAGCCCTGATTGAGTTGTGTTGCGGGGGAGAGACGTTTTATTTCTTTGTTGCTATCTTTCACCTCAAGTTGACCAAAAATCACCCCGTTGGTGTCAATGGCAAGCGCTAAATCGGCGTCCAGGTGTTTGCGATAGTTGTTTAGTGCCAGCGACACATTTTTGATCGGACTCGCAAATTGGTCGATTAAGGCTTGATCACTGGCGGAGATTTGGGCAAAGGTTGACAGCAATCGACTGCGCATCGCAAGTTTGTCCGATACTAACTGTTGTGCTCTGTCTACGGTTGCTAAAAGCTGTTGTTGATTGCGTTGCTCAATACTGTAGTGATGAGCTATTAAGGAAATCGCCTGAATCGACACGAGTATCAATGCAAATAATAAAAATGCTCTGTTGCGCAGGCTAGAAAATAATGACGTCATAGGGTTTTCACTGTTGCTGAGGAGTCCATTTTTTAACAGTTTATTATCACTGTTCTACAGACAGTTTATCTGCCCTAAGATGACAAATTTTAACTGGAAAAGCAAGTGGTTATTGCTCTTGGCTGATGGTTGATGTCGGCGTTATAAGTGCCATGTCGCCAGCATATCGTCCCACTGAAGTGTGTCCCCTAGACAAATAAAAAAGACGCCCTTGAGCGTCTTTCATTATGGATTTGGTGGACATCTTGTCAAAGAATTGGAACCAATTATCTTCAGAGTTAAGCGATTGGGATGTAGCCCTATCTAGTATTGCTGCTTGAATCTGAGTGAAAAACTTTGACGGCAATCGGTTCAGCGCCCGCTTAGGGAGTTGAATCGCCGTCCGAATGCTCTGTAACAAGCAGAAAAACCTACTTTCATTGGATACAGTATCAGGTTTACTAGCACCTCTGTGTGATTGAACACTGTTGTAATTCAATGATCCCGGACACCATTTTAGGTGTTATTATTACCACTAAATTAGAAATGTTAAATGACAAGAAAACGTCGTACTTTTTCGCAAGAATTTAAATTGGAAGTAGCGAGCCTACTTTTGAATAAAGTCGACTTAGATAGCTTTTTGACCTTTCGTTTTAAACGAACATTATTAAATTAATTCCTTTTTCTAGACTTACTAGTGATGCTCCTTCGGTTGTTAAGTCTAAATATATTATTTACAATCATATACTTGGTATACTACCTTCTATCGAAACGAAGAAAACTTTCGATTCAGGAATTGCCTCCTATTTATGACAAAAATAGCCCAACACAGGATGTGATATAAGAAATGTCTAAAAAGTTAATATTGATAATACTTCTTTTGTTTTCTATCGGAAATGTATATGGTCATTCAGGAGGATTGGATTCAAGCGGTTGTCACGGGGGGAGTAAGCCCTATCATTGTCATAGGGCACAGTCTGAAATGGTTGGTAACCGACTTAGGTGTGATTTAGGTAGTCGCTCTAAGGAGTGCGCCTCCTCTCTTTATGGAGCTACAAACAGTCTGTACGATGAAGCTACAAACAGTCTGTACGATGAAGCTACAAACAGTCTGTACGATGAAGCTACAAACAGTCTGTACGGCAGATATAAAGCCAACAGTTTTCAAAATCAAAAAGAAAAAGACACCCCAGAAATTAGGTACCAGTCGTTTTCTGTTGAAGGACATACAAATTGGTCCATCTTTAAATACTATCCAAATACTAACAATGAATATGTGGTCGCTAGAACAAACAGTGCGAATCAAGTTGGTTCAATTAACTTTTTCTTTGAACCTAACAAGCAGTGCCGTGAAATGCTTTATTTTAGTATTCAAATGTCAAGCAATTATGAAACCGCATTGAATGAGAAAGGAAAACTAACGTTAAGGTTTGATAACCAAGAAGTAAAAGCAATTGACGTAGATTATATAGCGAGCAAAGGTAAAAATTGGCTGTATATAGACTTAACTCCCTTAAAAGATGAACTATTAGCGAGTACCAACTTCGTTTTTCGAGTTGAAGATTTTATTAAAGACAAGCCAAGTTATCAATTTTCACTAATCGGCTCTCGTGCTTCTTATGCAAAGTCAAAAAACATTTGTTTAAATACAAATACCTACATACTCAACTATTAACAAGCAAGCTAAAATGCAAGCCTGCAGTTAAGAAAATCTTATTATTGGTTAGTTGTCAAATAGTTGTGTTACACCTCTAATTAGGTGGCCAAATTTGTTGTACCACTACAATGAAAGGTAAGCAGGTTTGCGAAGACTGTATATAGAGATAATTTTAGATTTAGGTTAGATAAATGGAAATGAAATTAAGAAAAGTAATTATAATATTGCATATAATTTTTGCATTTAACGTTTTGGCCACAGAACCTGAAAAAATTAATGAGGCAAAAGGTTACTGTGAAAGTTTTCAATTCAATATCGCTGACAATGTTCAGCCTCCTCAAAATATTGAAAAAGCGACTTATGTGTTGCTTAATTCGATACCAAAGGCAGCTAAAGCTGATTTTCTAGAAAATGAAGGAAGTTTTAGAAGTTGTCCTCCAAACCTTGTAGTTAATCGAATTAATATTCAATTAGAGAAATATTGGAATTTAGGAAGTAATGAAGGAAGCTTAGTAAGCGAGCTAAATAAAATGGGTTTTTGGGGGGCAATGGAGCAGACACGACTACTCTTAACCTTGACTTGGTATTTAGGAGAGGGGAAATCTGTTGATTTAAACCTTCCGGTGCGTCAAAAGTTTTTAATAGAGCATGACCAGAAGCCTGTTTTATATGCGGATGTACCCTGTACATTCGATACAAAGCAAAATTTTGCTACCTCCGATACAATGATAGGTGGGTATTCAAGGTTTTTACGTTGGGCGCAATGTGAAAATGGTGATGTCATTAATTATTTATGGGAAAGAGGTTGGTTTAAGCCATCAGAATCAGAGTTTCGAAATTTTTGTGAAGAGCCTTTGGGGGACCAGGAAAGCTTTTGCAAATAGTTTTTGTAACCACCCCATTTTTAGATCAGATCCCGATAGAGTTTTCCTTTAATCGTTGCTCGTAAATCTTGGGTGGTAGATCATTGAGCGATTCATGTGGTCGCTCATAATTATATTCTTCTATCCAACTATCGGTTATTTCTCTTACTTCCGTCAACGACTTAAACAAATAACAATCTAAAATTTCATTTCGGTAAGTTCGATTAAATCGCTCGATAAACGCATTTTGAGTAGGCTTACCAGGCTTTATGAAGTCCAGTTTAACACCGTGCTGCTCAGCCCATAATTCAAGGGCATGAGAAATAAATTCGGGACCGTTATCTTGCCTTAAACGTTTGGGATAGCCTCGATATTCAGCTATACGATCCAGAACACGGATCACACGAGTGGCGGGCATGCCAGTATCAATTTCGATAGCTAACAGCTCTCGATTATAATCATCAATGACGTTGAACGTTCGAAACGAACGGCCGCAGCTTAAGCTGTCGTGCATAAAATCCATTGACCAGCAATCATTAGCGCTCGTCGGTACAGAAAGAGGCTCCGGATCACGAGTCGGCAATCGTTGTTTATGTTTGCGTCGAAGGTTTAGTTTCAAACCGCAATAGACGCGATAAACGCGCTTATGATTCCAATGATGCCCAAGTAACCTCAAGCGCTTAAACATCTTTCTAAAGCCGTATCGCGGATGCTTCTGAGCGAGCTCCGCAAGTACATCAATAATCGCCCTGTCATCAGCCGACTTAGGTTGATAATAATACGTGCAACGACTGATCTTAAATGCCTGACACGCCAACACAACACCTAACCCAAGTTGCACATGTGCATATTGAGCTAACCGCTTTCGCTCTGATGGCTTTATAGCTTTTTTCAATAACGTCTTTGAGCGCCATGTTTTGTAAGCTGACATCGGCAAACATCTTTTTGAGCTTTCTATTTTCGTCTTCAAGCTCTCGAAGGCGCGCCAATTCAGATTGCTTCATGCCACCGTACTTTGATTTCCACTGGTAGTAGGTGCTTTGTCCGACACCGTGCTTGCGACATAAGTCGGGGACGGTTAATGCACCCGTTTCACCTTCTTTCAAAATGGCGAAGATTTGCGTTTCCGTGAATCGTTGTTTTTTCATATTGTTGTCTCCGTTAGGTTAACAGTAAACGGAAAACTCTATAAAAGCGATTCTGATTTTAAGGGAGGGTTACAAATGGTTTACGACAATAAAATGCGGTGCCTTGACAAAGTGAACCTTTATGTATAATTTTTAAAAGTGAACTGTGGTGTTTAATTTTGATTAAAGGTAAAAAGAGTAGGCAATGGATGGGAAGCAGAGTCGACTGTTAAGAGGCGCAACGTGGCAAATTGGGTTAAATAGTCTGAATAACCCTAAAAATTCTAATATCAGAGAGTTTCTTAGAAAGCCTAAGTTCAATGTAAAAGATTCTAATATCACATATAGAGTTATACACACTTGGACTAAAGATGGGTTACTAAGTGATAATCGCCCCGAAGGTTCAGTGTCTTGGCGGCGCCTGAATTTTATTGAAGTCATTTGGATTCGAGTTCTTAATGAGCTACGCAAATATGGTTTATCAAAAAAACAGCTAAGAGAATCGTATAGAACAGCTTTTAATTATTTCACAAAACCTGAAAGTGCCTCTCTATTTGAAGTTGCTGTTTGTTTGGTACTTCAAAAAAAATCTATCACTCTGTGCATTTTTGAGGATGGTTGGCTAGAGCCTATGCTCGAAGATGAAACTTCTATAAATAAAATTCTTAACTTACATGGCAGCTATATACAAATAAACCTTAACAGTTTAATGCGTGAAGTGTTCCCAAACGTTGATAAAGAAGAAGTCAAACTTCCTATGGATATATCCAAGGAAGAAGAAGAGGTATTAGCGATTTTAAAAGCTCAAAACTTAACTCAGCTTTCCATAAGTCTGAAAGGTGGGCAATTAGTTAGTTTAGATAAATATTTTGAATTTAATAACTTTGAAGATGCCAATAAATTTTTGTCAAAAGTTAGGTTTGGTGAAATAAAGATAAAGAAACGACATGGGAAGTTTTGCTTCTATGAAGTAATAGATAAAGAAAATATATAAGTACACTTTACTACTGAAATCCTCAGCTTGAGTTTACTTGAAATTTAAAAATAACTAGTTACTGAAAGCCTCAGCTCTAGTCCATTTAGGATTGGTCTATGATACTGAGTGTTGAGGCTGCCCGTAAGATACTGGGCGATTTAGGTAGTGAATTTTCGGACTCTGAAATTGAAAAATTGGTATTTAGTTTAGAAGAAATGGTAAATATTTCATTTAATTGCCTTCTTGAAGAGGTCAAGCCAAATGAAAAGTAGAAAATCTATTTCGCAAAAGCAGTTAGTCGCGAATCAAAAAAATTCAAAACTGGCCGGCGTAAAATCTAAAGCTGGAAAAAATATCACAAAATTAAATGCTATAAAGCATGGTTGTTTGTCTTGCCATATATTGCCGTATGAGTCGCCTGTATTCGATGAAGTAAAAGCACAACTAGAAAAAGAAATGGAACCTAGGTGTCTACTTCAATATTTGTGTATCGAACGAATAGCCTTGCATACGATTCAGCTTAGAAGGATCTCTTTCGCAGTGAATGAATTCTTGCAAGCCGTTGAAGACCCTAGAGTCGTAGAGTCTTATTTGGATGTTCCTATATTCGATGAAACGGTAGTCAATGAAGGTTATCAGCCCCAAGTCTTACCTGCAGATATGGAGAAGCTCCTGCAAATTTATAGCCGATATGAAACGGCAACAGAGAATCGCTTATACCGAGCGATTAAAGAATATAAACAGTTATCAAATTAAAAATGGATTCGTTTGGAAATATGAAAGCAGTCATTTATTGTCGCGTATCTTCGCGCAAACAGGTTGACCAAGGTCACGGTTTAGATGGGCAAGAATCTCGATGTTTTGCTTATGCCGAGAATAATAAAATGGACGTTATATCAGTTTTTAAGGATGAAGCAATTTCTGGTGGTGACGATGTAAGGCCTTCGTTATATGAACTTATTGAATTAGTAGAGCAGCACGATGAAAAAGTATTCGTTATCGTTGATGACATAAATCGCTTAGCTAGAGATGTAGTTCTTCATAGAGGCTTAAAAGCTTTAATTGAAAAAGCTGGAGGTGAATTACGCAGTGTAAATTTGCATTTAGATAACTCACCCGAAGGGCAATTCGTTGAGACTATCGTTGCAGCAACAGGTGAGCTTGAAAGAGAACAAAATAAGCGTAGGGTACTAAGCAGACAAAAGGCGCGTTTAGAAGCAGGGTATTGGACATTCTACCCACCATTAGGTTACCGGTATGAAAAAGATCCTGTTCACGGTAAATTGCTCGTACCATATGAGCCTGCGGCAACCATTATAAGGCAAGCATATGAAAATTTTGCATCAGGTGAATTGGAAACTCAAGCTGATGTTAAAGCATTCTTTGAAACGAGTGGGCTTAAAAACTCTAGGGGCAATAAATATGAAATTCGATTTGAAGAGGTTAAACGTATTTTAACTCGTCAAATATATACAGGATATATTGAATACCCGAAGTGGCAAGTAAAGTTAAGGCAAGGGCATCATAAGCCAATTGTACCTTTTAGTGTCTTTAAAAGAGTTCAGGAAAAGATCAACGGTAAGAAAAAAGCTTATAAAAGCTGTAATGAGGAAGACTTTGCTTTGCGAGGCCTTTTATTGTGCTCTGGCTGCGGTGAGCCTTTAACTGCATCTTGGAGCAAAGGCCGAAATAAGAAATATGCTTATTACCGTTGCAAAAATACACATGGTTGTAGTGTTAAATCTAAAAGTATTAGTAGAGATCAAGTGGAAAATGATTTTGTTGAGGTATTACAAGACATCCATGTGAAATCTGAAGTATTAAAACTAGCTCAGGTGATTAGTGAAAAAGTTTTTAAAAATCGCTCCGAAGATAGAGGTAAACAAACCAAGTTATTGCGAAAGTCGCTGTCAGATATTGAGGATCGGAAGTCTTTAGTCATCGACAAAATTATCAAATCCACAAATGGTATTGTTATTCAAGCGCTAGAAAACGAAGTTGATAAGTTAGAGCAAGAAAAAATAATTGTGGAACAATCTATAAATGACAGTGCAAAAGATAATGTAAATTTATCTGATTTACTCTCTAAAGTTAGTGATTTTTTAATGTCGCCAGCCAGTTATTGGCAAGAAGGTAACTTAAAACAAAAGAGGCTGGTTCAAAACTTAGTATTTACAGATAGAGTTGAGTACTCAAAAATAACTAAATTTGGAACCGCCAATTATTCTTTGCCATTCAAGCTGTTACAGCTTGAGAACGGAAAAAAATGTGAAGTGGTGGAGCGGGGGGGATTTGAACCCCCGTCCGAAAAACCTACATCCTCGGTACTACATGCTTAGTCGTTCTTTTGTTTAACCAGTCAGACCCCGAACGACAGGGTTCTTTCTGGTGAGTCTGATACTGTTTCGCGGTTCACCGTCAGACACAGTTCCCTCGCTAACCCATTTAGTGTGACCATCGCTTCTCAAGCCAATAGGTGAGACTTTGAGAGGATGGCTAGCATTAAGCTGCTAGTGCGAACGTTTCGTCGTTTGCAACTATAGTTTTGCGGCTTTTTACCAGGCCAACCGCCCCTGGGCATGCACCTTGGGTTTCGTGAATCCCGTCGAATCCTGAATCCGCCCCGAGTATCATTTTACCGTTGGTGTAAACACTTACACGATTTAACGCTAAGTGACTGATATCGAGCATTCTAGCCCGTCTGAGTATGATGAGCAAGAGTTAAATTCAAGCTCATTGTGTTTCATTTTGTGTACCACGTTTATTTGGACAAATGTTAATCCACTAAATTCATTTGTAGGTTAAAACTCCTTCAAAATTGTTTGAATCAGTATCTGATTATTATCAATAGTTATTTAATTTTTTTTACCGTTTTTTGGGGATTCTTAGGTCTGACGTTAACCGCGATCTGAATTACTACATGATGGAGCAAGTTTTTACACTATTTGTACAACCGAAAATGTTTTTGTTTTACCGACCCATTCTAATTGCACCCTCCGTGGTTTGGCACTTTTTTTGCTAGGCATGCTGCGAGTTTTTACAGGAGACAAAAAATAACATGAAACAGAAACTACTTATTATATTTATTGCTATTTTAAGTTTGTCAATGACGGCTAAGTCATCGGCTAACTTGATACATCTTGAAGGTGAGATTGAATATCAAACTGACGTCGTTCACATTAGTTTTTCTATTGCTCAAGATACCAGCGATCTTAGATTCTGGACTGACAGCTTTATGAATGGGCTGAACTTCGACCCTATTGCCGCTCTTTGGGATTCTTCTGGAGTGTATATAGGCCAGAGTGATGATAATCCATTTGTTAATCCCGAGACGCAAACAGTCTATGATTCAGGATTCAGTCTTAGCTTTTTGGCAGCGGGTGACTATATCTTGACGATAGCGTCATATTCAAACTTTGCTTCAGGCTCTCATTTAAGTGAAGGATTTAGATATGATAGCTTAGATCCTGTTCCTATTGAGCAACACTGGACGAGAGGAACTGGATATTATAGTGTTTGGCTAGATGGAGTTGACTCAGCCCGAGTGGTTTCAGAGCCAAGTACCATGATGATGGTATTACTCGGCCTGACTGGATTAGTACTGCGTCGATTTAAGCGTCGATAGACATTCTATCTATCGATTAATCAACAACTCGTAAAACTCCGAAAAGCTCTGCCTGCTCTTGCCAGAGCTTCTTGCTTGTTACATAAGGGGCAAATCGATTTTTCACATTGTTGTCTTCATTACGTTGACAAAAAGCGGAAACCCCTAACCAGCCGATTCTAACTCTAGGTGAAGGTTAAACAGGTACAATACGTAGCAAAACCTCACGCGCCAACGATCACATTGCGCCAATTGGTTCTGAAGTTTATCAAAATTAATTTTTTAGAAAACTATCCTGATATCGATGCGCTGAATGCGTACAAACCTTGCGATTTTCCAATCACTTGCTCCCATGTTTATTCTGTAAAGTTTTTGTTAATAAGGTATACTGGCGGTCTTTGAGATTACAACAAAGAATAACAACGAGGTAATGATGGCTCAAAATAAATTATTGGAAGTCTATGAAAAGTGGAGCAAGTTTCCCTTTGGAAATCGACTTTTTTCCTGGTTTTTTGCTCGCTGGGCTCCGTATTTTAAAACCATAAATCCACAGGTCAAAGAGTTGCGAAACGGCTATTGTAAAGTCGTTATTCCTAAGCGAAAAAGCGTTGAGAACCACATCGGCACCGTACACGCGATTGCTGTATGTAATGGTATGGAGTTGGCCATGGGGGCGGTTTGTGAAGCCAGTATTCCGTCACATCTGCGCTGGATACCTAAGTCTATGACCGTTGATTACACGGCAAAAGCCGGCAGTGATGTCACTTGTATTGCAGACTTGGCTGGCAAAGAGTGGCAACCGGGTGATTTTGGTGTGCCCGTTGAAGCCTTCGACGAAAATGGCGTGACGGTGGCTAAAGGGGTGATCACTGTGTGGGTAAGTAACAAGAAAAAATAGTGGCTAGCAAGTAGTCACTTTGTCGTTAAAGATAAAAAGCCTGCGATTGCAGGCTTTTTATTGTTAATGCGATTAGCGCGTTTTGTGTTTCATGATTCGACCTTGGTCGACCTTCCATTCGCGGTCTTTGATATCGGCGCGCTTATCATGAGATTTTTTACCTTTACCTAAGCAAAACTCAAGTTTTACCCAATTGCGTTTCCAATACATAGCGGTGGCAATAAGCGAGTAACCCTGGCGATCAACTGCGCCTATCAAGCGGTCGATTTCTCGGCGGTTGAGTAGGAGTTTTCTATCTCGTCTAGGATCACAAACCACATGACTTGACGCACTAATTAACGGCTGTATTTCAGCACCGAGTAAATAGGCTTGACGGTCTTTGATAAACACATAGCAGTCGGAAATGTTTACTTTACCTTGGCGGATTGCTTTGATTTCCCAGCCCTGTAACTCCATACCCGCTTCAAATTTATCGGATAAGGTGTATTCGTGCCTCGCCTTTTTGTTTAAAGCGATGGTATTACTTGATTGTTTATTTGATTTTTTCTTAGCCATAACAGCGCCTATTATACGTATAACCACAAACAATGGTACTGATTAAAATAAATTTTAGTAAATTTTACAGATGTGATTTTAGATTTCCTTTGATATGATGTGGCGGCGAAAACAGGAGGGCAAATGCCAGCGATTAACCGTAGTGCACTGGTCATGCGAAGTGCTGCTGATATGTATCAATTAATTAACGATGTCGTTAAATACCCTGAATTTTTACCCGGTTGCAGTGATGCTAAAATTATCAGTCATAACAGCGACTCTATGGTTGCCTCATTGAAGATAGCCAAAGGCGGTGTGCAAAAGTGGTTTACCACTAAAAATACGCTTGTCGATGGACAAAAAGTGATTATGCAATTACACGATGGGCCGTTTAAAAAGTTGCAAGGTTACTGGCAGCTAACGCCATTAAGCAGTGATGCATGTAAAATTGAATTAACCTTAGACTATGAGTTTTCCAGTAAAATTATAGAGCTAGCATTTGGAAGAGTGTTTGATAGCGTGGCAAACTCGATGGTTAGTGCGTTCACCCAACGAGCAAAACAGGTGTAAATGTTATGCAACAAGTATCAATAGAAGTCGTCTACGCATTGCCGAATGAACAAACTTTAATGTCGTTGCTAGTCGATGAAGGCGCTACCGTTGAACAGGCAATTGCTGAGTCGGGAATTTGCCATCAATACCCTGAAATAGACTTGCAAGTAAATAAAGTTGGCATATGGAATAAAGCGGTAAAACTACAGCAAGTAGTGCAAGACGGCGATCGAATTGAAATATATCGTCCTCTGATTGCCGATCCAAAAGAAGTTCGCAAACGTCGAGCTGAAAAGGCTAAGCTTGAAGGTCGCGCCGATAAGGTCACTGGTGGCCGTGTAAATCCATTGCGAGGTAGCAATGATTCCGGCGAATAGTCATCTCGTTAAAAAATAAAGCGACTTAATTGTGACGTTGCACAGCCTTGTTCGCTAAAGTCGCTTTGATAACCTTGGTTATTGGGTTCAAATAACTGTTCTAGCTTGGTTAAGTAAAATTGTAGGCTATCTTGAATCTGCATTGCTAATGAAAACAAACTCAACGTTGATTTACCTGTTCGGTTGATACCTTGCGGGTCGATAACCGTTGATTGCGTTACGCCAACGTGATCTGGATTACTTACAACTAACGATACTGACGCCTCTATCGCCGGATATTCTGAGGAGGTGTACATTTCGAGCTTTTGAATTTGAACTTTTGTTGTTCCATCCCAAGCTTCTTCAGCTACGTCGGCCTTGGCTTGATGCGAAACGCTTAAAACAAGTGCACACATCAACACAGAACAAACAAACGCGATACGCAGTTTGAAATTTGATAACAACGCGGTCAATAAGTCTGTGTCCATAACAAGCTCCTTAATAAAGTTGGATCGTTGACGGTGCGAAAAACGCACGCTGTTAAGTGGTTCTGAGTTTGTGTCGCATTTTTCGTTCCCGTTCATATCTTTATAGCAACGGTCACTCATACTCACGTCTTACTCTATAGCTCGGCAAATAATTCGGTAAGATTTTTAACACCGTAAATATTACGTTAACTCTTTGTTAAGAGCGAGTTGTTATCGACAAATCGCCTTGTTTTCGGGATAAGTGGTGCTAAACCAGTCTTTTTTATATGTAAAAGCTCGCCTTCGATATCAATACGTGATTAGGAGCAACAAATAAACCCAACCAGTTACACCTGCAAACGAACCAATCGATACCTGATCTAAGCCGGTTATATTGTTAACTCATAGCGCCGGCGATTTTGATTTTTTAAATGTAACCGGTTTCTTTTTTGCCCTGTGTAATTAGTTGAAAAATCGCATTATTAATCTTCGTTAGCTTGTGTGTGTACCCACTATTGAGCGTCAGTTTTCTTTACAAAGTTTGTTCGCCTGTATACCGCATTTTCTTTGCAAACTTTTAACTAATTGTATAACTGCACCTTTTTCGAAAAGGCTTGAAATATGCATCATCTTTCTAGGCAACGTCAATACAATAAATCTTGTGAGGTGAACATGAAAAAATATTTAACAGCAATTTTAGCCAGTATTGGTTTAATGATGTCAGCGTCGGCATATTCAGAAGCTGTGGACTTTGTCGCGTTAGAAGAAACCGAAGGTGAAGGTGGCACAGATGTATTAGTCGTAACTACATCAGAATGGACGGTAACGATAACAGCCAGTGGCGGTTTTGCCTATTTAGACGGTCCTTCAGGAGGGGAAGTTGGTGGTCTTGGCGCTTGTCAAAACCTCGATGCTAACGATCAATGTGATCCGCGCAGTGATGATAACGTCACGCTTGGTGAGTCGTTAACATTTACCTTTAGTGGTATTGCAGATCGCTCAGCAGCCATACTTGCTCAACTTTGGTTTAACAACAACCACGATGGTGGTTTCGGTGAAGGCAACAATAATGTTGAAATTTCTTTTGATTCAGTTGTTGCTGATTACGAGACGCTTATTGTCGACATGAACTCAGGTGATCAAGAAGGTATTCCAGAAGCATACGGTGATACATTTGCGGTTAGTTTTCAAGGTATTGCATTAGTGAATGGCGATTCGTTTACCGTGTCACATATTAACGGTAATAGCGATTTCTATATGGCTGCGATGGCTACCTTTCAAGGACCTGATCCACGCATCGGCATTTTGGTTCCAGAGCCAACCAACATTATGCTATTAGCTCTTGGGTTAATGGGCATCGTTGTAAGTCGCCGCAAGCGCACGCTATAGGATATCTTCACTCTATGATACGATGCGGTCGAAAACGCATTGGTTAACTCACAAAACACGTGAGCAACTCGAACAAGCCTAGATAGTTATCTGGGTTTGTTTTTGTCTGTTATTATGTGATGCCAAATTTATTGTTCTGTTTACACCTTACTTATCAAGGTGATTTGTCATCTCGCGATGACAAGTCACCCACTAACAGCGTCGTAATAGATGTCATGTAGGGCCGCTTTAACGGTAGGTGGATTGGCCAACCAGTGTTTACCACTGTTCTATGGCAATCCCAATATTCTTACCGATTCATTCGCAGTAAAACCTGTATTAAACTAACGGTGATGCATAAGCGAATGTATAGAGGTAATTTATAGAAGTGGTGCGACGCATCCTTTGCGTTATCGTCTATGACGCTGAATCTAGGGGGCAGGTAATGCAGAGTTGTCCCCGATTAACCTCGCTGTTTTATCTACTTTTCGTATTTAAGTTTGTACAAGTACGTTCAACGACGCTGTTATTCGTCACATACCAGTTTGTAATAAATACGCCTAAAAACAAAGGCAATTTAGGCAACGTCTACATTGACTATACTGTCGTCTACAACACGAATCTATAACACGCAGCGACAATAAACAGTTGCAATTAGTTTGTGTGGTCATGGGAACGAATGACGTAATGACTGGAAATTTTCATTTTGTTGTATAAATTTACACAAATTTAACCATTAAGGGTATAAGCCAAAGTGAGCAGACGCCTTTTTCTATCGGGCTCTCAGTCTAAAAACACTCTGTATTTCAACGGTTAACAGTTCCATATTGGATGTCGGTATTTTTTACAATAAGGTAATCGCCGTTTAACTTAACCAAATTCATGTCGCTAAGCTTCTGTTTATATGTATTTTTTTTATTGTGGCTGATTATTTGCATGGTTTCGCTTGGTAAAAACAACAATTTGTTAATTAAAACGAGGAAACTTATGAAAAAATTACTTTGTTCATTAATTGGTGCGGCAGGGCTGATAATGGCCTCGTCAGCATCGGCCACTGTCATTAACTTTATGGAGCTTGCTAAAGATAACGAGCAAGGTCAGTTAGAGTGGGTTTTTGATATTGGTGGTGCAACGTTGACCATCACGGCAAACGACGGAACCCCTGCCTACGCTTATTTAGATGATGCCAATTCGGCCGGTCTCGAAGGTGGTTTAGGTGTCTGTTCAAACGTGAATGCTAACATGCAATGTGTACCAGGCAATGACGATAACATCACGGTAGGAGAGTCACTGACCTTTACCTTCACCGACATCGCAAACGGTGCCTATGTAAGCCTTGAGCAATTGTGGTTTAACAATAACCACGACGAGGGCTTTTTTGACGGTGACGCAATTGAGGTTAGTTTTTCTACTACTCGCAGTAAATTTGCCTTTGACGTGTTAGGGGATGGTGTTCTGGTTGATGAACCTACACGCACACGCAGTGGTTCAGGTGGTGCTTTTGGTAACTACGCGTGGATAAGTGATGGCGGAGAAGTTACGTTTACAGAAGGTCAGTCATTCACCGTGTCATATCTTAATCAAGAGTTTTATGTTGCAGCGTTAGAGGCGAGAGTGGTTCCAGAGCCTCACAACATTGCATTATTGGCATTGGGCCTAGCTGGTTTAGCGGTAAGTCGTCGCAGACGTCGCTAATACCACACCTACCGAATAAATAGGTTGATTGAAAAGCGTCGTTAAACGGCGCTTTTTTATGCTTGTTGCGTTTTGTGTTTGCTGCTTTTGATGATTGTTGCTTTAAACTGTGTTAATGGTACACAAGTAAGTCGTATTTTAATCGCATAAAACGGTCTTTGCAGTGAGACAGTATTTTTTAGGCTGTTATCCAGCCTGTTTGCGTATCGTTAGCTAGCGGCGAGAAAGGCGCGCTTTTTCGCCGGTTGAAGCTGGTTTAACAGAGCTGCGCAGCGCTTACCACTTGTTGGCGAAACCAAATGTGGCTGGGCTCATGGTGTAACAACGGAGACCAAATCATTTTTAGTTCGATATCGGGAATATCAAACGGCGGCGCTAATACCGCATACGCCGGATCGGCTTTATGCACCTCCGCCGCTTTACTGGGCAAGGTTGCAATTAATTGAGCATCATGGGCAAGCTGCATAGCAACGTGGTAATTACGAGTAAACACTTTTATGTCTCTGTGTTTTCCGATACGCGCTAATGCTTCATCTACCCAACCTAACTTTTGCACATCTTTAGGGTTCATACCCAAGCCAACACCAAATCCCGTTTTTGATACCCACACGTGTTTACTGGCCAAATAACTAGCCAAATTAAAATCGTTGAGTACGGGATTGTCTACACGCGTTAAACAACTAAAGCTATCTCGCCACAACACTTTTTGATGAAACGATTGCGGTAGTTCATTAAACAAGTTAATGGCCATATCTATCTTGCCATCCTCGACATCTCGAAAGGTGACGTCACTTGGGGTCATGATATCAATTGTCGTTTGACTGGCGATGGTGCTAAGTTGTTCCAGTAATTTGGGCAGTAGGGTTGAAGCAGCATAGTCGCTTGCCATGATGCGATAGACGCGTTTTGACTGCTCTGGAATAAAATCGGCGTCAACCTGTTGCAGGGCATCTTTGGTGGATAATAAAATTTGTCGTATTTTCGGGGCGAGAATTAATGCGCGTTCGGTGGGAACCATGCCATCAGATGTACGAACCAATACGGGATCGTTGAGCAAGGTGCGCAAACGCTTTAAGCTATTGCTCATTGCCGGTTGGGTGATACCGAGGTGACCAGCCGCTTTGGTGACGTTTTTCTCTCTTAGCAAAACATCAAAAGCAACCAGTAAATTAAGGTCAATATTGTATATATTCATAGCATTTATTTAACTATAGTTTTTATGAATATAAAAGAGGGGGCAATTGATTTGTTTCAATTTATCGGCAACGGCCTGCCAATATCAACAGGCCGAGTCACGATGCGTTTGTGTGATCTTAAATACTATAGACTAAGGTCAGCGAGGTTTCGGTGCGAGTTTTTTCTATATCGCCATCAACATTGGTATTGTGATCAATGGTAAAGGCGAATTTTAATGCTAGCGATTCAATAAGCTTGGTACTTATCGAACTCACCGATTTAAACTTACTATTTTGCCCTGATTCGGCGGCGAGTTCGGCACTTAGCGTTTGTTTGTAACTGACCTTCTTGTACAGTTGTCGCTCATACGTTGCCGCGGTACGAACAATAAATGCACTCTCGGTGCGATTGTTGTGCTGCTCTGACTGGGCGATTTCATCTATTTTAAAACCCGGACCAATCTCGGCATCGAAGTACGCGTCTTTGGTTTCGTACCAGCGGCGACCCCAACCGGCTGCAACCGAAGCTTGAAAGTCAAAACCGTTAAATCTATCGGCTTCGTATGAGCCGAAGCCAAATAGATAATTTTGCCCGCCTTCTTCTAAGGTGTAGTTACTTTGCAATGAGGTCAGCCATTTTTGGTCGGTTGTTTCAAAGCGTTTCTCACCGGACGTGGCATCGGTTACTTCCGATTTTCGCCCAAAAATATCGAAAATCCAGTTGGTGCGTAACTTGCCAATTTCGTGACTAAAATCCGAACGAGCTTTCGTGATGAAGTAATCATTGTCACTGGTGTTAAAAAATGTGCCCACTTCGACCGAGCCGGTCAGGGTGGGGGGCGTAAGATCGCATTCGGGAAGACCTATGAATTCTTCTGGTGGAATTTCATCGGTAAAGTGATAGCAATCAGGGGTATCTACTGGCGTTAGTGCGTCAACAATGTCTCCGACAGGATTAGTCGCAGAGTGTGATTGATTGGCAAAAATAGCAGTGGAATAAAAGCAAAGTAATACGAAACTAATTCTTTTCATCATCTAACGCTTACATTTTTATTATCGTTATTAGCTACACAGAGCGGGAGCACTGTGGGTATACACAGACTGCGTATACGCGCAGGGATTATATATAAATTAGCGGGTGAATAGAACCGAATCTGGCTAATTAAACCTTATTGAATAGCCGAGATAAAAAACAGGGCTTAACCGAGCCCTGTTTTTTTGTTTTACATTAATGATTTGGAAATTTGCGCGATGTGCTATTTTATCACCGCGTTTAATTCACCGTTGGCGTAACGAGCAAACATAGATTCAAGCGAAATCGGTTTGATCTTGCTTGCATTACCTGCGGTATTGAATGCTTCGTAACGCGCTTTACAAATTTCGTACATTGCTTGGGTACTCGTAGCTAGGTACTTACGCGGGTCGAATTCGCTTGGGTTTTGCGCCATAAAACGACGAATAGCGCCTGTCGATGCTAAACGTAAATCAGTATCAATATTTACCTTGCGAACGCCGTTTTTAATACCTTCGATGATTTGCTCTACCGGCACGCCATAAGTTTCTGGTATTTCGCCGCCATATTCATTAATAATTGCTAACCACTCTTGTGGCACCGATGATGAACCGTGCATAACCAAGTGGGTATTGGGAATGCGCTCGTGGATCGCTTTGATCCGGTCGATAGCCAAAATATCACCTGTTGGTGGACGAGTGAATTTGTATGCACCGTGTGAAGTACCACAGGCAATTGCCAACGCGTCAACGTTGGTTTGTTTAACAAAGTCTGCCGCTTCTTCGGGGTCGGTTAGCAGTTGTTCGCGGCTCAATACGCCTTCTGCGCCAACGCCGTCTTCCTCACCCGCCATACCCGTTTCAAGCGAGCCCAAACAGCCGAGTTCACCTTCTACCGATACACCACACGCGTGTGCCATAGCAACAGCTTGTTTGGTAACCTCTAGGTTGTACTCATAGCTCGATGGGGTTTTGCCGTCTTCCATCAGAGAGCCATCCATCATAACTGATGAAAAGCCCAATTGAATTGAACGTTGGCATACCGCTGGAGAGGTGCCGTGATCTTGGTGCATGGCAACAGGGATATGCGGAAATTCTTCAACTGCGGCTAAGATCAGGTGACGCAAAAATGGTGCGCCAGCGTATTTGCGAGCACCCGCCGATGCTTGCAATATCACCGGACTATCTGTTTCGTCGGCGGCCTGCATAATGGCGCGGACTTGCTCTAGGTTATTAACGTTAAAAGCGGGAATACCGTAGTCATGCTCTGCGGCATGATCAAGCATTTGGCGCATCGAAATTAAAGCCATTTGTAACACTCCTTAAGTGCAATAGCAGCATAACCTATGGTTTAGGCATGCATCATTCAAGTTGTAATAGTTATATTGTGTTTTTTATTGTTGTTATATTTATGTATCGCTAGAGCTTTACAGCCCTAGCGCTTTTGCTTAACCAACGCAGTTGGTTAAGCGTTTGCTGCGCGCGCTTCAAGCATCGCTACAGCGGGTAATTTTTTGCCCTCTAAAAACTCTAAAAACGCGCCACCACCGGTGGAAATATACGAGATTTTATCGGCGATGTTGTATTTGTCGACCGCGGCTAAGGTGTCACCACCACCGGCTATCGAAAATGCATCAGAGTTGGCAATTGCTTTGGCAATCGCTTCTGTACCGGAACCAAATTGATCAAATTCAAATACGCCAACAGGACCATTCCAAACGATGGTTCCCGCGTTTGCTAAAATGTTTGCTAGTGCTTGTGCCGACTGTGGACCAATATCGAAAATCATTTCATCATCAGCGACGTCATTGACGCTCTTTAACGTAGCCGTTGCGTCGGCGGAAAACTCTTTGCCAACGACTACATCACTAGGTACAGGAATATCACCGTTGTTGGCTTGCGCATCTTGGGTTAGGCGAATTGCCTCATCGATTAAGTCAGCTTCATACAGAGACTTACCAACATTGTGGCCTTGTGCGGCGATGAAGGTGTTAGCGATACCACCGCCAACAACGAGTTGATCAACCACTTTTGCCAGTGACTCTAGTACAGTTAATTTGGTCGATACCTTAGAGCCACCAACGATAGCTACCAATGGGCGTTTAGGATTGTCTAACGCCTTGCCTAAGGCATCGAGCTCACCAGCGAGTAACGGGCCCGCACAGGCGATGGGGGCGAATTGACCAACGCCGTGGGTGCTTGCTTGAGCGCGATGAGCCGTGCCAAACGCATCCATGACATAAACATCACACAACGAGGCAAGTTGCTTTGCTAGCTGATCATCGTTTTTCTTCTCACCGACGTTAAAGCGCACATTTTCAAAAACAACAAGCTCACCGTCTTTGACATCAACACCATTTAAATAGTCTTTCTCAAGACGCACAGGTATGTTTAATGCGTTACTTAGGTAATCAGCTACCACTTGCAGTGAAAACTCCTCGTTGTACTCACCTTCCACAGGACGACCTAAGTGTGACATAACCATCACTTTCGCATTTTGTGATAATGCGTGTTGAATGGTGGGTATGGCGGCTCTAAGGCGAGCGTCTGAGGTGATGATGCCATTGTTAACAGGCACATTCAGATCTTCGCGAATAAGAACGCGCTTGCCAGTTAAATCTAAATCAGTCATTTTAATTACTGACATGGTTCGACTCCGTATTTTTGATAATATTTCGTGTTATCTAGCTTGTTGCATGCTAAGGGCGGTATCTAACATGCGATTTGCAAACCCCCACTCATTGTCACACCACACCAACAGCTTAACCAAGCGTTTGTGACTGACTCGAGTTGAGTTGCCATCAACAATCGATGAATGAGGGTCGTGGTTAAAATCACTCGACACCAACGGCTCTGTAGTGAACCCTAAAATGCCTTGTAATGGCCCGTCGAGAGCGTCGATAATTGCTTGATTTACCGTATCAATGTTGACATCGGTGTTTAAGGTAACGCTCAAATCCATGGCTGTAACATTAATTGTAGGTACTCGTACGGCAATTGCCTCAAAGCGACCTGATAATTTTGGTAAAATGCGCTCGATCCCGGCAGCTAACTTAGTGTCTACAGGAATAATGGACTGGCTTGCTGCACGCGATAGACGCAAATCATCGTGGTATGCATCAATGACCTGTTGATCGTGCATCGACGAGTGTATGGTGGTAATGGTACCGCTTTCAACACCAAAAGCTTGGTCGAGAACCTGAATTACCGGCACAATACAATTTGTTGTACACGAGCCGTTAGAAACAATGTTATCCAATGCCGTTAACAGCTGGTGATTGATACCGTAAATAATGGTCTTATCAACATCATTTTGCGCAGGATGAGAGAACAGTACTTTTTTAGCACCGCAGTCAATATGGGCCTGTGCGCTCGCCCTGTCTTTAAATACGCCGGTGCACTCTAAGACAATATCGACGTCGTATTGTTGCCAAGGCAATTTAGTGATGTCTGATTGGTGAAGCAAGGCAATGTCATCACCGGCAACCGATAGTTTTTGGTCGCGATAGCGCACGTCAAAAGCGAAACGGCCGTGATTGGTATCGTACTTGAGCAGATGCGCGATGCCTTCAGGCTTTGCCAGTTCATTAATCGCGACCACCCGAAATTGGTCG
The DNA here is from genome assembly GCF_041379045.1 of Thalassotalea ponticola. Classification (NCBI taxonomy): domain Bacteria; kingdom Pseudomonadati; phylum Pseudomonadota; class Gammaproteobacteria; order Alteromonadales; family Colwelliaceae; genus Thalassotalea; species Thalassotalea ponticola. Next base: position 1,163,501 of record NZ_CP166871.1, read on the forward strand.
GTTCGACCGGTTTCGTAGAGAGAGCGCAAGATACTTCGACCGATGCGGCCAAAGCCATTAATAGCAATATTTATGGTCATTTAGTTTCAGGCCGAGTGTTGGCTCGGCCAGTGTTAGTTAGTCTATTAATCGAGTAATTCACGAGCCACTTTTACCGCATTTTCAACGGTAAAGCCGAACAGTTTAAACAGTTGGTCAGCTGGTGCTGACTCACCAAAGGTGGTCATGCCAATAACGCGCCCTTCGAGGCCTACATATTTATACCAAAAATCAGCGATGCCCGCTTCGATGGCGACTCGAGCGGTCACGTCTTTTGGCAATACACTGTTGCGGTATTCTTCGCTTTGAGCATCAAACGCATCAGTACATGGCATAGAAATAACGCGCACGTTTTTGTCGCTGAGTTGCTCTGCCGCCGCCATAGCCAATTCAACTTCCGAACCGGTGGCGATGAAAATGATATCTGGGTGCTGTTCACAGTCTTTTAATATGTATCCGCCGCGTGCGATATTACGCAACTGCTGAGCGTCGCGAGGCTGCTGGGCTAATCCCTGGCGGGTAAAGGTAAGTGTTGTCGGCCCTTCAGTGCGCTCAATGGCCATTTTCCAAGCAACGGCAGATTCTACTGCATCACACGGACGCCAGTTATACAGATTTGGTGTCGCGCGCAATGATGCCAGTTGTTCGACAGGCTGATGTGTAGGTCCGTCTTCACCCAAACCGATAGAATCATGGGTATAGACAAAAATATTGCGTTGTTTCATTAGCGCTGCCATGCGCACCGCATTGCGAGCATATTCCATAAACATCAGGAAGGTTGCGCCATAAGGTACAAACCCACCGTGTAGGGCAATACCGTTCATAATTGCCGACATGCCAAACTCGCGCACACCGTAATACAAGTAGTTACCTGATGCGTCATCAGCGCTAATGCCTTTGGCACCTGACCACAAGGTTAAATTTGAGCCGGCTAAGTCAGCAGAGCCACCCAAAAATTCTGGCAAGATAGGGCCGTATGCTTCTAAACAGTTTTGACTCGCCTTGCGCGTGGCAATGTTTTCTGGATTCGCTTGCAGCTGTTCAATGTATTGCTGAGTATGCTGTTGCCAGTTTTCGGGCAGTTTACCATTGTTGCGGCGTTCAAACTCTTTTGCCAATTCGGGGTGCTGCTGTGCGTATTCATTGAATAGGGCGAGCCACTGTGATTCCTGTTGTTTGCCTTGTTCGTTTGCATTCCAGCTTTGACGGATATCTTCAGGGATGTCAAATGGGGCATGCGGCCAGTTTAAAAATTGACGCGCGGCGCTAATTTCATCATCGCCTAACGGTGCTCCGTGACAGTCGTGACTACCACTCTTGTTCGGTGAGCCATAACCGATAACTGTTTTGGTGCAAATCAGAGTTGGTTTTGAGGTCTGAGCTTTTGCTTCGTTGATAGCGGCTTCAATTTGTTCAGGGTTGTGACCATCAACGTCACGTACTACGTGCCAGCCATAGGCTTCAAAGCGCGCCGGTGTATCATCAGAAAACCAACCTTCAACATGACCGTCGATGGAAATGCCATTGTCGTCCCAAAATGCGATAAGTTTGCCTAATCCCAACGTACCAGCAAGCGAACACGCTTCGTGTGAAATACCTTCCATTAAGCAACCGTCACCCATAAACACCCAAGTGTAATGGTCAACAATATCAAACTGTTCGCGGTTAAATTGAGCTGCTAAGGTCTTTTCAGCGATGGCAAAGCCAACCGCATTAGCAATCCCTTGACCAAGTGGTCCGGTAGTCGTTTCAACACCATCTGTATAACCGTACTCTGGATGACCAGGCGTTTTTGAGTGAAGCTGACGAAAGTTTTTTAAATCATCGATACTGACGTCGTAGCCAGTTAAGTGCAGCAACGAGTATATAAGCATAGAGCCGTGACCATTCGATAATACGAAGCGGTCGCGGTTGGCCCATTGTGGGTTGCTAGGGTTGTGCTTTAAATGGTCACACCATAACACTTGGGCAATATCGGCCATACCCATTGGCGCGCCTGGGTGTCCTGACTTGGCTTTTTGCACTGCATCCATACTGAGTGCGCGAATGGCGTTTGCTTGTTGCTGACGAGTCGGCATGTTTGGCTCCACTGAAATCATTGTTATTTTTAAAGCGCACATTTTCGCTTACTCAGCGGGTAGGATCAATGATAAATCAGTGGATTTTGTAAATTGTTTTTGTTTACCCCAACAATTACAACGACTCATTTATATAAGCATGGGAAGATGAAACGTCAACTAAGCTCAGGTTTTCAATTGTTTAGTCACCAAAAATCAAGGTGAAAATCTCACTACTGTAGCGTTGTAGCAAATTCACAAAACGGTGTTTCTGCGGCTGAAAGTTTTTAAAATTACTTTTTTAATGACGTTGAGATGTGGCTTTTATGGCGCTATTTCACGTGTGTGAGAGTTTTTTATCTAGGTTTAGTCTATTAAATAGCTCGATTTTAGTAGGTTTTGTTTTTTATTTTGAAAGTTTTTAGCTTGCTTTTACCGGCTGCTTTGAACCGTCAAACAGGCAACGAGTGGCGTCCCTGAGACGATTTGAACGTCCGACCTAGTGCTTAGGAGGCGGATGTCAAGAATTTGCCGTTAAAAAAAAATGGTTATTTATCAGGAACTGAATTTTTTAAATTTAAATTCATAGCATGAATATAGCTTATAATACAAAGAGTTATATAAGCATTGATAAATACTGTGTGATATTTGTGGCGTCCCGAGCAGGATTCGAACCTGCGGCTTTCAGCTTAGGAGGCTGACACTCTATCCACCTGAGTTACCGGGACATATCAATGTGTGAATTAGACTACAAAGTTCTCTTAATTTTTTCAATGAGTAAAGCTTGCTTCTAGCTCAGTCTTGTCTCAACTCAACTTTTTGCAAAAACTTGAGCATATGGTGTTCGGCTAATAACTCGACTAGAGAATTTTGCATATGTTGATAGACATCTTCGATATCTAAACAATGAATCTTATGTAAATAATCTTTACCAGCATAAGCTTCAATTCTATCTCGATGCATTGGCTCCATCGTAAAAACAACGTCAGCCCAATTTAGAAGTTCTATAGTACATAGCTGAGTTCCATGTTTTTCACAGTACTTAGCACTTAAACCAGCAGACTTGAATTTATGTTCAGTCTTTAAACTCTTAAAAAAGTCTTCGGCCGTTTTAGAACGGTGCAAATTTGAAGTACATAAAAAAAGGTGTTAATTTGCATCGAAAATTGATCCACTTCAACCCCTAATTTGCATCCAAAACTGATCCACTTCTTTAATTAACTCTCGCACTCCTTCGCGGGAGAAAATTTGGAGTGATAGATGTGTCATTATTAAGCGTTTTAAGACGTTGGCATTTCAAAGATGGAAAGTCACAACGGCAAATAGCCAGAGAAACGGGTTTATCTCGAAATACCGTTAAGAAATACCTTGAACAAGACTGTGTTGAGCCAAACTACCCGAAACGAGAGACGGTAAGTAAGCTGGATGAATACAAGGATATTCTTAGCAAATGGTTAGACAAAGATTCTAAGCGCCGAAGAAAAGAGCGCCGAACCGCTAAGCGATTACACAAAGAACTTGTTGAACTGGGCTTTACTGGCTCATACGACCGAGTTTGTGCCTTTGTAAGGCAATGGCGTGAAGAGAAAAAGATAGCCGCGCATGGCTTGAATAAGAAGGTCTTTGTGCCTCTCGAATTTGCACCAGGTGAAGCGTTTCAATTTGATTGGGGCGAGAACTATGCTTATGTTGGCCACCGCAAAATCAAACTGCAAGTTGCTCATTTCAAGCTAAGCCATGCCAAGGCTTTCTTCTTGAGAGCTTACCTTACTCAAACCCATGAAATGCTATTTGATGCGCACCAACAAGCCTTTCGGGTGTTTGGTGGTGTTGCTGAGCGTGGTATATACGACAACATGAAAACCGCTGTCGATAAAGTTGGCAAAGGCAAAAAACGAGATGTTAATCGCCGCTTTCAAGCCATGGCAGGCCATTATTTGTTTGAAGCTGAGTTCTGTAACCCAGCCGCAGGCTGGGAGAAAGGACAAGTTGAAAAGAACGTTCGTGATGCCAGAGGCAGTATTTGGCCTGATGCACCAAGGTGCAAAACTCTAGATGAGTTAAACCTATGGCTAGAGCAAAAATGCCAAGCCCAATGGCAAGAAATTATGCACCCTAGTTATGATGATCGGACTGTTGAACAAGTGTGGTTAGAAGAGAAGAAACACTTGATGAAAGTGATTTCTCCATTCGATGGTTTCATCGAACACACGAAAAAGGTTTCTTCAACATGCCTCGTTAACTTCGAACGTAACAGGTACAGCGTACCTGCTAGCTTTGCAAACCGTTTCGTGAGTGTTCGAACCTACCCTGACCGCCTTGAATTCATTGCTGAAGAGCACAAGGTTGCGGCGCATAAGCGCCAGTTTAACCGTGACCACGGCCAACATGGCGTAGTTGTTTATGACTGGCACCACTATCTGTTAGTGGCTCAGCGAAAGCCTGGTGCATTGCGTAACGGTGCACCATTCAAAGAGCAACCTGAATGCTTCAAACACTTACAAAGCATCTTGCTTAAACGTGAAGGCGGAGACCGTGAAATGGTTGATATCTTGTCGCTTGTACTGCATCACGATGAAAAGCTTGTGGAGAAAGCCGTCGAGCTAAGTTTGAACGTGGGGCTTACCTCAAAGCAGCATGTTATCAATTGTTTAAATCGTTTGATGGATAAACCAGAGCCTAAACCATTGCCTGTTAAAACAGCCCTCAAGCTTAGAGAAGAACCAACAACCGATACCAGTGTTTATGAACAACTAAGAGGGCGAAAGCATGCACATTGAAGCTCTGTTAAACACGTTAAAAACCTTAAAGTTGCATGGAATCAAAAGCAGCGTAAATGATTTGGCCGTACAAAACTCTCCTGCGTTTACCCAAGCCATTCCGATACTGGAAACCCTGCTTAAAGCAGAAGTTGCCGACCGTGAAGTACGCTCTATTGCGTATCAAATGAAGGTTGCCAAGTTTCCTGCCTATCGAGACTTATATGGCTTTGACTTCAATGAAAGCAGTGTTGATGAAGATCTAATTAAAGGGCTTCATCGCTGTGAATTCATTGAAGATAGCCAAAACATTGTCTTCGTTGGTGGTCCAGGTACAGGTAAAACACACTTAGCCACAGCCATTGCTGTTCAAGCTATCCAACATCATCACTTAAGAGTTCGTTTCTTTTCAACCGTTGAGTTAATAAACGAACTTGAGAAAGAAAAGCTTGATGGCAAATCCGGTCGACTTGCTAACCGATTAATGAGTGTAGATCTTGTTATCCTTGATGAGCTTGGCTATGTGCCATTCAGCCAAAATGGTGGTGCGTTACTATTTCATTTGCTCAGCAAGCTCTATGAAAAAACAAGCATAGCAATAACAACTAACCTCAATTTCACAGAATGGTCAAAGGTATTTGGTGATGCAAAAATGACAACCGCATTACTAGATAGGCTCACTCACCATTGTCATATCATTGAAACCGGTAATGAAAGCTACCGCTTCAAAGAATCATCTGCGGCAAAAAAACTGAAGGAGAAATAACTGGTAATAAATTGTTAAAAATGGTCATAATAGACCTAATTAGGCGGATCATTTTTCAATGCAAATAGTGGATCAGTTTTAAATGCAAATTAACAAACATAATTGCTATGCAACAGAACTTTGTATAATCTGGCTGCATCCCGCAATAGCCAAATATCGGGTTAGGTGCTTACATATTGTGATAGGGTCAATTTACTAATAAGTAGGAGTTGGAATCAACATGAACAATTCAGTAGTTGGTGGAGTAATCGTTGTAATTATCGTTGTGGTCATTGCTGTCTTAGCTTCAAAGCGCAAAAAATAAAAGACTACAATTAGGTGGAGCAGTTATCATATTCCGCTTGAAATTTAGTCCTATTGTACGTATTTTTTTTTGCCCCTTATTTTTTTATGGGAAATGGTTTCTCTTGGGTGATATGATACTCAATTGATAGACGATAGGTATCCCTTTTTAAAGGCGTATAGATAAGACTTTTAAGTTTTTAATGCTATTGAAATCCCCACTGATAACATAACTAAGCTAGCAATTTTGTTTATCGTAATAACGTGACTAGAGTTATTTAGTTTTGAACCTGCAACGCTAGCAAAATAGGAAAATCCAAGATTTACGGTACCAAAAGCTATCGTCGAACAGAGCATTATTTTTAACATATCTATCAGATTAGTATCTTTTAGCTCCACGAAAGCTGGGAATAATGCAACATAAAACAATATGGCTTTGGGGTTACTAATAGTTAACATAAATCCTGACATGATATCGGACAATTGATTTTTGTCGTTTATTTTGTAAAGTGTTACTTGAAAACCAAAGAGATATGCCGAACCAAATCAAATATATTGAACACAAATATTGTATATAAATAAATGTAGTGCCCATAGTCTCAGCAACGATTGCCAAGCCTGAGATAGCAAATAAAATAAAAATATAATCGGCAATTATTACGCCAATAGTCAGATACAACCCACGTTTAAAACCTCCAGTTAGGGATGCTGAAGTTATAGTTATAACTGCTGGACCCGGTACTAAAGCGACTACTATCATAGCTAGAAATAGTCCTAGAAAGCTTTCAAGAGACAATGTTTAACACCCTTTTACTTTTAGCTGTTACTTAAAGTGCCAGACAAACATCTAATATACGAGATATCTAACATTACTTTCACTCCATAGATCAGCCACAGATACTTACTAATTAACTAATACATTGCAAGAAATTAAATCTACATAGGAAATTTATTGAATTGGTGAATAAATTTGAATCCCAGCGCCCTGGTTATCTAAGACATAGAAAAATAATATATTGACACCGTTTTTGTACAGCGTTAGTATTAAATCTATCGGCTTATAGAGACGCCGTTACCGCTACAAGATGAATTCACTCTATTAGAAACTTCTGTAAGAATGATTGTAACTTTTTAGTTTGGCTTTTGCGGTGCCATTATGCTTTAAGGTTCAATTATGTCTCAAAAACAGCTGCCTAGCGCTAGCAATCTCGAACAACTCAGCAATACACCTCTAAATAAATTAATTATTAAGTTTACAATTCCGTTAGCACTAGGAATGATGCTAAATGGACTTTATAACGTTGTAGACGCTTTTTTCGTTTCGAGATTCATTGGTACAGAAGCATTATCGTCAGTTTCTTTGGCTTTCCCCGTTCAAATGTTCTTGATCGCTACTGCTGCCGCGATTAGCAACGGAACGAGCGTAATCTTTAGCCGTAGTTTGGGAGCAGATAGATTGGCCGAGGCATTAAAGATTGAAAGAGTTGGTTTGCTTTTAGCTATTGCGGTGTCATTGATAATAACTTTGTTAAGCATCTCATTTATTAATCAAATCACCTCCGCACTTAACGTTCCAACCAATCTCATTAATTCAACCTGGGAATATTTACTTCCCATCATATGCTGTTGCTTGTTTACTTTTTTACTCTCTTTCTACTCGGATTTACTCAGGGCTGAGGGGGCCATGGGTCAATTGTTTATAGTTATTCTTTGGGGAGCGCTTCTAAATATTGTATTAGATGTAATTTTTATAGTCATATTTGATGGCGGACTAAAAGGAGCAGCAGCAGCAACATTACTAAGTCAGTTTAGCGCAATTATCATTGCAATAAAGCTTAGGAAGCAATCCAAAGTAAAATCGAAACTAAACTTAAGCCTAAATGACCTGTTTTTTATGACAGCAAAAATTATCTCAACTGGAACTCCGATATTTTTTCAATTCTTTGGTTCCGTAATGGTTATTGGCTTTATTAACTCTATTTTGGGTTTATGTGGTGATCCCCCTTTGCTTGCTGCGTATGGAATTGTAAATAGAATAAACATCTTTCTGATATTCCCTCTAATTGCATTAGCTCATGCAACTCAAACGATCGTAAGCTTTAATTACGGAGCAGGCTCGGCACAGAGAGTTAAAAGTGCTTTTTTATGGGCTTCAAAAGCTAGCTTTGTTTATTTACTTCTGCTTCAGGTGATTCTCATAGGATTTACTCGTAATGTAGTAGAAATATTTACCAATCACGAAGCGGTCATTCTTCATGCAATATCTATCATAGAAGTTATGTATATAACTTTACCGTTAGCCGGAGTTACAGTTATCACTGTCGCATATTTACAAGGCGTTGGGCGACCACTAAAAGCTTTAATTCTATCCTTGAGTAAAGTTTATTTGCTTTTAATGCCTTTACTAATGCTCACTTGGTGGTTACTAGACTTTAAGTTCATTTGGTATTCATTCCCAATTGCAGAGATGATGAGTTTACTATTATGCATAACGTTATTTTTTAAAACTAATAAAAGCTTAAGAAGATATGATGAACAAAGCGCTGTCAGAGCTTAAAATTAAAGCTAAACGTCTACTCAAAATGATCAAGGCTGGTGATGAGCATGCTAATCAGAGAGTTAAAAAAACAAATCCCAATCTAAGTAAAGACACTACTGAAATAAAGCTAAATCATTGTCAACATACAATTGCTAGAGAGCTGGGATTTCCAGATTGGTATAGCTTACAAAGTTTGTTGACAGGCCGCTCAGATAAAGTTGGTTATGGAAGCTTATTTTATACAAGAAATCAGACGGCCAGTTTAAATAAGTGGTTCACAAACTATGACGAGGCAAAAGAGTTTCTAGATTCAAATCAATTACTTTATCCGTACAAAAACCAATTTGTTGTTGTTGAAAAAAGTACTTTTGAATCCGTATTAGGACTACCCAAGGGATTGATATCCAAGGTTGAAGGGAACTTGGTAGCTTCCTATCCCAGTAAAGAGTGGGACGAGATAGCTTACTTTTGTGTCTTCGGCCACTTCCCTATATAGAGCTCTAATGCATAGTTTATTAACTAAGTTTTTTATCTCTTAATATTTGATCTAAATATGAGAGAGTTACAAATACACCAAACAACAAAAGAGAGTAAAATGTCGTCAAATCAGGTTTTCAAACATAAATCCATCTTTAAAAAAGAACTTTTTATTATTTGCCTGTTGGCCTTTTTTTCCAAAAATTTATTAAGTTCCGAATTAGGCTCTACTACAAAGGAAAACGACGAAAGTTGTTATGAGGATACTTCTATATCTGCATTTGAAGGGCAAAGGTCAGTTCTGGACAACTTGATACCTAAAGTTGTTTTCCTAAATTCACCAGACGAAGGGCGTTCAATAACGCAACGAATGCAAGAATTGAAAGTAAGTGGAATTTCTATTGCCTTAATCAAAAATCATAAAATTGATTGGAGTTCAGCTCTTGGAAAGATAAGCTACGACTCGGAAGACAAAGTAACCTGCACTACATTATTTCAAGCCGCTTCATTGTCAAAGCCTATTACAATGATGGGTGTCCTAAACATGAAAGAGAAAGGCGTAGTATCCCTAGATCAGAATATTAGTGAATACTTAAAAAGTTATAGCTTGCCTGAAGGAAAGCAATCGGCAGAGAAGCCTGTTACATTTCGGAATTTGTTAAATCATACCTCAGGAATCACTTCTGGGGGATATGTAGGTTATTCACAAGGTGAGCCTGTTCCTTCGGATATTGAAATATTAAAAGGTGTGAGCCCGTCTAACACTCCAAAAATAAGCGTAGAATCGACTCCTGGAAGCAAACTTTCTTATTCGGGAGGTGCCTACACTCTTGTGGAGGTCGCTCTTCAAGACATTTTTGGTAAATCTTTTAATAGCGTTATGTCAGATTGGAGCCTTTCACCTTTAAAAATGAACTTATCTAGTTTTTCTCAACCGCTTTTAAAATCAGAATATAAGCATGTTGCACTAGGTCATGATGTTGATGGGAATGTACTCAAGGGTGGTTGGAATAATTACCCAACACAAGCTGCGGCAGGGTTATGGTCAACAGCTTCAGATTTAGCAAAATTCCTTATAGAAATAAGTAGAGGTTATAATGGAGTTGGCGGAGTTTATTCTAAAGGCGTAATTAAAGAGCTACTAAAAGACAAGATCGATGGTCATTATTTTGGTTTTGTTGCTTTGGGTGATAATGAGGAATTGGCTCTTGCACACTACGGAGGAAACGCTGGCTATAGAACGGCTATGGTCATTCATTTAGCAACGGGAAATGGGGCCGTTATATTAACGAATTCAGATAATGGTTCGGTAATACTTGGAGAGACGCTTAGGGCGATTTCTAAACATTACAATTGGCCATATTATAAATCCAAAACATTCACTAAGGCGGAAACAAATATTGCAGAGCTTAAGTTGCTTGCCGGTACGTATGCATTTTCAGAACAAGGTTGGCAGGTCGATGTTGAATATGACAAGAGTAAAAGCGATATTGCCATTGTTTTTCCCAATAATGAGCGCTACCGTTTAATCCCCACAAAAAAGGCCCCTGGGCACTATGTTCACAGGGAAACTGGTGTAGAAGCACATTTTAGTTATGGTGATAGTGGCACTACAAAAATAACCCTTTACGGTGAAGAGGGTTCAAAAATCTAATGGTAATTAGGGGTGATGTCATAAGAATTAGAGCGGACTACTCCAAACAAGTTAGCACGATGAAATGTATGGCAGAAAAACTGTATATAGCTGCTGTGACAGTTTGAGATATGAAGAGAAGCGATGTGAGACACATTATTTTTATAGCCCTTTTTATTCCACTTTTGGTTTACTCTAGTAGCGAACGTACTGAAGAACTTAAAATAATTAAATTAAGAGATAACACCTATCAACATATTTCATTTAAGACTGTTGAACCTTGGGGGTTAATTGGGGCTTCAGGTCTAGTTGTTATTAATGGCAATGATGCGCATATAATTGATACTCCATGGACGACCTCTGGGACTCGGCAATTGTTACAATGGATTACATCGAAGGGTATGGTTGTAAGAAGTGCAGTAGTTACGCATTTTCATGATGACGCAAGCGGAGGGATAGCACTTCTAAATGATTTGAACATACCAACTTACGCGACATCATTAACTAATGAGTTGCTTCAATTGAACGGCAACGAAATGTCCACTGATGTAATATTAGGTAACCCTTATGAACTTATAAATGGGGGCGCTAGTATTTTTTATCCTGGGCCAGGCCATACTGAGGACAATATTGTTGTCTGGTTATCCAATGAAAAAATACTATTTGGAGGTTGTTTTGTGAAAAGTCTAAATAATAAAAGCATAGGCTTCACGGGAGATGCAAATATTAATGCATGGCCTGAGTCGCTGCAAAATGTAATTAATCGTTATCCTGATGTTCAAATAGTTGTTCCAGGTCACGGGAAAATTGGAGATATTACTTTGTTAACACATACACAATCATTAGCCGTGTTGGCAAAGACTGGCAACAGTATAAATAATAATAGCAATACACATTAGAGTGTGACTCCTGATATTGGTTAGTTCATTGTTTTAGTTAGATATTTATTCGTTATGAACTAATTTGGTATATAGAATTAGAGTTTTGGTAATGTATGTGTTTTTACTCATCTCGCAAAGGTTTTGTTGACGGTTAGCGAGTCTCTAAAATGGAAGTATTAGTAATTAATGAAAAACGAATGTGCAACAAATTCTTTTTTTCTTTATATCTTGAACACAATAACAAGGATATTATGCGTATATTAATTGTTTTTATGTCGTTACTGTGTCTTTCAGGGTGTGTTGGCTTAGCAATTGGTACATTTGGAACTTATGAATTGCAAAAGGATTCTTTTGGTTTTATCGAAGGGCGACTCAATCTAAGTCAAGGTGAACAAATACCCTACTCAAAAGAGGAGGTGGTATCTCTTTGGGGGCAACCTGACAAAACTGATACTATCGGAAACTGTGAGGTTTTCACATATCATGACGGGTATTCTTGGTCTGGTGTAGGAGCTTTTGTTATAATTGTCCCCATCCCTTTGCTTGTACCAAGTGGTAATAGCGAGACTAAGGTTTACTTTAAAAATAACCAAAGTGTTAAACTGATTTCAGAATATGGCGAAGTTACCGGACTTTTGGGGTATATGTGTGGTAGCAATGAATGTCAGTTCAACGCAGGCCCCGTAAATTTGGAGGTTCCTCGAACGATACCTATAACTTGGTGTGAATAGAAATATGGCGTGTCTTGTAAGTTGAATGGCCGTTTTCTGCTGCGAGTTCAACCGATTGACGCAACACACTGGTTAAATCGTTCTGCAGGTGTTTCATACTCAAGCGTTTTTCGTGGTCTTTCGTTTAGTTGTCTAGCAACTTGATTTAATCTTAGTTGAGAGTGTACTCCCAAGTCAGTACCTTTCGGGAAATATTGTCGCAATAATCTGTTTGTATTTTCATTCGAGCCTCTTTGCCAGGGTGATTTAGGATCACAGAAATACACTTTAATGTCGGTCGCTAACGTGAATTCCTTATGATTTGAAAGCTCTGAACCCAGGTCCCAGGTTAGTGATTTATACAGCTCCATTGGAAGCTTTTGAGCTTGCTTTATTAAGGCTTTTATTACCGTACTGGTTTTGTTATTGGGTATTTTAGCTAGCATGACATAACGAGAGTGACGTTCGACTAGAGTCACTATATAGCTGTTATGGGAGCCTTGAATTAGGTCACCTTCCCAATGGCCTGGAACGGCTCTGTCTTCTACTGACGCAGGTCTTTCACTAATCGGTATAGCATCTTTAATTTTGCCTAGCCCTTTACCTTTAAGCGTGGCGGATTTAGATCTCCTGACAGCGCGTTGGGTACGTAAATGCTTTTGTAACTCTTTCTTCAAAGCCCCTCGGGTTTGAATATATAGCGTTTTATAAATCGTCTCATGCGACACATGAAACTCCTCATTATCGGGGTACTTTCTTTTAAGCCAGCCAGATATTTGCTGCGGTGACCATGCCGCTTTCATCTTTCTAGCAATTATTGAACATAATGCTTTGTTACCTGATAGCTTGCAAGGTTTAGGACGCTTTGCGTTTTCCCAAGCTGCTGCATCTGCTTTATTTGCTCGATATTGTTTAAGCCCACCATGCCGTCTAACTTCACGAGAAATAGTTGAAGGTGCTCGACCTAGCTTTCTAGCTATGGCTCTAAACGATAAATTAGAAGCTAAACCACGGGATATTTCTTCACGTTCAGCTAATGATAATATGCTTGATGAACGAGTTCGTTCTGGGGGCCGATACCCACCGGTTTTATGGATAATGCCCAGTATTGATGAATGGAATCGGTCAAAAAGCCTAGCGATATCGTGAACCGAATCATCTTGCTTGTAGCGATCCCAAATTAATGCTCTTTGCTGAGCATTGTAGTAGATGCGTTTTCTCTGTTTCATGTCAACGTTCCTTAAGCTAGTATAAGGATAGCGTTGCATTCACCAGTTGAACTCACAGCTAGTTTGAGACATAACATGCAATTAAATGGGGCTCACCTATGCAACTTCGTGGGGCTAAGGTATGCAATTCTCCACGACTCGCTTTAGTTTATAACTTGTGAACCCGAATGGATCAAACTAGCAACTGTATGCAATTGTCAGGTTTGATTAAGTTCTTATAATCTGACAGTTTAAGTTCAATCTTATTGTCCTAACATAAAAAAGAGTACATGCATGTACTCTTTTATATAACGCCCCTAAATAATTTGCATCATCATCCAAAGTTTTGACTCTTCATTTTCAAGTGGTTTAGGTATTTTCTGCAAGTTGCCAATAAATTTAGTAAAGCAACTTGATCGTATTTTTCCTTCCTTTACCCGCCCTGTTTTAAACATATTGAAGTACTTTCTGATTTCATGCGGCATCAATTCTTCATGGGTTTCAACCCAATTATCATCCTCAGTTAATTCAAAAGAGTTAACCTTCTCTTTTGGGGCTCCTTAATACCGCGGTTATGAATATTCCTGATTGCATCACGAGCTAATTCACTATCTTTACGGAAGTAATACTTTGCCACTGTACTAGGATCGTCTCCTAAATAATATGCAACGGTAGCTACATCATGCCCAAGTTTTCTCAAGTTATTTGCAAATGTATGTCTAAAGTCATATAAACGCTTTTTTTGTGGTATGCCAAAAATACTTTTGAATTTCGGCCAATGGTCATTTGTACAATTAGGAGTTGCATGTCCATCTGCACTATTAGCGTTTGGCAACATAAAACCTTCTTTAGTTTTATAAAAAAATTGCCCTCCCATTGATAAATAATCATTCATCATTTTCCAGTAACCTTCATGCTCGATTGGGATCTCTCTCGTATCATTAGTTTTCAATATGATTTGACCCGGAACAGTGAAAGTTTTCTTTGTAAAGTTCCAACTACTTTCGAAGTTACGATAAACTTCACAATTTCGACACCCAGTTAGCATCATGGTTGTTAAAACGATCTTTCCATGCATTAATTTGGGTGTAGATTGCTCGAAATGCTCAATTACATAATCGACCGCATCTTTAACTGAAATCTCATCAATTACGTTTATTAACCGCTTCTCACTTTTTTTTGAATCGTCAACAAAGCTTGTAATTAAATCACCAATTACATTTTTACGGATATAGCCAGCTTTTTCCCAAACATTAAACATTGCATTGATCATCGTATAGTAACGCCTCTGTGTATCTAGAGATTTAACAGTGGTTGTTCCATTGCCCTTGTGATGGTAATTTGTTCTCCAATCGTTACGTAATGTATCAAGCCACTCAGCATTAAGATCTTTTATCTTTTGATCTAGGATACTTCTAGCACCATGAGCAATTGCTTTAATCGTCCGATGATGTACTTTTTTGACCTTATTACTTTTTAATTTTACTTTTTCTCGATCTTTTTCATACTGACCGCTTTCTAAATATTCACGTATTGTCATTCTTGCAATACCAGAGCTATCAAGGGACTTAGCACGATCGAGATCGATTAGCTCCGAAACCATTTCTCTCACTTTGGGAAGGCTGATGGTACCTTTGGGATAATAACGACTATTCGTTCTCTTTTTCCAAGTGCCAAGTTTTTGCATACCTGAATTTGGGCTTCTAAAATAGAATGTCTTTTGTGTTTTTGTCAGTCTCAGAATTAAGCTGTATCCACGGTCTGCAACATGAGCATCTTGCAGATCAATGACGCCACCTTCTATTAGTGGAAGTTTATCAATTCGATCTTCCTTAAACATAAACTTACGAGACCCTGCGATATAAGTTTTAGTCACATAATTACTAAGTTCAAAATGTGACTTTTTGATTATTTTTTCTACCATTTGTTCTACCTCAATCATTAATTGTGGCGAACCCTAATAGTAAAAATTGATAAGATCTAATATGAAACTGCTTATATTTCGGTAACTTATTGATTTAGAAATTAATTAAACCTTAAAAAAATAAACCTAACCTATTGATCTTTATAAAAATATTTAAAATTACTAATATTCTTATAATTTACCACCCAAAATGAACATTTATACTCGCCATAGTAGACTCTATAGCAACTCTAAAGATGTATTTGCTGGTTAGGGTGTTTTTTTAGCTAATAGCTACTGCTAATAACTGGCTAATTAGCAAGCAGTTTTGAGATGGAGATCACTGTTTATACTAGGTTCAGCCTCATTCTACCTCTATCGACAAAAATCGATATTTACAACTATTTATATAGTTAGAAGAAGAATAGGCCCTTAGGAGGCACTTGCTCTATCCAGCTGAGCTACAGGGACATACTCATGAGCATAGTTATGAGTTCATTGAGGTTCTCTGTGTTACGCGTTAGGGCAGGTAGACGACAGACTTGAACCTGATAATAAACACCAATAAACATTACTTAGGTAATCTATTGTACAGAATAGCGATTAATGACAGCCGTGGTCAATAGCTAATCTTGGTCACATCAGTCGCTTTAGATTAACTGTGTCGTACCTTAACTTTGCCGTTCTATGGCTACCAATTGGTTAGCTGTTGATTTGTTAGGTGTTGGTTGCAACGTAGCGAGTTGCGTTAAAATACGGCTCTTTAACCGCAAATATCGGAAAAATGTATTTTCTTTGTTCAATTGGGATGGGTATTTATTGAACAGTTTGATAGGGTTAAGGGTGGCAGAGCTCAGTTGTAAAAGAGTTGATGAAGCCTCATTATATCTAGATATAATCACAACGCGGCTGAAGTGCTTTAGTCCAACAAAGGCGCACTAACGGGCAACCGACTAACGGCATGCTTTGAATACGGTAAACATTAACGCATGGCTATTATCACAAACAAAGAATAGACGAATAGTATGAGCAGTAATTTGGTTTTGATAGTCAGCGATAATAACATTGATCGCCATACTGGCGTTTTCGCGAATGTTGAGTGTGAGCTATCGTCGCGAGTCCAGTTTGAATACAGTCAGTCAATCGAAACCGCATTAGTGAAAATTAAACGGCAGTCGGTGGTTATGGTGGTTAGTCAATTTACCCACCGGCAAGCTCATCTTGACTATATCAGCCAAGTGCGCTTGGTAAATCCAACTATCCCAGTGTTTGCCTTGGCTGAAAATGCAAATGTTGATGACGCGGTATCGTTAATTAAAGCGGGCGCAACCGACTACCTTACATCGCCTGTTTCATCGTCGCGAATGGCCGCAATTATCAAGCAACACATCGTGCAAGAAAATTCTCAGCCAGCCTGGCCTATTGCCTGTGATGCCAATAGCAAGCACTTATTGGCACTTGCTCGCAAAGTGGCACTTAGCGATGTGTCGGTTATGATTCTGGGGCCAAGTGGCTCGGGAAAAGAAGTGTTGGCGCGTTACATTCATCAGCATTCAGCACGCAGTGATAAACCGTTTATCGCCATTAATTGTGCGGCGATCCCTGAAAGCATGTTAGAGGCAACCTTATTTGGTTATCAAAAAGGCGCCTTCACCGGGGCGGTAACAGCCTCTGCGGGTAAGTTTGAACAAGCTCAAGGCGGAACGATTCTACTGGACGAAATAACCGAAATGGACTTGAGTTTGCAAGCAAAAATGTTGCGCGTTATTCAAGAGCGGGAAGTTGAGCGACTGGGTTCGAGCAAAACTATCCAACTTAACGTACGTATTTTAGCGACGTCGAATCGACAATTAAAACAAGCGGTAGTAGCGGGGGAATTTCGAGAAGATCTCTATTACCGACTGAATGTCTTCCCGTTAACCTGGCTACCGTTAAAACAACGCAAAGGCGACATTATTCCCATGGCCGAGGCGTTTTTACACAAACACGCTGGCAACCACTCACTTTACTTAAGTGAGCAAAGTCAGCAAAAGCTATTGTTTCACGACTGGCCAGGTAATGTTCGCGAGCTCGATAACGTGATGCAACGGGCATTGATATTGAAGCAGTCGAACCGCATTGAAGCATCTCAAATCATTATTGACGACAACGAGTTTTGTCAGCTTAGCGATGATACCCAAACAGTGGATACCGACAATTTACAGCGCGAGTTGCGACAGCAAGAGTTTCAAATGATCCAGCAGGCGCTAAAATCAGAGCAAGGTTCGCGCAAAGAAGTTGCCAAGCGGCTGGGCATTAGCGAACGCACATTGCGCTATAAATTAGCAAAAATGCGTGAAAGTGGGGTCGAGTTATTGTTATAGTTAACCTTTTTCAGCAAAGCCTGCGTACAAGCAAGCGCTAAAACCTTGTCTGGCTGGCAAATTACATTGACGATGTATCGTGATAACAATATCTATGTGCTGTAGGTATATAGGATAATATTTAATGAAATCAAACAGTAGTATAGTGTTCTTGGTGTTTCTAGGGTTGTTGTTAACAGCCTGTGCATCACCGACAACCGAGCGTGTCGAGCCGCTGCAAACGGATGCCGAAAATAAAGACTCTCGCGATCCGTTAGAGCCGATTAACCGTGCTTTTTGGGTATTCAATTGGGATTATGCCGATAAATATGTGGTTAAGCCTGTAGCTCAAGCCTATAGCAATTATGTTCCAAGCCCAATACGAAGTGGCTTGCTCAATACGGCATATAATTTAAATGAGCCATATACTGCTTTGAATAACGCATTACAATTTAAATTTCAGCGCGCAGGGGTCGCCACGGGGCGTTTTGTCCTTAATTCAACCGTTGGCTTGTTTGGTTGGTTCGATGTGGCAAAGCACGCCGGCTTGTATCGCGACAAAGAAGAGTTTGGTGAAGTGCTCGGTTACTACGGAGTGCCCGACGGTCCATTTTTAATGCTGCCAGGCCTTGGCCCGAGCTCGGTACGAGATGAAGTAGGCGATGCGGTTGACCGATACTACTGGCCTTTAGCGATCATCGATTTCTGGCCAAATATGGCGCGTTGGATAGTGATTTCCCTCGAAGCGCGCAGTCAACTTGCCGATCAAGAGGCATTGCTGAACGAATCCTTGGATCCTTATGAATTTGTCAAGGAAGCGTATTTTCAGAATATGCAGTACAAGCTTTACGACGGCAATCCGCCCGTGGTTATCGATGAAGAAAAAGAAGATGAGTTAGACGACTTACTCGAAGAGCTATAAGCTGACTGTTAACGCAGCTACACTGGCTTAAACGTCTCATTCGTTACTCAATAGCTACCTGACATGCATCTGCGTTAGCGGATTGACCGCTAACGCAGTCAGGCACTAGTACCCATTTCGCTTCTCTTCCCGCTGTCAATCCAGTCAATAGCACATCGCGTCAATTTTTAGCGCTATTAACCCAATACACAACAGCGTTGTGATAACGATTTAAACATCTGTGTTCTTGCCACTTAGAATTTGAGCCAGAATGAGAATGTTGCGCGATGTTGATTTTAGTCGTTGTCAGTTGTTGAACGACGGCGTTTAAATTGCGCGACGGCTTCGTCAATGTGCTGACTTAGGAACATCAAAGACAGCGGTCGTAAAATCACAAAGTAACACACTAACAACAGAATTAACGGCAGCACAAAAAGCCAAGAGTCAACGCGTGCTAACAACATAAATGGCGGGATCAAAATTAACAACTTTAAAATATTTAACAATAACTTTGTCGGCGCGGTCATTTTGTGATTGGCAAGCTCGATTATTTGTTGCTTTTCGGCGAAATTAAAGTCTTTTAATTGTTCAAACTGATTACTGGAAAAATAGAATTTCATAATGTTTCGACTAAACTAACGTAGGCAGTATTGTAGCAAAGGGCGATGCTAAGGCAAAGTCATCAAACGCCGATTAATATGTTGTAAGGATGCGCAATTTAATCATTTTTTACCAATTTTTGAGTACCTAAATCGGTTGCGTTTTGCTACAATTGCGACAATTTTTTTCATAGGTTAATAAAAATGAACGTAATTGAAGGAACTTTTGTCGCTGAAGGTAAAAAATTTGCCATCGTTGTTTCTCGCTTTAATAGCTTTGTTGTTGAAAGTTTACTTGACGGCGCTGTCGATGCTTTGAAGCGTCACGGTAGCGTAAATGACCAAGACATCACCGTTGTGCGTGTACCTGGTGCCTATGAGCTACCAGTGGCGGCAAAAAAATTGGCTAAAAAAGGCGAGTATGATGCCGTTATTGCCATCGGTGCTGTAATTCGTGGCGGTACGCCACATTTTGACTTTGTTGCGGGCGAATGCAACAAAGGATTAGCGCAAGTTGCCATGGAATTTGATATTCCAGTTGCTTTTGGTGTTATTACCGTTGACTCAATCGAGCAAGCAATCGAGCGTTCAGGTACCAAAGCAGGAAACAAAGGTGCGGAAGCCGCTCTTAGTGCTCTTGAAATGGTAAATGTTTTAGAACAAATATAGGTGACCACGTTGGCTAAACCATCTCCTAGACGAAAGGCGCGTGAAATTGCCGTTCAAGCAATTTATTCGTGGCAATTAACAGGCAACGATATCAGTGATATTGAAGCAAATTTCATTGCCGATAATGCAAAACGTCGCTTTGAAATTGATTTTTTCTCAAAATTGGTTCGCGGTGTTGCCGCAAATGTTGGTGAGCTTGACGATGCAATTAGACCGCACGTTGCTCGCCCGTTAGAAGAAGTCGATCAAGTTGAGAAAGCCATTCTGCGCGTCGGTATTTATGAACTGCGCGATTGCAAAGACATTCCTTACCGCGTTGTTATTAATGAGGCTATTGAGTTGGCCAAAGCGTTTGCCGCCGATGACAGTCACAAATTTGTCAACGGTGTGTTAGACAAAGTGGTCGCATCGCTTCGTCCAAACGAATAAGGTTTTGGCAGTCGTATGAAAGAGTTTGAGCTGATAAGGCGTTATTTCACTGATCAGCCTGTGACTCGCAAAGACGTTGTCATGGGGATTGGTGACGATTGCGCACTTATTGATAACGGTGGTGATAGCTATGTTGCTATTACTACCGATACACTTGTTGCCGGCGTTCACTTTCCCAAAGAAACGTCGCCGAGGGCAATTGGCCACAAGGCTGTTGCGGTGAATCTGAGTGATTTAGCTGCCATGGGTGCTGTTCCCAGTTGGATCTCAATCGCCATTACGTTACCTGCCATCAACGAACATTGGCTACAAGAGTTTACGCAAGGTATTTTTGAATTGACTGAATATTACAACGTTCAGTTAATTGGCGGAGATACAACGCAAGGACCTCTTAGTATCACCATTACCGCCCAGGGGATGGTTGCCAAAGACAAAGTACTTTATCGCAGTGGTGCCAAAAATGGCGATTATGTGTTTGTTACCAATACAATAGGTGATGCCGGCTTGGCTTTGGCAGCCATCAATGGTGATATTCACTTGTCAGAGAAGGATTTTGAGTCGGTAAAACGCAAATTGGATTTCCCTAAGCCTCAGGTACTGGTTGCGCAAATGGTACGCGAGTTTGCCACAGCAGCAATCGACGTATCAGACGGTCTATTGGCTGACTTACATCACTTGTGTGAAGCATCGGCATTGGGTATCAACCTTGATTTAGACAATGTGCCGTTGTCTGACGTATTAGTCAATAACGTCAGTAAAGAGCAAGCATTGCGCCTAGCACTTACCAGCGGCGATGACTATCAACTCATCTTTACCGTGTCGGCCACCAATAAAGTTGCCGTTGAAACAGCAATGACCCATGCTGCTGTTGACTATACCTGCCTGGGACAACTCAACCCGTCAAAACAGATTAATTTGTTTTTTGAAGGTGAAGCGTTTGAAGTCGCGAGCAATGGTTTTCAACATTTTTCTTAACCAAGTAGGTGCTCATGAGTCAAAATAACCCGCGTCAGCTATTCAACCTTCGTCATCCTGTGCATTTTTTGGCTCTGGGGTTTGGCACTGGACTCGCGCCAAAAGCGCCTGGCACGGTAGGTACCCTAGCAGCCTTACCATTTATTCTACTGCTGTCTCAGTTGTCAGTTAATGTTTATGTTATCGCTACGGTGGTCATGGCCATTGTCGGTGTCTGGATATGTGCGAAAGCTTCCGCCGATGCCAAAGTTCACGATCACGGTGCCATAGTATGGGACGAAGTAGTTGGATACACTATAACCATGGCGGCGATACCAGTCAGTTGGCAGTCGCTGTTAGTCGGCTTTGTAATTTTTCGAATTTTTGACATTGTAAAGCCGTGGCCAATATCGGTTATCGACAAAAAAATAGACGGTGGCTTTGGTATTATGCTCGATGATATCGTCGCAGGCATCTTAGCACTAGCTCTTATGCATCTGATTTTTTAGACGACCGTTAAGGCGATGAGAAGATAACTGTATCTGGTTGAACATCTGTGAACAAAGTGGCGCGTTAAGCGCCTTTTTTTTGCCCGTTAGCTGAACGTAAACGGCTTAGCAAAGACATATTGATAAGCCAAGGTTATGTTAATCAAGCTCTAACAATGTTGTCGTCAATTAAGTTAAAACAATGATTAAGGCTATTCATATACTGCCTGTAACACGCGCACACACGCTTAGCGTTGTTTTTATTACCCACGCAAGCCAAAGGGCGATTTGAAACCCTGAAAGCGCCAATATGCAGACGTGGAGTGGCATCGCAATATTATGAATGTCTTTTTACTGGCTCAGCGTTAACACCATTTGCCAGGTAACTCGCAGACACAGTGCGGTCTGAGCTTTAATGACTACCGATTGCCAAACTCAACGTATAGGCTAGGGCGTATTGCCTTAGAAGGAATATTGCATTAGAGGGGATCTGGAGCGAGTCTGATAGCAAACATACAGCCGCAGAATTCGCATAAGCTTGATTGTTCTGATGTGTTCAATAAAAAACGGAAGCAAGAGCTTCCGTTTTGTTTATCTATCGATTAAGAACCGGATTTTTTAGTGTTGTTCTTTAATGCCGTCACGAGTTGCCGTAACAGACAGTTCTTCTTCGATTTTTTCAGTCAAGTCGTGCGCAGATGAGTCTTCTGCACCGTGCATCCAATCGACTAGCTTATCACTGATCAACCACAAGATGATACCAGCAACAAAGGCCATAATAGCAACGCCAGCAAACGCTTGAAGAGGTCCAGTTTCACCAACCATCTGACCAACCCAAGCTGCTAAGTAGTTACCAACACCCGAGAAGAAGAACCACATACCCATAAGTAATGAGGTGTACTTCAGTGGTGCTAACTTGGTCACCATTGATAAACCAATTGGCGACAAGCACAGCTCACCCATAGTGTGGAAAAGGTAAGCGAGAACTAACCAAATGACACTGGCTTTGGCGGTTTCTGAATCACCAATTTGCAATGCTGCCATAACCATTGAAACAAAGCCAAGGCCAAGGAAGAACATACCCAAAGCAAATTTTCTCGGCGAGTTAGGCTCGGCATCACCCATTTTTAACCACATCGCGGCGAAGATTGGCGCTAGGATGATTACGAAGATCGGGTTAACAGTTTGCAACCATGATGCAGGCATTTCCCAACCAAAGAACACTAAGTCGGTTTTGTACTTGGCAAACAAGTTCATCGAACCCGCTGCTTGTTCAAAACCCAACCAGAAAATAATGGTAAAGAACGACATGATAAGTACAACTTTAACACGGTCACGCTCTTCAGAGGTAAGCGGTGCATTTGTGTTTACGTTACTTAGGTTGGCTTTCTTTGCCGCCGGCTCAACACCAACATTACCGAGGTATTTATTTGATAGTGCAAGTTGTAGCAAGACACCTAATAACATACCCACACCAGCAGTTAAGAAACCGTATTGGTAGTGAATTTTTTCACCGATGGTGCCGACTACAAGGTAACCCAAAATAGAGCCTAAGTTGATACCCATGTAGAAAATGGTAAATGCCGCATCACGGCGCTTATCACCTTCTTCGTACAAGTCACCAACCATGGTCGAAATGTTTGGCTTGAAGAAACCGTTACCGATGATCAGTAAGACAAGACCGATCCACAAAAACGTCAACTCCATGCCTTCAATCATGGCGTGCGGTGTACCTAGGGCAAACTGACCTAGCATCATAAAGATACCACCGACGATAATGGATTTTCGCTGACCCCATACGTTATCAGCCATCCAGCCACCAAGAACTGGTGTTACGTAAACCCAAAACGCGTAAATACCTAAAATACCTAGCGCTTTAGATTGTACCGCGGTGTTTAATTGATTTTCAGCATCGGCCGCAGTAGGGTCGATACCAAAGTAGGCCATATCCCAACCAAAACTTGACGCGAAGGCGACAAGGTAAAGAACAAAGATACCACGCATACCGTAGTAACTCATACGCTCCCACATTTCGGTACCGAAAAGCAAAAACAGCCCTTTCGGATGACCAAATGCAGTGCCTGTATTCGTGTTAGACATTTAAACTTCCTTAACTAACAATCTTGTTAAATTTAAAATCCCGCCATGTTATACCCCAGTGCAAACCTTAATTGCAAGAAAAGATCGGTAACTGATAACAATTGTTCGCAATGTTTGTTTATTGTTCGTACGCACTTGAGGGTTATTTAACCACTTTGCTTCTTCGGACTGAGTGCTACAGCATTTTGAGGTGACTGTCTCGCGGTTAATGCAAGCCTGTTACTGCGTTGCGCGAAAACGTTTTGCCGCCGATCACGGATTTGATCTCGGTGCGGTTAGTTTTTCGTCACTGGTGTTTGATCAAAAAAATTTTTTTCTACTACACTGAAATAAAAGCGGTTGATAAATACAAACTCGATTGCGCCGCCGTAGATAAACTAAAAACTCAAGACAACAATAACGACACAATATGATAGATGTTTTTCGCTATATCAGCGACCAAATTGTTCCGGGTAAAACAACGCGTCACCATGCCATCCTTATTGCAATAGCGCAGCCTAGGGTTCGCCTCGTTGTCAGCCGTGTAAGCCAGATACTTGCTCTTGTCACCTGTCTATATCGAGATAGCGTTGAATTGCGCTTGTCATCGACAATCGCGTTAAACCGTCTGTATCCAAGCAACATCGACAACCATTTGAGTAACCCCCATCCGTTTTCGATAGTGTTCTATATTGCTATGTTGAGTCGTCTCACGTTGTCGTTTGATAACCGTCAACAAACCGTGAGCACAATAAATGGCAATGATCGGCTGCTAACAAAGTTCGCCACCATCGAAGCTCTTAGCTCATTGCAACCTGTCATAAGAAGATACCCTATATGAAAGTATTGACCGTATTTGGCACTCGACCAGAAGCAATAAAAATGGCCCCGTTGGCGCTGGCATTAAACGATGACTCGCGTTTTGACCACAAGCTTTGTATTACCGCCCAGCATCGTGAAATGCTCGATCAAGTACTCGAGGCTTTTGAGTTAACGGCTGATTTTGATCTCAATGTGATGAAGCCAGGGCAAAGTTTAACCGATGTGACCAGCGCAATACTTTGTGGTATGGAGCAGGTGTTTTCAAAGTTTAAACCCGATATTGTTTTGGTACACGGCGACACAGCGACCACACTGGCTGCTAGCTTAGCCGCGTATTATCAACAAATCAGTGTTGCCCATATAGAGGCGGGATTGCGTACCGGAAATGTATACTCGCCGTGGCCTGAAGAGGGCAACCGCAAGCTCACCGCTGCTCTGGCTTCGCTGCACTTTGCGCCGACACAAACATCAGCTACCAATTTACGCAAGGAAAATATTGCCGATCAACGCATTCACATTACCGGTAATACGGTGATTGATGCATTGTATTACGTATTGGACAAAATTAACGATGATCAGCACCGTAGCCTTGGTTTGAGTGAGCAATTTGCGTTTCTCAATGCGGATCGAAAAATGATTTTAGTGACCGGGCACCGAAGAGAGAGTTTTGGTGGTGGTTTTGAGCGAATTTGCCAGGCACTGGCGCACATTGCACGAGATTTTCCTCAACTCGATATTGTCTATCCTGTGCATTTAAACCCCAATGTCAGAGCACCTGTTAATCGGTTATTGTCCAATTCTCCCAATATTTACCTGATAGAGCCCGTCGACTATGTGCCGTTTGTTTATTTGATGAGTAAGTCTTATCTCATTTTAACCGACTCTGGTGGTATTCAAGAAGAAGCGCCATCGCTCGGCAAGCCGGTATTAGTGATGCGTGACACCAGTGAAAGGCCCGAAGCGATAGAAGCGGGAACGGTGCGCTTGGTGGGCACCGATGCGAGTGAAATATATAAACAAATAAGTGAGTTGTTAAGTAGTTCTGATGCCTATCAAGCGATGAGTTACAGCCACAATCCATATGGCGATGGCAAGGCATGTGAACGCATTATTGAGGTGTTAGCTAACCTGACATCCACTGCAGATTTAAATAAGTAATAGGGGATTGCATTATGTTTAACACCGTTTCGATGATAGGTCTTGGCTATATTGGTCTTCCAACAGCGGCTGTATTTGCATCCAAAGGCATAAACGTTATCGGCGTTGACGTAAACGAGCGCACGGTAAACACGGTAAACCGAGGTGAGATTCACATAGTCGAGCCTGACCTCGAGGTAATGGTGCGTGACACCGTCGCCAGTGGCACGTTGCGAGCCACCACCGTACCCGAGCCTGCTGATGCGTTCATTATTGCCGTACCCACCCCATTTGCCCAAGGCTACAAGCCGGATTTGTCGTATATTGAATCGGCGGCGAAGATGATTTCAGCCGTATTAAAACCAGGTGATTTGGTTATTCTAGAATCGACATCACCGGTTGGTGCGACCGAACAATTGACCCAGTGGTTAGCCGATCTTCGACCAGATTTGGCGCTGCCCGATACCAATGGTACTCGCAGTGACATTCACATTGCCTATTGTCCCGAACGGGTGTTACCTGGCCATGTGATCAGCGAGCTGGTGTCAAATGATCGCTTAATTGGCGGTATGAGTGAGGCGTGTTCGCAATTGGCGGTTCAATTGTATAAAACCTTTGTTGAAGGGGAGTGTGTTATTACCAATGCTCGTACGGCCGAAATGGCCAAGCTGACGGAAAATAGCTTTCGCGACGTGAACATTGCCTTTGCCAATGAATTATCGGTGATCTGCGATCAACTCGATATTAATGTGTGGCAACTGATTGAGCTTGCCAACCGTCATCCTCGAGTCAATATTTTACAACCGGGACCGGGGGTAGGAGGCCATTGTATTGCCGTTGACCCGTGGTTTATAGTTAGTAAAACACCGGAGCTTGCACGCCTTATTGAAACCGCGCGCAACGTTAACGATGACAAACCGTTTTGGATATTGAGTAAAGTTGAACAGGCGATTTCAGACATTGTACATCACACCGCGAAAACGGTGGGCGAAATTAAAATCGCCTGTTTTGGTGTCGCCTTTAAAGCCAATATTGATGACTTACGCGAAAGTCCTGCTCTAGAAATCAGTCAGATGTTGGCATCGAAGTATCCAAGCCAAGTACACATTGTCGAGCCTAATATTGACGCCTTGCCTGAACAGCTTGTCGCCCATGGCGCTGCGCTCGATACACTTGAACAGGCAATTGAACGCTGTGACGTTCTGGTGATGCTGGTTGATCACCAACAATTTAAAACACTACAGCCAACTTTGCGCGACGATCAAAGCCTTATTGACAGTAAAGGCATTTGGTGCGGTGGAAAACTGTGATAAATCGCCCATTAACAGTAGATATTTTTGCTCAGGGAGGAGACAATAGCAGACCGAGCAACAACGGCGTTACGCAATTGCGCTAAATCAGCGAATATTGCTGTTGTCGCCCCTCCAGCTAAACATAGCGGTCTAAAAATTTTTATAAAGATGTAAAGGTCATTGCTTATCTATGACTAATAAGGGTGTTTTATGAGTTTATTAATAACGGGTGGTACCGGATACATCGGTAGCCATACTGTGGTTGAGTTACTAAATGCGGGAGATGATGTGGTGGTGGTAGACAACCTATCAAATTCATCGACCAAGTCACTTGACCGAGTGGAGCAAATTACTGGCAAGCGCCCAGTGTTTATCAAAGCCGATATCTGCGATAAACAGGCGATGCAAGACGTTTTCTCAACATACGATATTGATACTGTGATTCACTTTGCTGGTTTGAAGGCCGTAGGTGAATCAACTCAAATGCCACTCGAGTATTATCACAACAATGTCACCGGTACGCTGGTATTGCTCGATGTGATGAAACAGTTTGACGTTAAAAAGCTTGTTTTTAGCTCGTCGGCCACGGTATACGGTGAACACAATGTGTCTCCACTGGTTGAGAGCATGCCCACCTCGGCAACCAATCCATATGGTCAAACCAAGCTGATGATTGAACACATTTTATTTGATCTTGCTAATAGCGACGCCGATTGGTCGATTATTTCCTTGCGCTATTTCAACCCTATCGGTGCGCATGTATCAGGTTTGATTGGCGAAAATCCAAACGGTATTCCCAATAACTTATTGCCCTTTGTTGCACAAGTCGCGGTAGGGCGTTTACCACAGTTGAGCGTATTTGGCGATGATTACGACACCATCGACGGAACGGGTGTACGTGATTACATCCACGTTGTCGACTTAGCAACAGCTCACTTAAAAGCGGTTGCGGCATTATCTAAAGTCAATGGCTGTATGGCCATTAATGTTGGCACGGGTAACGGTACCTCGGTATTGCAAATCGTCAACAAATTTAAAGAAGTGAGTGGTGTGGATATCGCTTATCAGATCAGCCCTCGCCGCCCTGGAGATATTGCCACCGTATTTGCAAATGCCGATTTGGCCAATGAGTTCTTACATTGGCATGCAGAGCGCGATCTTGACGACATGATCCGAGACACGTGGCGTTGGCAGTCACAAAACCCCAACGGTTTTGAATAACCGTTACGAAAACTCGAGTTGCAGACCGGCCACCTCAAGGTGGTTCGGTTTCGATTCAATCACTTCTGGCTCAGAAAAAAAGTAGCCTTGAAATAAGTCAAATCCCAAGTGTTTAGCTTGTTGGTATTGGCTATCACTTTCAATCTTTTCCGCCAACAATTGAATGTGCTGATAATCGGTTAATTGCTCTAGTAGGTGCTGAATATCTTGCGTAGACGATTGCTTTACATCGACTTTGATTATTTGAATGTAGGGGAAAAACTGAGACCAGTCGTTTTGGTGAATAAAGTCGTCAAGGGCGATGACGTAACCTTTGCTGTGCAACATTTTACACAGTGCGAGCAGTTCGGTTGTCGGTGCTTCAGTTTCTAATATTTCAACCACAATGTGCTTTGGTTGAAACTGTAATACGATGTCGCTTTTTAATAGCTCGGTAGTAAAGTTAATAAACGCAGGCTTTTGTTGGGTAAAGGTTTTGCTTTGCCGGCTTTGCAAAGCTGTCTGCAACAGCGCTTGCGTTGCTTCTAACGCATTGACCTCGGGAAAGGCGTTGACCAAACTATCTCGGAATAAGAGTTCATAGGCGATGATCTGTTGATCTTTGTTGACAATTGCTTGTCGAGCAGCAAAGCGTGACATACGTATTGTTATTATCCCATTTTAATAGTTATTTTTTAACGCGCTTGTTATCTAAGCTAACACAGCTGTGATCTGCTGTTAACCTTTATTTGGCTCAACACTGCCATCTTGCTTATGCGCTAGATGTTAACGCTCAAAACGACCCCTATAGGCCGAGCGACCTATAGGGGAGTATGATTATTTATTAGCGATGTGATTTTGCATTAGTTGGTTAAACACCACTTCACTTTGCTTGTCTTTGTGTTGAGTTACACGGCTAACCAATATGCCCATAACCGCGGCCGTTAAAAAGCCCGGGATCATTTCGTAAATAGCAAAAATACCGGCAAACGCCTCATTTAACATCGGCCAGATAAACACCACAACGGCGCCCGAGATGATCGACGCCATAGCGCCGAAACGGTTGTATTTTTGCCAGTACAGAGCCAACAGAACCGTAGGGCCAAAGGCACTGCCAAACCCTGCCCACGCATAACTGACTAAGCCTAGAATACTGCTTTGTGGATCAAGCGCCAGTGTCATGGCAACCACCGCAATGAATAATAGCGCAAAGCGCGATATCCAAACTAACTGTTTCTCTGAGGCTTTTTGTTTGGCGATATGCTTGTAAAAATCTTCAACAATAACGCTTGAACAAACGAGCAATTGCGAGTCAATGGTACTCATTATCGCCGATAAAATGGCGGCAATGATAACTCCGGCAACCCACGGGTTTAACAACGCCTTAGACAAGAAAATAAATACCGTTTCGGGGTTGGCTAATGGCGCGTTTGCGTAATAGGCAATACCGACAAGCCCTAAAGCCAAAGCGCCAAGTAGCGATAAAATCATCCAAATCATGGCGATATTTCGCGACATTGGAATGTCGTTAACACTGCGAATGGCCATAAACCGAGACAGAATGTGCGGCTGGCCAAAGTACCCTAAGCCCCACGCCATTAATGACAAAAAGCCAAGCCAACTAAAATCACTAAATAATTGCGCGTAATCGGGGTTGGTATTGAGTAATATTTGATTAGTTTGTTCTAGGCCACCCAACTCATTGATGGTGACGATAGGCAAAATGATCAACGCCAATAACATCAGACAACCTTGGAAAAAGTCAGTCCAGCTAACGGCTAAAAAGCCACCTAAAAAGGTATAAGACACAATAACTACGGCACCTATTATCAGTGCGGTTAAATAATCTAAGGCAAATACTTTCTCAAATAAAATAGCACCGCCTACTAAGCCTGACGACACGTAAAAGGTAAAAAACACCAAAATAGTTAATGCCGATACAAAGCGCAGGGTATGCGCATTGTCGGCAAATCTGTTCTCGAAAAACTCAGGTATGGTATGGGAGTTATTAGCAAATTCAGTGAACGTGCGAAGACGCGGAGCCACCAACAGCCAGTTTAAAATAGCGCCAATAACCAAACCAACCCCAATCCACACTTCGGATACACCCGACAAGTAGATGGCACCTGGAAGGCCAAGCAGTAACCAGCCACTCATATCCGATGCGCCAACACTGAGTGCGGTAACAGCGGGGCCGAGTTGGCGACCACCTAAAATGTAATCACTCAGTGTTGTGGTTGCTTTGTAGGCTATATAACCAATAAATAACGTGGTTAGAAGGTAACCAATAAAGGTTATCATCATTGGGGTTTCAAGAGACATAAAATTATCATTTCAAGCCGGCATTGCGGCATTTTATTAGCGTGTGCAGATAGTAGCAACTTTGTGCTTTTCATACTAGGGCGTGTTGACCTTTGTTTGTATTTTCTACATTGCCCTTTGGGCTGAGGCTAACATCGTTTTACTCGCGTTAAAACTGATGAATTTAGATGACTAAACAACATAATTTTTGCCTTGATTAAAACGATTTTTTTATCTCTCAGTAGAATGATTAAACAAAGATAAACACGCCCTAAAGCCAATTAGTATGTACTTACCGAGTCAGTACAAATGGCAATATCAGTTTACATTGTCACTTCCATTCGGTGCTTGATGTGAGTTGCTCTGTTTGGGTTAAATCAGCCACTCTATATGCTTATCAATAACCTGTTGCCATTTGTCGAGAGGCTCATTTTGATGAGCAAAAATAATTACTCTGCCATTGTCGTATTGGCGCGATACACCCTTGCTGTGTCGATAGTTAAATTGTGCTGTTTGCTTTAAGTGATCACTCGGGCCAATAATCAATACGGTTACGTCAGCGTAAATGCCAGAAAAGACTAAGTGAATCGAGTTCATACCATCAAAAAAACACTCCTCAGCGGCAACCAACTCTAGCTTGGCATCGACCAAGGCGTTAGTGTGAAACGATACGCCAACCGCTTTACTCAAACGGTTTATGTCTGCAAGCGGATAAGCTTTACCGTGCTGTTTAGCATGGTCAATCAAGTCTTGGCCGTCGTGTAACACGTGGGCAATGGCATAATCGGCGACCGTGCGGTATTGGTGATGCAACAACACATAGCTGGTACTGAGGCCTATGATAGCCACCACTGAAGCGGCCAAGGCGAGATACCAGCGAGATTGACGTTGCTTGCGGTGATTGGTCAAGCGCTGCTGCAAAATGATTCGCTGGGCGAGATTGTCGGGCGTGTCGATGTGCAGTGCTTTGGTTATGTCGCCATTAAGCGCGTTGAGCTCGCGAGCGAGTTGACCGATATTCGGCTTAGCCTCAATCGCCTGTTGTACCTCGTTATCAACGCCAACAGGATCTGCGTACAAGCGCTTGCGTATGCTAATTTCATCCATGTTGATGCCCCTTAACTTGTTGGTTTTGTTCAATCGCGTCTTTGAGTTGTTTACGCGCCCGAAACAGACGCGTCATCACCGTGTTCTTGTTGAGCTCGAGAATGTCAGATATCTCGGTGGTACTATAGCCCCACAACACCTGCAGTATCAGTGGTTCTCGGTATTCTATGGCAAGGCTCGCAATGCGCTGTTGGAGCCAATGTTGTTCTTGGTTTCGTTCGTTATTGGTACCGAGTTGATCAATAATCTGAGTTTCATCATACTCGCCCATCGGCAGCTGTTTGCGCTCAAAGCGGCGTGCATTTTCGCGTCGCAAAATGGTGATTAACCACGACTTTGCAGCGCGCTCATCAGCTAGAGAATCGAGGCTGCGCCACGCCCGAAGAAAGGTTTCTTGAACTAAGTCTTCGGCTACTGATTTATCGTGCACCAACCAAAATGCATAGCGAAATAAATCGCTGTGCAGGGCGTAGACGAGTGCTTCAAAGCGTTGTTGTTTATTGGCCATTAAGCGTTCTTGCTCGGGTATTTAGGTTACAGACCTGATGTAGAGAGAATTGCATTCATCAACGGCCTAAATTTTTAGCGGGCACGGCGTTAATATTAGCGTTGCCCGCAGCAAGCCCTGAAAATTGATGTTCAACAATTCAATGCCTGTGTGGCTATAGCGCAGGCATTGGATATATTCACTGCCATATACTATCCACTGTGGTTTTATTCGCGATCGCAGCAGAGATGATAATCAGTGCTGCGACAGCATTCTCCCTTTGATCAAAGACACCCCGCAGATTTAATTGGGATTTAATGCAAAGGCGGTGCGTTGTGTTTTTTCTTGCTGTTTATTGATGACAGATATCAATTTGATTAATTCATCGCCTTGCCATGGTTGTTTGCTCGAACCGTAGTAACAGCGTTGTAGCAACATAATTTGTTGCTCGAATTGTTCGTTTTGTAAAAACTGACTAAGCTGCTCAACATTGCTAAAGTGTTGATCGGCAAATAGCTCATTACCCCAATTTGGCAACAGTTTTAACACTTCAATACCGTTATTTTGCCGACAAGCTGCGAGCAATTTTAAATAGTACTGCGTCCCTGGTGATGTAAATGGGGCTTTGCCAGAACGCCATTTACCTTTTAATTTTGCTGAGTAAAGCCAAGCAAAACTGGTTATTAACCAGAGGCTTAAAAATACCCATTGCCAAATGCTCGACGCTGCAGTGACTGGCTCTTTGGCGCTGGTCGATACAGCGACATTGGTCACAGGTGTTGTCGCAACCGGTTGACCGACAACGACAATGCGCTTGGCCGGCAGCGAGGCGATTTCTTGACGATTGAGTTTGGTATTCCACCACGGCAAGTCAATCGCAGGTAATTCAAACTCTCCAGCTTGGGTAGGTACTAAGGCAAAGTCTTGAATTTTTTGACTCACCAATAGACCGCTGTTAATACCACTTTTTGTCTGCGCTTGATCAGGGTAGACCTTGATCCCATCTGGCGTATTAAACTCAAGCTCAGGGATCTGCTCGGCACTTAACGCGGCGGCGGTAATTTTTATTGTGCGGGTGATAGGCTCACCAACTTTGTAGCTTTGCTCTTGCTCAGGCCATTGTTCTTCAATCAACAATAATTCACTGGGTAACCACTCTCCTTGAAAATCGCTTGGCGCCGGTTTTACCGTGATGTTGATCTCTTCGCCTTTGACGCGCACCGGCTTACCTAAAGCTGCGCTTGAAAACAATGCCCGTCGCTGAGGACTGTTAACACTTACTTCGCCTGAAAACACCGTTGAGTGTAAAACATGCTCACCTGACTTTTGTGGCTTTATGGCGTAGGTTTTTTCGATAATCCGATAGCGCTTGCCGTTGATAATATCGATGTCTTCTTTGTTGTCGCCAATTTGTATCACCTCTGCACCAGTCATTTGCGGATCGGCTAAGTTACCGCGCAACAGTTCAGTGGCAAGGTGTAAACGCAACGTAAGGGTAAATTGTTGTTGAACGTAGACCTCTGATTTAGACACTTCCGCGGTAATGAAAATGTCTTGTTGGCTCGAGTCATCGCGCTCACTTACCGGTAATACTTGTAAGGCGATAGCTTGCGTTTTTGCCCCATTGACGTTTAATTCAGGAATAGTAACCATACCGGCGCGACGAGGAACCAATAACGTAGACCACTGCGTTGTGCGCGTGGTTTTAAAGTTCACCATGCGCGTTTGGCTACTCACCGATGTACCGCCGAGGATAAAATCCTTAGCCAATACCGATGCATCAAAGGCATCAGCACTGAGTGAATCATCAGCAATAACACTCAATACGATCGCTTCATCAACAATCGCTGGATTTTTATCGACACTGGCCGTAACGGTCAGCGCATTGACTAGGGGACTTGAGAAATATACCAAAAGCGCAATAAACGGCAGGGCTCGTTTTACCATTGTTCTTTTACTCCAATACTGCTGCGATGTTGGCGACGTTGTTGATATTCGAGTCGCATCTTGTTGCGTAATAATTGCTGAGGATCATCCGTTACGCGTCTGAGTAACTGTTCATATTTTTGTTGTTGCTCTAAATTTGTTTGACGCTGTTGAGCTGATAAGGCGGCGTCCTGCTGCTGACCGTCCTGTTGTTGACCGTCTTGCTGCTGACCGTCTTGCTGCTGACCGTCCTGTTGTTGACCGTCCTGTTGTTGACCGTCTTGCTTCTGACCGTCTTGCTGCTGACCATCTTGCTGCTGACCGTCTTGCTGCTGACCGTCTTGCTGCTGACCGTCTTGCTGCTGACCATCTTGCTGCTGACCACCTTGCTGCTGACCGTCTTGCTGCTGACCATCTTGCTGCTGACCGTTTTGCTGCTGACCATCTTGCTGCTGACCATCTTGCTGTTGACCATCTTGCTGTTGACCGTCTTGTTGCTGACCGTCTTGTTGCTGACCGTCTTGCTGCTGACCGTCTTGCCGCTGACCGTCTTGCTGCTGACCGTCTTGCTGCTGACCGTCTTGCTGTTGACCGTCTTGTTGTTGCTCGTTTTGTTGTTTTAACAGTGACTCGACTAACGCTTTATTGGCTTTTGCATCTCGGTGCTCGGCATCGATATCAAGCGCTTGATTATAGGCGTCAATAGCTTGTTGTAATTGACCCAACTTGGCTAACGCATTACCTTGATTATACTTCGCGTCAGCACTTGAACCTTGGCTAAAAGCCTTGGCTGCCTGTTCGTACTGTTCAGCGCGATAATAGCTGCTGCCTTGCCACAACGGGTCGTTAAATGTTGTCGCTGCTTGTTGGTATTGCTGTTGGTTGAACTTCTGTTGTCCTTGTTGGTCTTTGGTTTGCCATAAATCATCCCACAACGAGGCTGACGCTGGTGGACTCAACAATAGTGCGCTAACCATCAGAGCGCTGAATACCGGCGTCAATAATACCCCTTTTTGAAAATAGCGAAGTAACAAGGGCATCGCCAATAACAATAAGTAGGGGCCAAACTCTTGCCATTGATCGCCTTGATTTTGTTGTTGTGTTTGCAATGACTTTTGTGCCTCTAGTTTGCGCAGTGAACTCAGCTTTTCCAGATCGCTATCGTCTTTGGCAAAAGCGGTGTAAACACCACCTGAGTTGCGAGCAAGTGACGCCAGTCGGCTTTGGGTTAGTTTAGGGATAACGATATCGCCTTGTCTGTCTTTCATTAACTCGCCATTGGCTAAGGTAATGGGCGCACCTTGTAAGGTACCAACGCCGAGAATGTTGAGTCGATGCTCAGTGTCAGCGATAAACTCATTGATATCATCCACTTCGCCATGGCTAATACCGTCGGTAAACCAAAATATATCGCCTTCGCTGTGACCGGCATTGTTGAGCATTTCATCGGCCAACAGTAACGCCGGAAGCGGGTTAGAGCCGAGCTCAGGCATGATCTCTGGGCTTAGTGACGGCAGTAACAAGTTGATGTTATTGATATCCGCTGTTAGCGGACTGATGGTAAAGGCGTCGCCAGCATAGGCGATTAAACCGATCTCACCTTCATTAATTTTTCCGACTAAATCCATCGCCTTAAAACGAGCCATGGTCAATCGATTGGGGGTGATATCGGTGGCGAGCATCGATAAACTCATATCCATTATCAACACCGAACCACGCTCAACTTGGTACACTGGTTGAGGTAACTTTTGCCAAGTGGGACCGGCTAAGGCGAAAATAATTAAACTTCCGGCAACCGCAGCTCCGACTAGCGATACCGACTTTTGTTGCTCGGCACTGAGTAAATACTTGGCTAAGTGCGGTGGCAATATTTTATGCCAGGTACTACTCGACACCACCAACTTTCGCGCTTGCCACAAAAGCCATGCCAAGGCGATAAAGGCGAGTAGCCAAAATGGCCTGAGAAAATGAAAATCAGCCATCGATATTCCCCTCTTTGCGATCAGCTGTCACCGTGAGACTTACCGGTGAAAATTGCACTTTGATAAATGCAACAAGCACTAATAAACAAGCCAGTGCCAACGGGTAGAAATACAGCGCGGTTAACGGGCGCATTTGTTGTGCTTCTTGGCTTATGGGCTCAAGCTGGTCGAGCTGTTGGTAAATGCTCGCCATTGAGGCGCCGTCTTTGGCGCGAAAATAACTGCCCGAGGTTTGCTCAGCGATCTGTTTTAATAATTGTTCGTCTAGGTCGCGAGACGGGTTAACTGTTCTCGAACCAAATAGTGAACGCTCAATCATTACCTCAGCACCGATGCCAATGGTATATACGGTAACATCAAAACCTTTTGCCAAATCTAGTGCTTGCTCTGGGCTGATTTTTCCCGACGTATTTTGCCCATCGGTGAGCAACACCAATACTCTATTTGATTCGCCTTTGCCAACAAAGCGCTTAACCGCTAAGGCAATGGCATCACCAATGGCGGTGCGCTGACCGACTAAGCCGATAACAGCTTCGTCGAGCATTTGCTTTACCGTGTTAGTATCAAATGTCATCGGTGTTTGCATGTAGGCATCATCGGCAAATAAAATTAAACCTAAGCGATCGCCTTGGCGACGTTCGATAAAATCGCCTAACAGTTGTTTTAACATGGCCAAGCGATTGACTTGCTGATTGTTAACTTGCATGTCTTCAATTTTCATACTGCCTGATAAGTCAACGGCGATGATCATTTCACGACTTTCATTTGGCATGGTGATCGGATCACCAAGCCATTGCGGTCGCATGCAGGCGACAACCAGCAAGGTCCAGATAATGGCGAGCCAAATGGGCGATAGCCTACCCGTTGTAGTGAAGTGCGTTGATGAGCGCTCCATCGCCGCTAGCGATACTGGTACCTTAAGAGCGGCAGCTGCGTGTGTCTTTGCCGGTACAAGCCAATAAACCACAAGTGGAGCAACTAGCAAAACCGCTAAGTAAGGCCAAGCAAACTCAATCACAATGTTGTCTCCCTAGTCGCGGTTGAACGGCGCTTGTTTACCCATGCCCCGGTGATATTGACATGCTCTAACCAAAATAGTGCGGCTTGTTGCATGGCGTGCCCGTATTTTTGGTCGGCTTTCGGATGGTACTGATGGGTAAGGGCGTTTTGTGCTTTATGCAAAAACGTCTGTTGATGTTTTTGCGGCAGTTTATCGGTTAATGCGGTGAGTAATTGCTCAGCGTAGTAGGGCGCAAAATCTCGGCGATCAAAGTAGTGCATAGCCACCCACTTTAAGATGCGCATTGAGTCAATAATGGCAGGTTTTTCGAGCTGCTCTAATTCGATCACCGCTTGCTGATAGGGACGCAAATAACGGTGCTTGGTGAGTAGGCGAAAAGCAAGCCAACACAACGCGGCGACAACAACAAACAGTAACAACCACCAACCGGGGGCGATGGGAAAGGAAGATATTTGTTCAGGTAAGTGAATGTCGTTTAAATTTGCTAGCGGATCCATGTTTCTAGCCCCTGTTTTAATTGCTGTTCAAGCAGTTCATTGGCACTGATATGGGTGACACGGGCACCCGCGCGTTGGTAATAAGCGCGCTTTTGCTTGTGTATATCAGTGGCGCGTTGCTTGTACTGTTGAGCGATTGTTTTGTCGCCGAGTAACAGCGGTTGACTGTGTTCGCCGTCGGTGATCATCACCGAACTCTTTTGGCCGACAGCCGGAAGTCGATGCTCAAGCGGATCGTCGACGTGGCAAACAACCAGCTCACAGTGTTGATTTATGTTGCGCAAGGCAAGCATCACATCGTCATTGACGTGGTAGCCGTCGGTGATGACATACACTAGGGCACCGGGTTTGGCCAATTGACACAAGCGATTGATGTTATCGATAAAGTATTGCTGTTGATAGGCTGGTTTGTGATGCCATAAATCAAGCCCTTGCTGATGCAATTCGTCAAGGGCATGTAGGTAATGTAAGACCCCATGTTGTCGGCTTTGCGGTTTTAATTCGACATGGTTTTGCTCGTGAAACACCAGTCCGCCAACGCGATCGCCACGGCTGTTGGCGTGCCATGCGATCAACGCACCAAGGTGACAGGCTTGTACCGATTTAAACATCAGCTCAGAGCCAAAATACATGGTCTGTCCCAAATCGACGGCAATCAGAACAGGACGTTCAACTTCTTCTTTGAATAATTTGGTATGGGTTTTTCCGGTACGAGCGGTAACGCGCCAGTCGATCGCTCGAATGTCGTCACCCGCTTGGTAGTGACGCACTTCATCAAACTCCATACCACGCCCCTTACTGCGCGCCAGATAGTTACCACTTAAATGACTTTGCACATTTTTACGCGGTGCTAAGTTGATCAGGGAAACCTTACTTCGATAGGCCAGTAATTGGTCAATACTCAGATGGATGCCATCGCCGCCTAATAGTTCAAGGCGATGTTTGGCATCTTGTTCAAACGATGTTGTATCGGATTTTTTCCACCACATGTTAGATTCACTTCATCTAATCGCTTTTGTCGACACAAGCGCTTATGCTAATGCCACACACTCCAGAATTTTATCTAATACTTGATCGGTAGTAATACCGTCGGCTTCGGCCTGATAAGTCAGTAATAAACGGTGTCTCAGGGTGTTGTGAAATACCGCTTGAATGTCTTCTGGGCTGACAAAATCTCGACCGTTCAGCCAAGCGCGAGCACGAGCACAACGCTCGAGAGCTATGGTTGCTCTCGGGCTGGCACCATAGGCTAACCACTTCGCTAAATTGTCATCGTATTTCTCGCCTTGGCGGGTCGCCATAATTAAATCGACAATGTATTGTTCTAAGCTATCGGCAAGGTATATGTCGAGTACTTGTTTGCGCGCCTTAAAAATGTCCCGCTGGGTTAAATTAATACGGGCAAGCGCTTCATCGTCTCGGGCCTCTTGGCGATTGAGGCGCAAAATGGCCAACTCGGCCTGAGCATCTGGATAATCAATGTTGAGGTGCATTAAAAATCTGTCCAGTTGAGCTTCTGGCAACGGGTATGTTCCTTCTTGCTCTAGCGGGTTTTGGGTTGCCATAACCAAAAATAGCTCAGGTAACTTATAGGTGGTTTTTCCCACGGTTACTTGTCTTTCTGCCATCGCTTCGAGTAGCGCAGATTGAACTTTCGCCGGCGCGCGGTTGATTTCATCGGCGAGAATTAAATTTTCAAATAACGGCCCTTGCTGAAATACAAAACTGCCATCTTCTGGACGATAAATATCGGTACCGGTTAAATCGGCGGGCAGTAAATCTGGGGTAAATTGAATGCGGTGAAAACTGGCATCAACGCCATTGGCTAATGCATTAATAGCGCGTGTTTTTGCTAAACCCGGTGGACCCTCTACAATTAAGTGACCATCAGCTAATAACGCAATGAGCAGGCTTTCAACCAATTCGTGTTGGCCAACAATTTGCTGGCTTAGGTGTTGCTTTAATTTAGAAAATTGTTCGATTGCCATAGTAATTATAATGTTCCTTCAAAGGCGTAGCCGCAATACCCAGATACCTCAACTTGTACATGGCATTGGCTACATCGATTGTATAGCTAATGCGTATATTGGACTAATGTTATTAAAAATCAACTCTTTTAAAAGTGATGATTTGTCGTTAGAATCAAATGATTATCAGGTCAGACCACTGTGAAGAGTTAACGGGTTCTGGGTTTGACTGCAAAATTATTAAATAATTCACCTTAACATATTTGCGACAGTTAAAAGGAACAAGCATGGCAAAAATGCAAAACTTGAAGACGGCATCTGGCGAACGCATTGCCGTGGTCACCGGTCTTAGAACGCCATTTGTAAAACAAGCAACGGACTTTCACGGCGTGCCGGCGCTTGATTTAGGAGCGATGGTGGTCAATGAAATGATAGCCCGCACAGATATCGATCCCGCCCTTATTGAGCAATTGGTGTTTGGTCAAGTTGTGCAGATGCCAAAAGCGCCCAATATAGCGCGTGAAATCGTCTTGGCAACGCAAATGAACGTCAACACCGATGCCTACAGCGTCTCGCGTGCCTGTGCGACGAGCTTTCAATCTACGGTTAACGTTGCCGAGTCGATTTTGCTCGGCAATATCGATATTGGTATTGCCGGTGGCGCTGATTCGATGTCTGTACCGCCCATTGGTGTGTCGCAAAAAATGGCTCGCACGCTACTTGATTTATCGAAAGCCAAAACCATGGCCCAGCGCGCCAAATTGTTAACCAGTTTGCGCTTTAAAGACTTGTTGCCCGTACCACCAGCGGTTGCTGAATACTCCACCGGTTTATCTATGGGGCAAACCGCAGAGCAAATGGCTAAAACTCACGGTATCACTCGTCAGCAACAAGATGAATTAGCGCATCGCTCTCACTCACTAGCCGCGAAAACGTGGGCCGATGGTTTGATGTCCGAGCAAGTGATGGTCGCTCATCCTGAGCCGTATAAAAAAGCAGTTGAGCAAGATAACTGCTTTAGAGCTGACTCTGAACTGGCCAGTTACGCCAGGTTACGCCCAGTGTTTGACCGCAAACACGGTACGGTAACCGCGGCCAACTCAACCGCCTTAACCGATGGTGCGTCGGCGGTAATTTTGATGCGAGAAGGGCGAGCCAAAGAACTGGGGTTAGATGTACTGGGTTATATTCGCAGTTACGCCTTTAGCGCTATTGACGTGTGGGAAGATATGCTCATGGGCCCGTCGTACGCAACGCCAATCGCCCTAGACCGCGCCGGTTTAACCTTAGCTGATATGGATTTAGTGGAAATGCATGAAGCATTTGCGGCGCAAACCTTAGCAAATGTGAAGATGTTTGCCAGCGACCGATTTGCCAAGCAAAAGCTGGGACGTGACAAAGCCATTGGCGAGATTGATATGGATAAGTTTAACGTACTCGGCGGTTCGCTTGCCTATGGCCACCCGTTTGCGGCGACCGGAACTCGGTTAATCACCCAAACCTTACACGAATTAAAACGCCGCGGTGGTGGCTTGGGATTAACCACGGCCTGTGCTGCCGGAGGTCTTGGTGCGGCAATGGTTTTAGAAGCAGAATAATTGAGGTAATCGACATGGAAAACAATACAACACAACAATCAGCATTTACCTTAATTGAGCAAGACAATGGCATTGCCCATTTAAAAATTGACGTCGTCGACGAAAGCATGAATGTGCTCAAAGCCGAGTTTATTGAACAAATTGAAGCGGTACTAGAGCAGATCAGAGGGTCGGCGATTAAAGGCTTAGTGGTTTACAGTGGTAAAGATAATTCCTTTGTCGCGGGTGCCGATATCAGCATGCTTGATGCGTGTCAAAGTGCTGAAGAAGCGAGTGCCATTGCAACCAGCGGACAGCTGATTTTCAACCAATTAGAGCAGTTGTCGATTCCCGTTGTCGCCGCGATTAACGGTCCCTGCTTAGGCGGTGGTCTTGAGCTGGCGATGGCTTGTCATTGGCGCGTTGCCAGTGATTCTGCGAAAACGGTATTGGGCTTGCCTGAGGTGCAACTGGGTTTGTTACCTGGCAGTGGTGGCACTCAGCGCTTGCCTAAATTGGTTGGCTTGCAAAAAGCGTTAGATATGATGCTAACGGGCAAACAATTGCGAGCCAAACAAGCGTTAAAAGCTGGTTTAGTTGACGATGTAGTACCACAGACCATATTGATTGAAGTTGCAGAGCAATTGGCTTTATCGGCTAAATCACGGCCGCAACGCAAGACCTCAATAACCGATAAAGCATTGGAGTCGAATGCGTTGGGGCGCCGCTTGGTGTTTGAGCAAGCCAGCAAAACTGTATTGGCTAAAACTCAAGGTAACTATCCGGCGCCATTGAAAATCATCGAGTGTATTCGCACCGGTATTGAACAAGGAACTGATAAAGGACTTGCCATTGAAGCTAAGTATTTTGGCGAGCTAACACAAACGCCTGAGTCAAAACAGTTGCGAAATATTTTCTTTGCCACAACACAGATGAAAAAAGAGCAGGGCGTTGAAGGCGTCGCAGCCGGCGAGGTGCATAAGGTTGGGATATTAGGTGGCGGACTCATGGGGGGCGGTATCGCCTATGTGAGTGTCAATAACGCCAAAACGCCAGTGCGTATTAAAGACATTAATCATCAGGGGATCGGTCATGCGCTTAAATACAGCTTTGACATTTTAAATAAAAAAGTCAAACGTCGCTTCCTCTCCAAAGCGTTGATGCAACAACAAATGAACCGGATAACAGGTACCCTTGACTACAGCGGTTTTAACAAGGTTGACATGGTTATCGAAGCGGTATTTGAAGACCTTGAGTTAAAGCAAAAAATGGTTGCCGATGTCGAAGCACATGGTAAGCAAGGCGTCATTTTTGCAAGTAATACGTCGTCACTGCCAATAAATCAAATTGCCGCCAAGGCAAAAAATCCTGAAAACGTGATTGGTCTGCACTATTTTTCTCCGGTGGACAAAATGCCGTTGGCAGAAATCATTGCTCATGAAAAGACGTCAGATGAAACCATATCAACCACTGTCGCTTATGCCAAACGACAAGGTAAGACACCGATAGTGGTGAAAGACAAAGCCGGTTTCTATGTCAATCGCATCCTCGCC
Organism: Thalassotalea ponticola; assembly: GCF_041379045.1. Classification (NCBI taxonomy): domain Bacteria; kingdom Pseudomonadati; phylum Pseudomonadota; class Gammaproteobacteria; order Alteromonadales; family Colwelliaceae; genus Thalassotalea; species Thalassotalea ponticola. The sequence continues at coordinate 1,206,085 of NZ_CP166871.1, forward strand.
CCTTATGTCAATGAAGCGGCCAATATGCTGTTGCAAGGTGAGCCCATTGATAAGATTGATAAAGCCTTGGTTAAATTCGGCTTTCCGGTCGGTCCGATAAAATTACTGGATGAAGTTGGTATTGATATTGGCGCAAAAATTAGCCCAATTTTAGAAGCTGAATTAGGTGAGCGCTTTAAGGCACCTGACGCGTTTAACAAGCTGATCGATGACAACCGCAAAGGCAAGAAAACCAACAAAGGCTTTTACGATTACCAAAGTAAGAAAGCATCGGGCAAGAATGTTGACGAAAGCGTTTACAGCCTGCTCGGCGTAACGCCAAGCAGTCGGTTGTCATCACAGGACATCTGTCAACGCAGTGTATTATTGATGGTTAATGAAGCGGTGCGATGTTTGGATGAAGGCATTATTCGCAACCCTCGCGATGGTGATATTGGCGCTATCTTTGGCATAGGTTTCCCACCCTTTGTCGGCGGGCCATTTAGATACCTTGATAGCTTGGGTGCACAAACCGTAGTCGATAAGCTCAATCAGTACAAAGCCAGCTACGGCGAACATTTTGAACCATGTGAGGCGTTGGTTGAAATGGCGAAAAGCAATCGTACATGCTATTGATGTAGGTTTTGTATCGCCAATACTGAAAATGCTTTAACAAAAAAGTGATATGTTAATGAGATGTGTAAATCGGCTATCTCGTTAAGCGCAAAGCCCCTAGGCGATTATCGCACAGGGGCTTTTTAATGAGCGGGGAGTTTACTAAACGCACATGGAGGTTGTTAGCACCGCGTTAACAATATGTGACGAAAAATCACTCAATATCACTTTAGTGTAATTATTCTATTTGCTACAATTAACGCAACAGTCTTGTCACAGTTGTGTGTATTTGTGGTAGCAGAGTATGATGTTGTTAGTTATTTTATCGTTAGTGTGTGCAGTGTTTTTTTATTGCCAAGCGTTTAGTTGTGGTATGGGGCGTAAACGCTGGGCAACCGCTGGATTATTGTTTGGTCCGTTTATCTGGCCGATGTTTTGCATTGAACGACGCATGCAACTGCGCAAGCAACGAGCACGTCATCACGTCGTCTTTGGTGCGTAACTCGACAATTTTTTTGCGTCAAGCGTTGGTGATGGGGTATGTATCTCGCTTTGAGCGCGTTACTTGCTTTGCCTAGCTCAGTCTTCAGCCCAAAGCTTTTCTGCTGACTTAAACGGTGTTTGAGTGTGAAAGTGATCAATATCCACAATGACTTTATTGTCATTGTGGAGCGCCTTCAGTTCATCTTCGTGCTTCACTGACGCTAGACAAATTCGATCTGGCGATGCTTGGCTTGCGAGACGTTGCTGAATAAACGCACTGATGTCGTCAAGTTGCAAAGACTCAATGCTTTCAATCAGGCGCTGTTTTTGGTCAAAGTTGATATCGCCATTGCATATGCTCATCCAATAGCGCTGGCTTTTAATACGGCCGTTAGTATCTTTTTCTTGTAGTTGGCCGACAATACCTTGTTTGAGCATGGTCCATTCTTGTGCGGTAATGTTGTTGTCAAACCCATCAATAAACTCATCTATTGCGCTAAATAGCTGTTCGGTTGGAGTATCTGGCGATTGAATATAAAAGGCGATACCGGGAAAGCGATTCATTGGCATATAACCGACTCCAACGAGGTAACCGTATTGCTTTTCGGTGCGCATGCGCTGAAAAAAGTGCGGTGATAACAAATGACTGGTGAGCATGGTCATCGCCATAGTGTGATTGTCAACATCGGCCATCGGGTAATAAACAACGCTTGCGTAATCGTGATCAGCCAATATTTGGGGCATCAGTAGGCTACCTTGACCATGACAGTCGACGACGTTACAAATCACCTTAGCGTTGGCATCGACGTATTCACCGAGTTTGTTATCGATCAATGAGGTTATTGATTGAGCATGCGATACATTCCAGTTGCCGTAAATAAACGATTCAATGGTCAGCTTGTTAAAATACAAAGCGCAAAATTCAGTAAAATCGCGAAAACTAGTTTGCTCTAGTGCATCCGCTAGGTCATTACCAGAGGGGCTCGACGGTTTCATCAACGCATTGAGCTTGGAGAACAGTTGAGAAATCGATTTGCTTTTTTCTGCATTGCGCCAATGTGTCACCAGCTGATGTTTAAACAATTCAAAGCGCGGTTTTGCCAGCGAGTGATCCTTTAGTGCCAAGAGTAGTTTTTCCAACAGCAGCGGTTGTTTTTCATTGATGCCAGACAATTGCAATGTCATGCCACCTTGATGAGGGTATAAATGGTAGTGAATACCTGCAAGCTCAGCATCGTAATTTTGTTCCAATACCGAGTCGCTAAACAGTTCGACGAATAAACGCGTCATAGCAATGTGTTGCTTGTTTTTTATCGCTTCCTTGGAGTCGATACCGATAATGATTTGCCCCTTGGGTACATGAAAAGATTTATCCTGCTTGAACCACACCTTGAAGCCGGGTCTTTGGCTGATCAGTCGAGGGATGTTCATGTCATCCTCAATGCGGATCACCGTTGGAGAATCTACGATATAAGGATTGGCATCCGGTAAGCTGAGCGACTCAGGTATGCTTGCTGATTGCCATGTTTGTTGTTGCTTAGGGGTGATTGGTGTGATGCTATACGGCACTTGATACCAATGACTTATGGTATCGGTTACCACATCCGGATTAATGTGAATAACGCGCATGTTACAGTGCGTTAACGCGTTTAAGTACTCTTGTGTCAGCGGTAGGTTAAAGCGCTTCATGACGTAGTCGCCGTACATGTAATCGTCACTGGGGTAGTGATGCATGGCGATGACTAACTGATTGACCGAATCCAGTGGTTTGAGCTTTTCTTGGTACTGAAAGGCAAACTCTAAGATGGCCTTTTTTTCGTTGAAGTATTGCTCGATTAACCCGTCTTGCTTTATTAACTTAATGTAAGCAAAGATAAGTTCGATGATGTCATCTGTGTGCTCTTGTCCCGCTTCGGTTAAGCGAACGCTGATATTAAAATCTTTAAAATTGGAGCCGTTTATCCCACCACCGGCGCTCAAACCAAGCGCCCACTGTTTGTCTTTGAGTATCGACAAAATACTTCCTGGTCCTTCGTGGCCGAGCAAATAGGCTAAGTAACTGGCCGGTTTAAATCGATAGTCTTTGTCGATACCCGGTAAAGCAAAACTTAAAATCAGTTTGCGTTCTTGTTTGAGTGGGCGAATGGCAATATGAATACCTAAGTGTTCGGGTAAGTAAAGTGGCTCGGTAATCGGGGGTTTTTCACCGTTACCTGCGGCAATATCAGAAAATTTTTCAACCACAAGAGCGCTGAGCTCGTCTAGCGATTGTGGTCCCTCTAACACTAAGGTCATTCGGTTGGCGCGGTAGTGTTGCGTAAAAAAATCGCTGACTTCATCTTTTAAATCACTGTCGATGCGATCGGCGAGGGTGTCACAGTTGCCAACGCTAAATTTGCTAAATGGATGCGCTGGATTGATGGTTTCTTTGTGTACGTCGTAGATGCGACGCATTTCATCTTTGAGTTTTAATTTAAACTCAGAGTCAATATTGAGTCGCTCCTTGTCGATATACTCTTGTGCTAGCAGTGGTTCGCTAAAAAAGCGACTAAATCGGTCAAGCGCTTGTTCGAAATATTGAGCATTGATATCGAAGAAAAATGCGGTGTGCTCAGTACCTGTCCACGCATTGTTAGAGCCACTGTGTTGCGCTAGAAATTGTTGGTATTCACCACTGTCGGGATATTTTTTGGTGCCTAAAAACAGCATGTGTTCGAGAAAATGAGCCATCCCTTGACGATCGTCTGGGTCGTCAAAATGGCCAACGTTGACCGCAAGCGCCGCAGCACAGCGATTAGACTCGCTATTGTGTATCACCATCACTCTCAGTCCATTGGCAAGCGTGAATGGATGATATTGTTTGCTATCGTTCGGGCTTGTTTTCAAATGCTGCTCCATCAAAATATGATTTTTATTGACTAATCACAGCAAACGATTAGCATACACCCACTATAATAAGGCCGTTTTGTTTAATAATATAGCTAAATGCAAATTATTTCTGAACTATTGAGTGACCGTCACCGTAAAACAACAACAGTTACGACGTCGTCCAATCGGCCAAACTAAGCATCGTAAACTATGAATATATACATCATGCGTCACGCGGAAGCAGAAAACACCCTCGGTGACGATCAACATCGGTCACTGACACCAGATGGTTTGCGCGATATTGAGCTGATCGCGCGCTGGATAGCGCAACAAGGCATTAAATTTGATGCCATCATCGCTAGCCCGTACAAGCGTGCGCAACAAACGGCACAGGCTCTCAAGGAGCACTTACACAGCCCAGTCACCATTAGCACCTTAGCCCTGTTAACACCTCATGGCAGCGCAACCGACGTACACGACTACCTCGATGGCATTTTGGCGGTAAAACCGTGGAACAATGTGTTGCTGGTTTCTCACATGCCGCTAGTCAGTTACCTAACCGAAAAAATGTCAGTTGAGAATGTGGCTCCATTATTTCCCACAGCAAGTGTATTGCACATCGATTACAGCGTTGAGCGCATGAACGGGTCGGTCGCAGCGCACATCAGCCCCGAGAGGCTCGCTCACTAGTTGTCACAAAACGCTCACAGTCGTTAATTACCAACAACAAAACAGCGATAACTGCAATCGATGAAAACCCGTGTCAGTAGACAGCCTTGGCGTTATAGAGCCGCAATGGCAGCAGTGGTGAAAATCTTGCCCGCTCTATTGGGGCGCTAGTGGCTGGCTATTTACACATAAAATCATCTTGTAAATCAATGAGAACTAACAGAGCACCATCGCCACCAAACTCTAGTGGTGCTTGGTGAAACGCCATGATGTCGGGGTGTTGTACCAACCAATGCGGTACTTTGTTTTTTAATATGCGGTTGCCAATACCGTGAATAATACACGCGCAATTGACGTGTTGCTTTTTGCATTCGCCAAGAAGCGCCGCTATCTCTTGTTTGGATTGTTGTTGGTTGAGACCGTGCAGGTCTAGGGTGATATCGGGATAATATTCACCGCGACGCAATCGTTTTACTTCAAAGCTATCGACGTCATCACGCACGTATTTAACTGGGCCAGACGTTTCTAGATTCGGCTCAAATTGATCAGAGAAGTAAAATTGCTGTTTGTGTTGCTCAAGCGTTTGTTTTTTACGCGCCAAGGTGATCTTTTGTTTGCTGCGTTTGTCCGCAGTAACAATTTTATCTTGGGCAAGAGGTTTTACTTTCCCCATGGCTTGCATGAACAGGGCTTTGTCGTCGAGGTCTTGGTCGTTATCATTCATAGCCTAATATTACTCTTGGGGACGTGTAAAAAACAGCGTGCCGTTGGCAAAATAGTTTATATTGTGTGTCATTATTATAGAAAATCAGTTTTAGGGAGTTTACTTTGCTTGAAGTTAATGTGAAAGAGGTTATTGACGATTTAAAAACAGTTCATGACTTTTTGCGTTGGGCGGTTAGCCGCTTTAACGAAGCGGAAGTGTTTTTTGGCCACGGTACAGATAACGCATGGGATGAGGCGGTGGCACTAACCTTGTTTACCTTATATTTACCTAATGATATTGGTGATGGTGTACTACACACCCGGTTAACCAAAACAGAAAAGCAGCAGTTGATTGATATTTATTTACGCCGTATTGATGAACGCATCCCCGCATCCTATATCACCAATTTGGCTTACTTTAACGGTTTACCGTTTTATGTTGACGAACGAGTATTGGTGCCGCGTTCACCAATAGGCGAGCTTATTGAACGTCAGTTTTTGGGCCTAGTAGAGCAGCCACCTCAACGCATACTGGACTTGTGTACGGGCAGCGGTTGTATAGCGATAGCCTGTGCCCATCAATTTTTTGATAGCGAGGTGGATGCCGTTGATTTATCGCCTGATGCATTGGACGTCGCGGCAATGAATATCCACAACCACGAATTAGATGACAGAGTTCACGCTATTCAATCCGATCTTTTTTCTAGCCTTTCTGGGCAAAAGTATGATTTGATAGTAACCAACCCTCCTTATGTAGACAGGGAAGACATCGATGATATGCCAGAGGAATTTCATCACGAACCTGAGATGGGTTTAGGTAGTGGTGATGATGGCCTGGATTTAACTCGCAAGATTTTGAGTCAAGCCGCAGCGCACCTCAATGATGGTGGCGTGCTAATTTGTGAGGTCGGCAACTCGATGGTGCATTTAATAGAACAATTTCCAAGCGTTGATTTTCATTGGATTGAGTTTGAACGCGGTGGACTGGGCGTATTTCAATTAACCAAACAACAATTGGTACACTATCAACCGCTTTTTGACGAGGCAGTAAAGTAGCACATTATGGCAGGCAACACATTTGGACAAATTTTTCGGGTTACCACCTTTGGTGAAAGTCACGGTTTAGCATTGGGTGCTATTGTTGACGGTTGTCCGCCCGGTATCGAATTAAGCGAAGACGATTTACAACGCGATTTAGACCGACGTAAACCAGGTACATCGCGTTTCACCACGGCAAGACGTGAGGCCGATAAGGTAAAGATCTTGTCTGGTGTCTTCGAAGGCAAAACCACAGGCACGCCCATTGGTTTAATGATTGAAAATACCGATCAACGCTCGCAAGATTACTCTGAAATCTCGGCGTCATTTCGCCCCGGTCATGCCGATTATACCTATTTGCAAAAATACGGTATTCGCGATTACCGCGGTGGTGGCAGGTCGTCAGCTCGTGAAACCGCTATGCGCGTGGCCGCAGGTAGCATTGCTAAAAAGTACCTGCAACAGCAATGTGGCGTAGAGATAAAAGCGTGTGTGTATCAAATTGGCGATATCAAAGCAGAGCAATACGTTTGGTCAGAAGTAGCCAATAATCCGTTTTTCTTCCCTGATGCGAATAAAGTCGAACAACTTGATGAATTACTGCGCGGCATATTACGAGAAAAGGACTCAATAGGTGCCGGTGTTAAAGTTATCGCGTCGAATGTGCCCGTTGGCTTAGGTGAGCCGGTGTTTGATCGGCTTGACGCCGACTTGGCGCATGCATTAATGAGCATTAATGCTGTTAAAGGTGTTGAAATAGGTGATGGCTTTGACTGTATTGAGCAAAAGGGATCAGAGCATCGCGATGAGATGACACCGAGTGGTTTTTTGTCAAATTCTGCCGGTGGTGTGTTAGGAGGCATTTCATCGGGCCAAGATATTATTGCCAACATTGCATTAAAACCCACCTCAAGCATTGGTATTAGCGGTAAAACCATCGATGTCAATGGTAATCCATGTGATATTATTACCCGTGGTCGTCACGACCCCTGTGTCGGTATCCGAGCGGTACCTATTGCCGAGGCGATGGTTGCAATAACGTTGATGGACCATTACTTACGCCATAAAGCACAAAATCACGGTGTTACCTGTACCACCCCTGATATTGCGGCGAGCTCGCCAACCACATCGGGATCTGACACGGTAAAATAACGATGACGATTGCATAATCAAACGTTACTGCAGTTTGCTCGCGATTGAACGTTTGGAGTTTAAAACGCCAAACCGCGTTATCCCCAAAAGGTGGTCTGCAGTTTAGCGATGACAAGGAAAACGGATGTATAAATCGCGCCTAGCCTGGGGCAACGTCATATTTTTGCTTGGCTTTACTGCCACACTTATACTGCTGCACGGTATCAGCCCAGATGATTCAACCTCTGCTGCTGGTGCCGTTGGCTTGCTTATCTTTGCGTTACTACCGTTACTGGCGCTCGCCGGCGTACTGGTTATGTCAGCCGTTATTAAATTAACCACGGTCGCTCAGCTTACTCATGCCGGTTTAAACAATGTCATCGGCTATACCCTTCTAGCACTGGGGTGGTTAATTAGCATCGGGTTAGTCGCGGTCTGCCTGGTGATTGGCTACCTATGGATTAGCACGACAGCAAACTAACCAAGGGGCAATAACCAACTCACAAGGCTGTTCAGAGTTACCTGTAATAACTGATGCTGCATATAGCGCACCAACGCATTAGGCAAAATGTGCTGGGTATAAACCCGATATAACATCCAAAACTGACGTAAATACGTTTTATAACAACGAGTTAATCGACTCGTTTTTACCAATGAAGCGGACTTATCACTCTGGTTTTAACAACCCGATAATGGCAACTAACGAGTCGTATTACCCTTGCTGTCGCACTCTGACCATAACGTTGTCAAATAATCCATACAGAATGTTTGTCCAATGCGGGGCAACAAACCCGCGAGAGGCTAGGCAAAAGCGTTGCTTTTCGCTATGGTTGCGCCACTGTATTCTCAGGGGAAAGACTATGCATATCGCATTAACAGAAGAACAGACCATGATCCAAGACATGGCACAAAAATTTGCCGAAAGTGAATTAGCACCGGTCGCGGCTGAACTTGATCAGAGCAAAGACCTCGCACTGTTTAAAACCAATTTAGCCAAGTTAGCCGAACTCGGTTTTATGGGCTTAAACGTCAAGTCCGAATACGGCGGTGTTGAGGCGGGCTCCGTTGCGTTTTCTTTGGCGATTACTGAATTAGCCAAAGCATGTGCCTCAACGGCGGTAACGACATCGGTAACCAACATGGTCGCCGAAGTGATCCAAGCGGTAGGTAATGAGCAACAAAAACAAACCTATTTACCTAAATTTTGTAATGGTGAGTATTTAGCTGGCGGCTTTTGCCTTACCGAATCTGGCGCGGGTTCCGATCCGAGTGCAATGAAAACAACGGCGGTGAAAGACGGCGATGAGTACGTGTTAAACGGCTCAAAAATCTACATCACCAGTGGTGAAATCGCCGGCTGTTTTGTGGTTTGGGCCGTTACTGATGCGACGGCGCGAAAAGGCAAGGGCATATCGTGCTTTATTGTTGATGCGGGCACACCGGGTATGACCATCGGTAAACGCGAACACAAGATGGGACAACACGCCTCACCAACCAATGAAGTGCACTTTGATCAATGTCGCATTCCGGTAAGTGCGTTATTAGGTGAGGAAAACAAAGGGTTTGCCATTGCCGTTGGCGAGCTTGCCGGTGGTCGTATTGGCATAGGCTCATTGGCCTTGGGTATTGGTTTAGCGGCGCTTGATTATGCCAAACAATACTGCCAAGACAGGCAACAGTTTGGACAAAGCATTAGTCAATTTCAGGGGCCTCAGTGGATGCTGGCTGAACGGTATACGGACATGGAAGCCGCGCGCTTATTGCTAATGCAAGCAGCGTTTTTAAAAGATCAAGGCCAAGCATTCGCAACGTCTGCCTCGATGGCCAAATTATTTGCCGCCGATAAAGCCAACAAAGCCGTATACGATGCATTGCAGTTACTCGGTGGTGCGGGCTACATTCAAGAGTACCCACTCGAGAGAATGGCGCGCGACGTGCGCATTACCTCAATTTATGAGGGTACCAGTGAAATTCAAAAGCTGATCATCGCCAGAGACATCTTTGCTTAATTAAAGAGTGTCTTGACACGACTAAAGCTATCGTGGCATGCGGGCGACCAAAGCTTGCTCGCATGCGCTTTAGCTGTGCCCTTGGCGCTGACACACACGCGGCGAAGCGTTGAACACCACCGTGCGGTGATAAGCAATGCGGTGTTGCGCCTTAGTTTGAGTCTAAGTTATACCTTAATTCACTCATTATCGGCTTGAGATAGCGACAGCTTATCGTTATATTAGCCGTTGTCTATTTACTCAAAGATGCGTTGTATTATGAGTGTTGCTATTGATATCCACGAGTTGCAATTTCGCTGGTCAGAAAGTGCAGATCACCTCCTTGCCATTGACCGTTTAACCATAGCGCAAGGCGAAAAGGTGTTTTTATATGGCCCCAGTGGCAGTGGAAAAACCACGCTGCTGAGCTTACTCTGCGGTATTAACTCAGTACAGTCAGGGCAACTTACATTACTCAACACTGATCTGTCTTTGTTGACAGCTAGCCAACGCGATCAGTTTCGCGCTGACCACCTCGGTGTCATTTTTCAGATGTTTAATCTTATCCCGTACTTAACCAGTATCGAAAACGTGTTGCTGGCGGTGCAATTTTCCGCATCGCGCAAACAAAACGCGATAGCCAAGTCGGGGTCGCTGCTCAACGAGGCAAAACGCTTACTGAAGCATTTAGATATGGCTGATGATACGCTGCTCAACAAGCCGGTAAATCAACTCAGTATTGGTCAGCAACAGCGGGTGGCTGTTGCCAGAGCGTTGATGGGATCGCCAAAAATTATTATTGCTGATGAGCCAACCTCGTCGCTTGACGCACAGCGATGTGAGGGCTTTTTACAGCTGCTGGCCAACGAGTGCCAAGCACTTGGGGCTACCTTGATCTTTGTCAGTCACGATTTGCGCTTACAACACGGCTTCGATCGCGTCTTTAGCTTAGTATCAAGCACTGAACACGCGGGTTTAACTCGGGTACGGTTAGAGCTCAAAGGGCAACCAATGACCGCTGACGACAACGCACTATCGCCGTTAAGCCCAGGTAATGACAGATGACAATTACTAACCTTGCCCTAAAGAGTTTTCGCAACAGAAAAACCAGTATATTGCTTACCGTCTTGTCAATAGCGTTAAGCGTTGCTCTGCTACTGACTATTGAGAAAGTGCGGGTTCAAACGAAACAAAGTTTTACCAGTACCATATCCGCTACCGATTTAATTGTTGGCTCTAGAACCAGTCAAATTAACTTGCTCCTGTCATCGGTATTTCAAATGGGAACGCCAACTCAGGCAATTAGCTATCACTCTTATCAGCATTTTAGTGACCAGCCGATGGTTAAGTGGAGTATCCCGTTTTCCCTTGGTGATAGTCACAAAAGTTACAAGGTGATCGGCACGACTGAACAGTTTTTTGAACATTACAAATACGGTGAACGACAATCACTGAATATGCGAAAAGGTCACTGGTTCGCGCAACCGACACACGTGGTACTCGGTGCTGATGTCGCCAAAAAATTGAATTACCAAGTCAGTGACACGGTGATTTTATCACACGGAAGTGGCAACAGTTATTTGCACCATCAACACCACCCCTTTACGGTGGTGGGGGTTTTGGCGCCAACGGCAACGCCCGTTGATCGCAGCTTGTTTATATCGCTCACCGGCATGGATAATTTACACCAGCAACAACCCCACAACGCTGTCCCAGCCGATCCGTTTGCGGTGCTGCAAGGCAATGATACAGCAGTTAATGTGCAACAAAACGGCACCAAGAGCCAAGACTCAAAACACCAGCACCTAGATCATCAACACCGATTAACGGACCACTCGCATGAGCACGTCGAAGCCTTGAATAAAACGTCAACTTCGGCGGCTTTAGGCACTTATCCAACCAATAATATCAGTGGCTTTTACTTAGGGTTACATGAACGACCATCGGTTTTGGCAATGATGCAAGGCATAAATCAATATGAAAATGAGCCATTATTAGCGATAATGCCGGGCGTGGCATTACTTGAATTATGGTCATTGCTCAGTATCGTTGAAAAAGCCTTAATCGCCATATCGCTGGTGGTGGTGGTAATTTCTTTGGCATCGATGTTGATTATTTTACTCAACAGTTTAAATCAGCGTCGTCGTGAAATGGCGGTGTTGCGTGCCATAGGTGCCAAACCGCGACATATATTTTCACTGCTGATGGTCGAAGCAGCATGTATGATAGTCGCGGGGATTGTCAGTGGTGTACTGTTGGTTTATGGCGCACTCGTCACACTCAAGCCCTTGGTGCTTGATCATTTTGGCGTATACCTTACCGCCAATATGTTATCACCCTACGAGTGTTGGCTGTTGCTGGCCATAGCAACTACGGCAATGCTAATTAGCTTAGTACCGGGTTTTCAGTTATATCGTTACGCTTTAACCGATGGTATGTCGGTGCGTAATTAGTCGGTTATTGCGTATTCATAAAAGGTTTTCTCATGACACAGTTTTCTCATAACACCATTTGCAGTGTTTTTTTAACCGCGCTATTGCTTATTGGAGTGGTAGCACAAGTAAAGGCAATGCCTTATCAAGTGATAACGTGGGATACGCTCAACGCCCATGTTGAGCGCAAACAGTTGAGTAATCCGTTTGCCGAGATGGAAATTGATGATATTCGCAAGATGCAGCAAATTGCGATCGTTCGAGATATTAAATCCAGTGGTGAGCAGGTCGATGCGCAAACCCAAGCGTTAGCGGATACCGCTTATAAACAATTAGTGCAAAACGGTCATGATGTCGAAGGGTTATTTAAAGCTCGCGAGCAAATTATTGCGCAGCGAGAGTTAGAGTTTTCATCGACAAACCCAGAACTTGATAATGCGCGTATCCAAATGCGTGGCTTTTTATTACCACTCGAGTTTGTCGGCAAAAAAGTGTCTGAATTTTTACTGGTGCCTTATGTCGGGGCATGCATTCACGAGCCACCGCCTGCCGCAAACCAAATTGTCTACGCCAAGTTAACAACGCCAATAGAACCACCTTCACTGGGGTTATTTACTCCCATCGAAGTGAAAGGGGTGATGACTTCAGAAACACTGTCGCCAGAGTTGAGCTTGGTAGATGGTGCTAAACAAATCCCAACCAGTTATGTGTTGAATGTCGACGATATTGAGTTTATTGATCTCGATGATTAAGGCAGGTGCAGTACACGTTTAAGGTGTACTGCAGAGCAACTGAGCGCGATGGTGACATACGTCTTGGAAGAGGGCGTTACTCTTCCTCTTCATCAATCTCAGCAGACTTACTCGGCTTCATTTGTTTGATGTCTTTACCGTCCATTAACAGTAACAAATCGGCAAACGCACTGCGCAATTTTTGCGTAAGAGCCCGTGGAAAACGGGTGTGATTACGCGTCGCAATCGCATCTCTTGCGTATATAGACTCTAACGCTCGTTCAATTGACTCAACATTTTCTAAGTTTAAATCTGGGCCGTTAAGGTCAAGTTCTTGTTGGTACTG